>NZ_JSFH01000009.1:0-300000 GCF_000784835.1 Thermotoga sp. Mc24 | reverse complement strand
GATCACACTCGCATGTGGGAAGTTCAGGATAAACGACCTCGATCTTGGAGACATAGAAGGCATTCCGAGACTCATCGATGTGGGACAGTGTAACGACACGATCGTGGCGATAGAAATCGCCCAAGCACTCGCGAAAGTTTTCGGTGTGGAAGTCACAGATCTTCCTCTCACGCTCGTTCTCACCTGGATGGAACAGAAGGCAGTTGCGATCCTGTGGACACTTCTCGCGCTCGGTCTGAAGAACATATACGTTGGACCCGTTCTTCCCGCGTGGGTGAACGAGGACATTCTGAAAGTACTCACCGCAGAGTTCGGATTGAAGACGATCTCGGAACCGGAAAAGGACATAAAAGAAATACTGAAGGTATGAAAAGAAATACTGAAGGTATGATTTTCCCCGCCACCCGGCGGGGTTTTTTACTTTACGAATCTCATAGAAACTCTTCTACGATCTTCCCCAGTTCTTCGAAATTTCTTGCAACCGGGAAATCTCCAGAGGAATCACCTTCAGGTGAGAAGAGTACGAAATCTATTCCGGTGCTCCTGGCACCCTCGAGATCACTGTTGAGGTCGTCCCCCACGTAGAGGACTTCTTCTTTTTTCAATTTCATTCTCTCGAGTGCCATCCAGAAAATGCGAGGATCTGGTTTTTCAACTCCCGCTTCTTCGGAAGTGAGAACGAAATCGAAGAATCTATCGAGTCTCAGTTTCCTGCTTCTTTTCTCCTGAACGAATTTGACTCCGTTCGTCACAACAGCCATTCGGAGATCTTTCTTCTTCAGCTTTTCGAGGAATTCTTCTGCACCTAGAAGGAAATAGGCCTCTTCAGAGAGAAACTCCAGGTAATCTTTTGCAACCTCTCCCAGATCCAGCGGAAGGTCCAGCGTTTTCAGAAATTCTTCGAACCTGGCTATAACAACGACGTCTTTCGATACCTTGCCTTCTGCGAGTAACCTCCACCACTTTCTGTTTATTTCTCTGTACAAAAACACCTGTTCCTCGGTGAGAGGAATTCCGTACTTCAAGAACGTTCTTTTCAGAGCCTGATCTTCGCTCTTTTCAAAATCCAAAATCGTCCCGTCTAAATCGAATAGAACTCCTTTTTTCAACTCAATTTCAACTCCATTTCGTACTGTACGAGAACTCTCTGGAAGCCATTCATTTCGAATGAACGAGAAAGAGGATCATCTTCGGGCACTGCTGTGCATGTCACAGTAGTTTTTCCGCTCTCTTTTTGTATATGATCCACACACTCTCTGATGAACTCGTCCATGCTTCCACGCAGGGCAAAAGCGTCCACTATGTAGACACTCTGGGAAGTCTCACCCCAGACCAGGTACCCTTCTCCCTCTCTCCAGCTTGCTCTCTCCATTCGATATCGCCCATCCGCAAGAAGGAGAGTGGTACACTCCCTTTGCCAGTTCGGGTTTCTTTTAAAATCCGTTCTCGCCTTGAGGGCGTACATATGGATCCTTTTCTCGTCCGTTTCGAAGAACTTCACCGTACCCGTTCCATCTATCCTCCTGTCAAAGAAATAACTGTAGAGCTCCCTTTTCTTTTTGAAACCATTCTTCTCGTAAAATCGAACCGCTCTTTGATCATCCGCTACAACTTCGAGAACAACGCTCTTTACACCTTTCCACATGAGATGTTCCAGCGCATGCTTCAAGATCATATCTGCGAGGCCTGTTCCTCTTTTCGGTTTGATCACTCCCATGGAGTCTATTCTACCTCTGTCTTTCCTTATGCATAGGAGGATGAATCCCACCGGAACTCCATCTTCAAAAAACACGAAAGAATCGTCAAGAGAGATCGAATTTTCTCTCACATCGAGGTTGAAGTTGTAAACATCCCAGTTCACGGGTACCGCATAATCCCTGAAAATCTCATTCACGAGGTTCACAAGATCTATCACAGAAACTTCACTCGCTTTCTTTATGGTCACCCCATGAGATTCAACCCCCCTTGCTTTTTTTCGGGAGGAGTCACGTTTCCCGCCTTCTTCACGGCTTCTTTCCAAACTTCGAGCAGTTCTTCGAGCATTCCACGAACTTCCTTGATTTTTTCCACATCTTTTTTCACGTTCCCCTCAACAAGCCTCTGGAACATGTAGTTGTAAAGGGCTCTCAGGTTCTGTGCGATCGTCCCACCCTTTTCCATGTCGAGGGAAAGGTTGAGCTCGGTGATGATGTCCTGTGCCCTCGTCACTTTCTCGTTGAACTCAACGAATTTTTTATCGGCCAACAAATTCTCGGCCTCTTTCAAAACTTCTATCGCCTTCTCGTAGAGCATCTGAACGAGCTTAGCGGGACTTGCGGTCATCACCATCTTTTCAAGATAGGTGTTTTCCTTCATCTTTTCACCTCTCAGGACGGTTCTTTCTGAAGCAACTCTTCAACTCTTCTGAAGAACTCTTCATAGTATCCAAAGACGTCCTTGAGCTCCCCATCTATAAGATCCGCTATTTTCACCAGATCTTTACTTTGAAGAGCGTTCACAAAGTCTGTGAGGATACGAACCAGGTTCTCCTCTTCAACTTTCAGTCCGAGTTCTTTCGAATTGATCCCGGTGATTCTTACGGTGTTCATACGAACGTTCTCCATCGCGTTCAGTCCTTCGGCGAGATCGTTTATACTCCTGTATCCCTCTGTGGTTCCAGCAACAACTGCGTCTGCCACCTTACTAAGGAGAGGTTTCACCCGTTCTATGTACCTGAGCACCTCTTCAATTGTTTCGAGGAGAAAATCCCTCAATGGAGAGAGTTCCAGTTCGATTTCCATTTCCTCGTTTATTTCCATCTGCTTCAAGTCTTCCAGTCTGGAGAGAGGCTGTTCTTCTTGGTCTATAACTATTCTTTTCACAACGAGATTCTCTTTGTTTTCTCTCACTCGATTGAGAAGTTCTCCCAAAGTCTGGACCCCTTCAACGACTATCTCCTCACCGTTCACGATCACCTTCATCGAATCACTCCTTTCGCAAAGAAAAACCGTGTTAGCGCACAGATGGTTTTGGAATCTTCTATCTCCGCGTTCCTGAGCAGAGAAAGTACCTCTTCGATGTGTAATTCCTTAACTTCAATGAACTCATCCGGATCTGTGTTCTGAGTGGTCTTTTCCAGGTCTTCGGCAGCGAATATGTGTATCACTTCCGTGGTGAAACCCGGCGTGGTGAAGATCTTTCCGAGATAAGAAAGCTTCTTCGCCCTGTAGCCAGTTTCCTCCTCGAGCTCTCTTTCTGCACACTCTTCAGGAGACTCTGCGGGATCCATCTTTCCCGCGGGAAGCTCCAGAAGGACCTGCTCGATTGGATACCTGTACTGTTCAACGAAAAGAATCTTCTCACCGAGCACAGGAACGATCACCACAGCACCGGGATGATCCACCACTTCACGGGTGGACACTTTGCCATCTGGAAGCCTCACATGGTCTACCCTCACACTTATCATCTTTCCTTCGAAGACTCTTTTGCTCTCGATTCTCTCTTCGTAGAACTTCACCTTTACACCTCCAGTATTTTCTCCACTTCTACCGGAACGATGGCCGACACACCGTTTACCATGGTCACCCCATGTAGAAGATCGGCAGCTTCCATCACGATTTTATTGTGCGTGATCACGATGAACTGGGTGTGCTTCGAGTTCTCTTTGAGGAGCCTCTTGAATCTTTCAGCGTTGTAGTCATCGAGAGGAGAATCAACCTCGTCGAGCACGTAGAAGGGGCTCGGTTTTATCTCCATGAGGGCGAAAAGCAGAGCCAATCCCACGAGCGCCTTCTCACCACCCGAAAGAAGGCTCAGTTTCTGATCTCTTCTTCCCGGTTTTCTTATGGATATTTCAAAACCCGCGTCGAGAATACTTTTGGCTTCAGAAACGATGTTGAGCCTTCCCTCACCACCGAAGAAGAGAAGAGAAATGAACCTGTTGAAGCTTTCGTTCACTCTCTGGTAAACGTCGAAGAGTAAACTCTCTGCTTCTCGATCCGTTTTTTCTATGATCTCTTCGAGTTTTCGTTTCGCTTCCTCGAGATCTTCTTTCTGTTTCAGTATTTCTTCGTACTCTTCGCGGAGTTTTTCGTACTCGTCTATCGCCGTGAGATCGACGGGGCCGAGGTACTTTATTTTGTTTTCCAAATCTTTTATCTGTCTATAGATCTCCTCGAGCTTTTCCTCACCGAGTTCCTCTACATCTTCTTCGTTTCCGGAAAACTCCTCCAGAAGATTCGCTATCTTTAACCTGGTCTCCTGGAGAGCCAGATCTATCTGATGGAGGTGGTTTCTCAGTCCTTCCTTTTCTTCCTTCAGTTCGTTCATTCTGTTTTCCACTTCTTGAAGTTCTCGCATCTTCTCTTCTTTACCTGATCTGTGGAGTTTCATGGCTTCGAACACATTGTCCATTTCTTTCTTCAAGTGCTCGATTTCTCTTTCGTGTTCTCTTATGAACTTTCTGTAGTTTTCCATTTCCTCTTCAAGGCTCGTCATCTGCAACTTTATGTCTTCCGTTTCCCGAGCAATTCGTTCTATCGTTTTTCTTGTGTCTCGCATTTCCTTTTCGTATCGATCTTTTGTTTCCAGGAGATTTCCAACCTCTGCTCTGAGTGTGAAAATCTTTTCGTTGAGTTCATCGAGGATCCTCTTTTCTTTCTCGAGTTCTTCGGAGTATTCGGCCAACGATTTTTGAAGGTCTTCTCTGTTCTGTTTCAGTTCGTCGATTTCCTCGAAGATCTTTTCTCTTCTCGCGTTCAGTCCTTCTTCTTTTGCTCTGTACTCAACCAGGAGCTTCTCCAGATTTTCCACTTCTTCTTGAAGCTGATTGATGGTTCTCAGGATCTCGGACAGAACAGTCTTGGTCGAAGACGATTTCCTGGAGAGTTCGAACAGCTCCCTCTGGACGAGCGTTTCCTGGTTTCGCAGGTTTTCCTGTTCTGTCTTCAGACTGGCCAGTTCATCCCTATTTTCTGCGATTTGTCTCTCTGTTTCTTCCATTTCCTGCTCCAGATGCTTCAGTTTTATGTGTCTTTCAAACACGTTGATCGATCTTTCTTCCTTTCCTCCTGTTATAGCCCCTCTTCCGCTTATGAGTTCACCATCGAGGGTAGCGATTCTGGTGTTCAGCTGGTATTCTTTCTTCATCCTGATCGCATCGTCGAGTGTTTCCACCACTACGGAATTCCCAAAGAGAAATCCTCCAAGAACCTCGAGATCTGAAGGAAGTTTCACCAAGTCAACGGCGTACCCCACAAACCCTTTCTCTTTTTCCAGTCCGGATATCCTGTTGAAAGAACCGTCTATCAGATCGAGTGGAAGTATCGTCACTCTTCCTGCTTCGTTCCGCTTCAGAAACTCCACGATCGCCTTCGCTGTATCTACGTTTCTCACCACGATGTTCTGAGCCATCCCACCGAGAAGTACACTCACAGCGAGGGAGTACTTTTCATCCACCTCTATCAGGTTCGAGACTACATCAACGAGTCCGGGAAAGCGCTCCTTTTCCTCGAAAACTGCTCTCACGGCCCGTGAGAATCCCTTGTACTCTCTCATGTCACGCTCGATCATTTCTTTTTCGAACAGGATCTCTCTCAGTCTTCTCTCCTTCACGTCTATTTCCGAGGTGATTTTTCTGATTTCTTTCTCGACCTCTTCCAATCTCTCACGAACAGTGTTCAATTCTTCTGTCAATTTTCTTTCTTTCTCATCGAATTCTTCCACACGCTTTGATATTTCTTTGAATTCGCTCTTCTTATCTTCGAGTTCTCTTCTCCTTGTCAGTATCTGGTTTTCCGTTATTTTTCTTCTCTTTTCGAGGTCCTCGAGTGTTTCTCCTATCCTCAAAAGCTCGCTCTCCAGTTTGAGTATCTGCTTTTCTAACCTGGAGATCTCGTCCCTGACTTTCAGAAATTCTTTCTCTTTCTCACTGAATCTTGAGAGAAGATTTTCTTTTTCTTTTTCGAACGCTTCGAGTTCTTTTGCCTTTTTCTCGTATTCTCCTGTCACTCCCTTGAATATGTACTCCATTTCTTCAAGACGTCTTTTGTGCTCTTCTCTTCGCTTTTCCAGCTCGTCGAGCCTGGTGGATAACTCCACGTACTTGTTTTCACTGTCTGCGAGCTTTGAAGAGTAGAATCCTTTCATCTCCACAAGATCATTCTGTCTTTTTTTATAATCCTCGAGGAGCTTCGTGTAACGTTCTATCTCCTGGTCCATCTCTCCGAACTCACTTCTCAGAGTACTCCACTTCGTCTCCAGTTCCACCAGTTCTTTCTGGATATTCTTTATTTTCTCGTTTGTCTTCTTCTCTTCTTCCTGGTAGAATTCCAGTTTTTTCCTTTCTCTCTTCAAAGCGTTTCCGTAGTAGATTCTTTGAAGTTCTTCAATCTGAGCAGTGTATTCCCTGAACCTTTCAGCACGCTTGGCCTTGAGGTAGAGAGATTTCATCTGCCTTTCACGCTCGAACAGAACGTCTTTCACTCTGTCGAGGTTCACCTTCGTTCTTTCGAGGTTCATCTCTGTTTCCTTTTTCTTCTCCCTGTATATGGAAACCCCTGCAGCCTCTTCCAGCAGCAACCTCAATTCTTCTGGAGAGGCATTAACAATTCTATCTATCTGTCCCTGTCCCACAATGGAGTAGAAGTCCACTCCAAGACCGGTACCTGCAAAGCGATCTCTGATGTCTTTCAATCTGACCGGGTTTCCGTTGAGGTAGTAAGTGTTCTCTCCTGTTCTCTTCAATTCACGGGCCACGGTTATTTCTTCTCCGTTCTCTTCAAAGACGAGTTCCACGTAGGCAGAACCAGCGGGTGGAAGGTTCTCTGATCCCGCAAAGATCATATCGAACTTTTCACTCGCGCGGAGCTCTTTCTTCGACTGTTCACCGAACACCCATTTTATAGCATCTATGATGTTAGATTTTCCACTACCGTTGGGGCCAACGATAGCGGTTACACGATCGGAGAAACCTATCAGGGAAGGTCTTCCAAAGGATTTAAAACCCTTTAAGTATAGTTTTTTCAGTCTCAAACCGATCCCCTCCCACACGTTAGATTTTATCATCATAGAGTGATAAAATTGATAACTGCAAGGAGGTGAAAATATGCAGTACAGGGATTTCGGAAAAACCGGAGTGAAGACGTCGCTCCTTGGTTTTGGAGCCATGCGACTTCCCGTTATTGGAGAGGATCACTCGAATATCGATGAAGAGAAAGCCATCGAAATGATCCGGTACGCCATCGATCACGGCGTGAACTACGTTGACACTGCCTATCCTTACCACGGAGGAAACAGTGAAAGAATCGTGGGGAAAGCACTGAAAGACGGATACCGCGAGAGGGTGTTCCTTGCAACCAAGTCTCCCGTCTGGAAAGTGGAAAAACACGAAGATTTCGAGAAGATCCTTGATGAACAGCTGGAGAAGCTCCAGACGGATCACGTTGATATGTACCTCATGCACGCTCTGAACAAAGAAAGATGGGAAAAAATCAGGAATCTGAGATTCTTTGATTTCTTCGAGAAAGCGAAAGCAAATGGAAAGATAAGATTCGCGGGCTTTTCGTTCCACGACGGCTATCCAGTTTTTAAAGAAATCGTCGATGGGTACGACTGGGACTTCTGTCAGATACAGCTCAACTACATGGACGTGAACTACCAGGCAGGGCTGAGAGGATTGAAATACGCTGGATCAAAAGGACTTGCCGTTGTGATCATGGAACCGCTCAAAGGTGGAAAGCTCGCGAGACTTCCAGAGAAGGTCATGAAAATTCTAAGGAAATACAACAGAAACTGGTCTCCAGTGGAACTGAGTTTTAGATGGCTTGGACATCACCCGGAAGTTTCCACCATACTGAGTGGAATGAGCACCCTCGAACAGGTGAAACAAAACATAGAGATCATGAGCAAGATCACTCCCGGCAATCTCACAGACGAAGACATGAAGATGATAGAAGAGATAAGAAGAACCCTCGAATCTTTCGCTGTGATAAACTGTACTCAGTGTGGATACTGTATGCCGTGTCCGAACGGTGTGGATATACCCGGAAACTTCCGTCTGTACAACGAAACCATCATGTTCGAAGATTGGGAAGGTGGAAGAGGAACGTACAGATGGTTCGAGAGTCAAAAATCCGCCGCTTCCTTCTGTGTTGAATGTGGTGAATGCCTCAGTAAGTGTCCGCAAAAGCTCGACATACCGAACCTTTTGAAAAAAGTCCACAAGGAGCTGGTAGGGGTCAAATGAAAAAACTCGTCTGGCAGGTGCTCCTCGCGGGCACCGCCCTTCTGATCATTTATTCTTTCTTGATCGGCACCCCTCTTAAAATTCACTTAGCGACTCACTGGGAAATTGTCCTTCCCAGAGTTCTTTTTCTTCTCGGATCTTTCTTGCTGAACGCCCTGTTTTCCCTGACGGGATCGTATGTGGTTCTTTTCGGAAGCGCTTCTCTGTTTTTTGGAGCGCTGATAAATTTTCTGGAATTTTTCTTTGTTTATCCGCCTTTGTTCTATCCCGTTAAATCGATATTTTACGTGTTCGGTTCCCTCCTGATTTTGATTGGAATTTCTAGGGTACTTTTAAAACTGAAGAGATTAATCCTGATGTTCAAAGGACTCTTCGAAGAAAACAACGACATGGTGATCTACTACGATCCATCTGGAAAGATTGTTGAAGTGAATCAAGCCGTCGAGAAGTTCCTGGGGTACACCCGTACTGACCTTCTCGGAAAAACCATAGAGGAGATCTCCGGTTCAGTTGAAGAAAGATTTTTGTTTCAAATCGAGAATTTCTCACACGATGGGATAAAGAGTCTGGAAAGAGAATTTCTTTCAAAGGATGGGAGAACCGTTATATGTGAAAGCAAGTTGATTCCAGTATATGAAGGAAAGAAACTCGCTATGATTCAAGAGATCGCTCGTCCCATCGATGATATAAAGAAAATAGAGGACCAGATCAGAAGAGAAAGAAAAAGATTCCTCGCTTATTTCAACAACACTCCCGTTTTGAGCGTCATCCTGAGAGAAGATGGAACGATTGAAGATGTGAACGAAACAGGCTGTAAACTTCTGGGAGTGAACAGAGAACACCTTCTGAACAAAAACTGGTTCGACATGTTCTCCGGAAGTTTTCCTCACGAAATTTTTGAAAGATCGTTCAAAGAAAAAATGGTGCACGAAGGTAGAATAGATGGAAGAATCATAAGATGGGTGTTCATACCCCTCGAAGAAAATAGAGTAATGGTAACTGGTCTTGACATCACCGAGTTGAAAGAAAATCTCACATCTCTGGAAAAAGACAAAAAATTCTATCAGCTTCTCTTGGATCTTTCAAAGAATCTTTTATCGCTCGGATGGAACGATTTCGTGTTCAGACAGTATCTTTCTCCACTCGGCGAAGTATTCGGTTCAAAGAGTGTGGCTCTATACGAAAAAAAGAACGGGAATTTCGTTCTGACAGCCTCTCTCAACGGTTCTTTCGAAGAGATTCTACCTAAGATACCAGAAGACATAGATTGTGAAAACGGAATGTTGAGAATTCCTCTTGAGTATGAAACGGAAATCTTCGCCGTGCTTATCGTTGGCTGTAGAAAAGCCGATGAGAGACTTTTTGAGATGACCAGACTCTTGAAAAACCACTTGGAACTCATCTACTGGAAATTGAAGGGAGAGGAAAGGATCCTCTGGCTTGCAGAACGCGATTCCTTAACGGGTGTGTACAATCGAGAAGCGTTCGAAAGCAGACTCGCTTACCTCATCAACCTTTCAAAAAGGTACAGCAGAAAACTCTCCTTCGTCTTCATCGATCTTGACGATTTCAAGCGTATAAACGATTCAAAGGGCCACTTGGTTGGAGATCGGGTTTTGAAGGAGTTTGTAAATAGACTCACCTCACTTCTGAGAAAATCGGATGTAGTTGGTAGAATCGGGGGTGATGAATTCGGTATCATACTCCCTGAAACGGATCGAGCAGGAGCAGAAATTCTCATGAAAAGAATGGAAGAGCACTTTAGAGAGCCTGTTTCGGTGGATGGGGAGTTGTTTTCTGTGAATTTCAGTTATGGTATCAGCGTGTTTCCCGACGACGGAGAAAGCATAGAAGAACTCCTGAAGATCGCAGATGAAAGAATGTACATGAATAAATTCAGCAAAAAGAGGAGGAGAGAGAATGTCTGACAGACCAAGAAGGTACAAGATATTCATGGATAAAAAGAAAAGGATCGCTCTCATCGCTCACGATAGGAGAAAGAGAGATCTTCTTGAATGGGTGAGTTTCAACCTTGGAACGCTCTCCAAACACGAGCTTTACGCTACGGGCACAACCGGTGCTCTCCTTCAGGAAAAACTCGGTCTCAAAGTACACCGACTGAAAAGCGGGCCTCTCGGTGGAGATCAGCAGATCGGTGCGATGATCGCCGAAGGAAAGATAGACGTGCTCATATTCTTCTGGGATCCTTTGGAACCACAGGCACACGATGTGGATGTGAAAGCACTCATCAGAATAGCCACGGTGTACAACCTCCCCGTTGCCATCACAAGATCCACAGCGGACTTTTTGATCTCCTCACCGCTCATGAACGATGTGTACGAGAAGATTCAGATAGATTACGAAGAAGAACTGGAAAAAAGAATCAGAAAAGTAGTAGAGGGTGAAGAGGATATTTAGCTACAGCCCGAACACCCTCCACAGCTTCCACCACATGAGGAGGAAGAGGAACCACCCTGAACGGAGAAGGAAATCTTCCTGTACACTCTTTCCTTCTCCTTTGAGTTACACTTAGAACATCTCAACTCGTCTATTTTGCTGTAAGAGGTGAACACTGTGTATTCTTCTCCACATTTCTTGCATCTGAATGTGTAAGTGGGCATTGTCTCAGCCTCCCATCACGTACTGCTTCCAGAAGTTTTTCAGGAATATCAGAAACGGAAGCGCAATTAGAACGCCACCAAAACTGAAAAGATCGCCGAGAATGAGAATCGTGATCAGAATAATGAACCAGTGAACATTCAAGGTGTTACTCTGTATCTTTGGAGCGAGCACCCACATTTCCAGTTGATTCGCTGCGACGAGGATGATCGTTCCTATGAGAAGACCGCTCAGGCCATGAACGGAGAAGGCGAGCATTAGAAGAGGAATAGCAGATATCACCACTCCAAGGTACGGGACAAAATCCGTCACGAAAGCAAGCATTCCCAGAAAGAACGCACTCGGTATTTTGAAAATGAAAGCACCGAAGCCAACGAACAGACCAACGAATATTGCAACGAGCACCTGACCACCCACGAACCTTTCGAACTCGGTGTAAGTAGTCTTCAGGAACTCTCTACCATCACTGGGATTCGTGGGAAACAGGTAGTGTACATTTTTTCTTATGAGTCTCTTCAATGAAGACACGATAAAAGCGGTGATCACTATGAGTATTGCAGCCGTTACGAAAGAAGGAACGTAGCCTATGATTTTGTTCACAAACGAGAGCGCTCCTTCCGAGAAGGATGTGCTGATGTTGTTCAATACGGAAGACAACCATCCGGGTATGTCGATGTTCTCCAAACCCGATCTTATTCTGTCTATCTCAGAAAAAACCTTCTGCGCTTCTCTTACGATCACCGGAAAGAAATTGACAGCTGAGTAAGCTATCGTGAGGAAAACCAGAACGTTCGATATCACGCGAGGAAGAACACGCGGTTTTTTTATGAATACCCCCAAAAAGCGTGCAATGTAATCGATAATTATCGAAAGATACAGCCCCATTATCAGGGCGGTTATAATAAAAGGGGAAAGTTTCGCGAGTACTAGAAACAGAACAAGATACAGCAGGGCAAAGTGTTGGTTCTTCAAGTTCTTCACTCCTTTCGATACTATTTTATCAGAGGTGAGAAACTTGGAGTCGTTGAGAGGACTTTTGATTCTGTTCGTTTTAACGGGACACGCCATCGTTGGGGTGTACAGAGACCTCACCTTTCTCGTTCCTCTGCTCAGATTCGTGAGCCCTTCTGTCTTTGTTTTCGTATATCTGTTTGGTTATTCACAGGGAAGGGTGAAAAAGAACCCTTTGAGGATTATTCGTAAGGCTTCTACCTTCTTTCACTTCTATCTCTTCTGGGCTTCTCTTTCTTTCCTTGTTTATATGTTGTTAAATGGAAAATACACAAACGTTTGGGTGACAAAGAGGGTTTTCAGCGTTGACGATTCAATACTCAAAAAATATCTGATCACTATCTTTTCTTTCACAGGATCGTGGCAGTACTATTTCGTACTGGTTGTAATGATTCTGCTGCTGATATCGATTTTCATAAAAGATCCGAGGAAGATTCTGCCGGTTTCCTTCGCCGGAGTTGTTGTTAACTCTTCCTTCGTGAGTTTCTGGTTTCTCACGAAGGACAGACTCCTTCCTCCCATAGAAGGTGCGTTGATCACTTATCTCAATCCTGTTCACTGGCTTTTTCCATTTTTGATAGGATACAAAGACGCTGCCGAGAGAAAGAAGAGAAAACCAAGGAAGTTGTTTTTGTTCCTATATGTCTTTTTCTTTGTGATCGGATCTCTGGAGTATTGGAACGCGTACGGAAAATTTCATACACTCCTGGGAATCGATCAGTTTTCTCTCACAGGAGTGTTTTTGGGAATCTACAGTATAGAAGTGTTAACCTGGCTAGCTGAAAAAGTTAATCTGCCTTTTTTGAAAAGGATGGGAAGGTATTCTTTCCTTCTTTTCATGATTCACATGCCGTTTCAATGGATGTTCTACGTGTTTCTCGACTCTTTTGTTGATCTTCCCAAGTGGTGCTGGGTGACTATCATGGTGATGTTTTCTTTAATGTTCATGGAAATTTTGCTGAAACTGGCACGGATCCTTCCAAAACCGGTAAGAAAAATAGTCATCGGGGCCTGATATCAACCTTTTTTCAATTTTTTCATTCATTTTACCATCAATCCCACTTGAAATTCGAGAGAGTATGTAGTACAATTATCCCTGGAGGTTCCGGCGTAGCTCAATCGGTAGAGCGCCTGGCTGTTAACCAGGTGGTTGCAGGTTCGAGTCCTGCCGCCGGAGCCATTTTTTTATTTCAATGTCCCCTTCTTAACATCCTTCATCCTGTACATCAATTCATCGGCTTCTCTCAGTGTTTTTTCAAGAGTTTCTTTAAAGAGAACCACACCGTAGGAAAACTCCGACTGAAGAGGATGGCTGTTTTTGAATTCAATCAGTATCTTCTGGAAGATTTCCTGTGCTTTCTCCGGCTTGCATCCTCTCAGTATCACGAGAAATTCGTCTCCTCCCATTCTCACAACGACATCAGATTGCCTCACATTCTTCCTTATTGTTTGAACGAGGGTCTTCAAAATCTCGTCACCGATTTCGTGTCCGTGGGTATCGTTGATCTTTTTGAAGTTGTCCAGATCTACATAAACAAAAGTTTCGTCCCCACTGAACTGAAGCTCTGCAAGGATTCCTCGATTGTAGGCTCCCGTGAGAGGATCTGTGAGACTTTTCGTGTGAGTAATGGTGAGTCGAGTCAATATATCTCTGTAATGGATAACCAAAACATACGTGAAACCGATGAACATGGATACTATTCCGTAGTTGGAGAGAAGTTTCAAATTATCTATTCCAAAGCCTATTACAAGTCCATCGTGCACGACGCAGGTCATGAAAAACAAAATAGAACTCACCAGAACTTTAGATTGAATCTCTGGAAGTTGGAAGACAAAATAAAAAGCGTTCACAAAAAGCACAATCGCCACTGTGCTTATGAACTTTTCCATGGTGATCAGATCAGGTGCCAGCCAGAACACAACAGCAGCTGAAACATCGAGAAAGAGAATCAATCTATCAAAAAATCCGTTTTTATTGTTGTACATCTTCGAAAAACCTTTCACAAGAAAGTAAAACCCCAGATACGCGGAACTGACCGCAGTTTTTCTGAAGAAAAGCAGAAAAGCCACAGATCCCATATTTGAGTAGTCGATCAAATCAAACAACCAGATGGCCGCAAGAAGACCCGCCATTCCAAAGTAAATGTAAGATTTTCTCTCATCTGAAGAAGAAAGAGACGTTGATAAAAGAATCAGTACTACCCCTATGGAAAGCGCCATACCTATAGCCAGTGGGATCATCACCCTGGTCATGAACGAAAGTAATCTGTATTTTTTCGTCTCCAGGTATGGGATGATGTACACACCAGAACCCGTTCCAATTCTATAAAGACCGCTCACCTCTAAGGTGATCTCATTGAAATCGTCGGGAAGTTCGAATATCACTGGTTGATTCCAGAAGTAGCCGGCCCTTTTCTCTGCAAAACCACAACTTCCTTTTTTCACACCATTGACATAGACAGCAAGATAAGAGCGGTACATCTGTGGAATATAGAGGTACAACCTGTCCTGATATGGTAGTTCAGATCTTCCAATTCTGGTGGTGAGGAAGATTGTGGAAGGCTGTGAAAACATTCTGTCAAACGTGGACCCCAGGGTTCCTGTTTCTCCGGATTCACTCACAGCTGTCCACGATTCGATCAGATATCCTTCCACGTTCACAGCGTAGAAGAAGATGAAGAATATCAAAATGAACAGAGCGGTCGCCACCATTATGGATGGAAAATAGTATTTCAAATAAACAAAGATCGCAGACCCCCCCCTGAACCTGGAAATACCAACTTCATTTTAACAAAAAAGGGAGCTCATGGCCCCCTTAGATTTTTTGAACACCGTCTGAACTCTCTATTTCGTGGAAGGTGAGATCTATTCCAAAACGCTTCCTATAAGACTCTGCCAGCTCTTCTTTTACTTTCCCAAAAGCCCCTTTCTTCGAAAGAACGATAACTCCTCCACCGAATCCGCCGCCGACCATCCTCGCGCCGAGGATACCTTCTTTTCCTCTCAAATAATCCACGATGAAATCCGTTTCCTCACAGGAAACTTCGTACAGGTCTTTGAGACTCTCATGAGAGGAAAAGAGCAGTTTTCCAAGGGTTTCAAAATCTCCTTCTTTCAAAGCCTGAACGCTCTTTAGAACCCTTTCGTTTTCTTCGATCACGTGCCGGGTCCGCTTTCTCAGAGTGCCTGAAAGCTTTTCGAGATCTTCTTTTGTCACTTCTCGAAAGCTCTTTTTCCCAAGCACCTTCAGTACCTCTTCACACTCCTGTCTTCTTTTGTTGTACTCAGAAGAGGAGAGTGCGTGTTTCACATTCGAATCGACGAGGTTGATCTCGTAACCCTTCAGTTTCAAAGGAACGTACTCGTACTCGAGAGTCATCGTATCCAGAAAGATCGCGTGGTCTTTCCTTCCAAAAGCGGAAGTGAACTGATCCATGATGCCACACCTGACTCCCACGAACTCCACTTCGGCTTCACGAGCAATCTTCACGAGTTCAAGTTTTGGAACGTTGAAACCTAAGTACTCTGAAATCGCGTAAGCGCTTGCCACCTCGAGAGCAGCGGAACTGGAAAGACCCGCTCCCATGGGAAGATTGGAAGAAACGGAGATTTTAACAGGAGACATCCTGTAGCCTCTTTTCTCAAAAGAAGCAATGACCCCCGAGATGTAATCCGTCCATTTGTTGAGTTTTTCTATCCTTTCCATCTCCACCGTTTCGTTCATGTTCTCTGAGTGGAAGATGAATCTATCTGAGCCTTCGATCGAGAGAAACACGTACCTGTTCACCGCAAACGGCAGAACGTAACCGTCGTTGTAGTCAGTATGCTCCCCGATGATGTTTATTCTTCCTGGTGCCTTCACTTTCATATCTCCACCTCCGTCTCTCTGAGCTGTTTCGCTGCTTCTTCGGGAACGACAGGGTTTATGAACGCCCATGTACCCGTCTCAACGCTTGCCATCCACTTCAGTTTATCTTTGTCTCGCTTCGGTGGATTGAACTCCACGTGGAAGTGGAAAAAGTGAGACACATCCTCTCCGTTGAAAGGTGCCTGGAAGAACATCATCATATAGGGGAATTCCTGATCAAATAGTTTGTCGTACTTTGCAGTCACCACCTTGAGAACTTTTGCGAACTCTTTCTTTTCTTCCTTCGAGAACTCCAGAAGAGTGCTCACGTGCCTCTTTGGATAGATATGCACCTCGTACGGGAAGCGTGCATAGAAAGGAACGAGAGCGAGGAAATACTTCGTCTCGTAAACCTTTCTCTCCTCTCCTTCGTTCTCCAAGATCTCACAGATAGGGCACTCCCTTTTCTCTTCATACCATTTCCTCATCGCACTCATCTTCACTTCTATTCTCTTTGGAAGGAAGGGAAACGCGTATATTTGACCGTGTGGGTGTGGAAGGGAGGCACCGACTTCTTTTCCACGGTTTTCGAAGATAAAGATATATTTCACAAAGGTGTGCTGAGAAAGGTCCCTTGTTCTGTCCACCCACATCTCAACGAGCTTTCCTATCTGCTTCAAAGGCATGCCAGGAAGGGCTGTGTTGTGATCCGAGGTGTAGACGACCACCTCACAGACACCTCGGGACTCTTCTTTCCTGAAAGGTCCCTTTTCTTTCCAGTCCACAGGAGGTGGATCTTTTTTCAGAGAGGGATATCTGTTCTCGAAAGTGACAAGGTCGTACTCTTCGGGAAGTTCGAGGCCTCCAACACAGATGGGACACTCAGTTTTCGATGGCTGCACCGGCCTTTTCTGTGTGGCCGCCGAAACGATTACCCATTCATCTGTGAGCGGATTGTACCTGAGTTCCATCATTCTCTTTCACCCTCTTCGTAAAAGTAGAAGTTTCTCCCGTCTTCTTTTTTGACTATTCTTTTTCTCAAGGAGGACTTTCCTTCTTTTTCCAGGTGGTACTCCCTGCTGTTTAGATCGACCACGATCTTGACGTTTCCTGAGAGAGTACCAGACGAGACGATCTCGTATCTCAGATCCTCCGACATGATGTTTTGAACCCGTGGTTTTCCACCGAGGAGTTCGAGTGTTTCGCTCAAAACCTTTTTTCCGTGATCCTTGACGAGCGAGAGATCATCGCTTTCTATGATCATGTTGTCGAGTACCCCACATGTGTACGAGTAGAGTTCTCTTTCTTCTGGTGTAAGATCCGTTTTCTCCTCTCTCAGTATCAGACAATCAGGGTCGTTCAGCCACAGTCTGTCGTGCATGAAGTACCTTGTTACGGTGTTTCTCAGCGCCCATTTTGCAGCGGGAGCTCCGTTGTCTTCTATATGTTCTCCCCAAAACGGTGTGGTATCAGGTCCTATCCTCATGCCGTCGACGTATCCCACCGCGGGAAAAAGGGGAGAACCGCATCCGAGAATGAAAGAATCTTCTCCCACCGCTTTTCTGATCGTCTCCATTCCTTTTCTAAACGCCTGAATCGGTGTCATGCTCTCTTTTCTCTCTCCTGGAACAGCACCCGCGAAGAGAAAGTCGATCTTGAAGTATCTGTAGCCCATCCTTCTCAAAGATGCGAAGAGATTGAAGAGCCAGTTCAGAACCTCATCGTTCGAAAGATCGAGGGCGTATATCTTTTTGTTCCAGTTTCTGTAAGCCATCTTTGGCTTTCCGTTTTCTTTCACAACCCAGTCCGGATGTTCGTTGAATACATCGGAAGTTTCAGAAACGCTGAACGGGGCGGTCCATATACCCGGGATGAATCCGTTTTCCTCTATAACTTTTGCCATCTCTTCCACTGATGGAAAGTCTCCTTTTGTTACGAGCCAGTCGCCTATGTCCTTTTCGTAAGCGTCGTCTATCTGGAAAACTTCGAACGGGAAACTCTTCGCAAGTTCCAGATTCTTGATGGTTTCTTCCCAGGTGAGATCGAGGAAATAGTGATACCAGCTGCACCATCCAGTGGGTGTGTGTTTTGGAACTCTTGCATTGTTCTCCATTCCAACAAGTTCCGCGTATTTTTCTAGAAGAAGGGAAGTGTTGGGATCTTCGAGTACAACAAGAGGTTCAAGAGGGACAAATTCGTCGAACTCGACATCGAAGTATTCAAGATAAGCCACAAGTTCCCCATCTTCCACAGCGAAGAAAGGATGAGCAATTTTCGAGCTCAAAAAGCCGTACACCCTTCCTTCTTCAGCCACGAAATATTCGCTCTGGAGGTTCCTTTCAAGTACATCAGGCACCACCGAAGCGGTGTATCTCCAGTTCGGATCTATCTCAGGTGGTTTGAAAGAGGAGGCATCTACCACCCTGCACGGTCCCCAGGACTGCCAGTTGTTCACAAGTAGCTTTTCCGGTGCTTCCGTTCGAAGAACCTCAAGCCTTCCCGGATCTCCCTTCACCCTGCCGGAGATCTTCCAGCCAAGGTGTATCTTCTCCACCGCGAATTCAACCGTGAAGTTTTTCTCTTCAAGAACGAATCTTCCCTCTCTGAAGGTTTTTCCGAATATTTCCACACAGATCACCTCACATAGATGGTTTTTCTTGTGTTCAGATTCGTATGTATCAGATGTTCACCCTTCTTTAATCCCTTCACTTTGAACACCAGATCTTCCTTCTTGGAGGGAGGAATCACCTCTCTCTCTTCACCGAGTGCTCGTTTCCATCAACAAAGATCACTACCTGTTCTTCCTTGCTCAGCGGCGTATCGTTCAGAAAAAAAAGACTCACATTCAGGGTTTCACCCTCTGGTATTATGTCCTCCGAGGTCATCTCGTCCTGTAGGACTTCAGGAAACGATGGAAGAATTTTCCAGTCTGGTGTCTCTTCACTCATTCTCATTCTGAACGAGTATCTGTGAGGTTCTGGAAGGAACCTGTATTTAAGGTGTGGTAGTGCACCCCAGCTGTCGTCTCCTCCAAGTCCCATCTGTTTGAAGTCCACATTCACGGTGACGAAGTCCCCCTCTGAGGGTTCGTTTATGCGCTGCACTCTCTGGAGATTCTCCATGGAGAAGGGCCAGACGCTGAAGTCTATCTGTGGCATGCCCGACACAAAGAGTCTTGTTTCACCATCGGAAAGTGCGAACCATCTCACATCCGATCTGTTCCCCGTTTCCTGTGGTCTGACACACCTGTGTATCATCTCACCGACAGCTTTTCTGTACCTTGCAAAAAGTCCGCTTTCTTTTCTGTCCCAGTAGGTCTCGTACGGTCCTCTTCCGTACCACTCCACAGTGCTGAATTCTTCAGGGACCGTGAACTGAAGGCCGATCCTTGGAATCTCCGGTACACCCTCAGTGGGAATCAGAGAAAGGTCCACAAGGATGTCTCCATTTCCAAAAACGGTGTATGTTATGTACACCCAGCTGTTTCCCAGAAGCTGAAAAACACTCTGGACGGTGACACAGTTCTCTTCATTTTTCCAGTGCATTTTGAAGAGTTTTCTCTCTTTTGATGCCCTCTTCCAGACGGCGAGCCTCTGCGACATTCTGCTTCCGATATCGTTGTCGGTTGGAACCCTCCGGAAGTTGGGAACAACGGGACTTTTCAGGATCTTTTTTCCTCTGTGAAGAATCTGTTCCAGAAGACCTGTAAGTTTTGAGAAGACGTACACCGTGTCTTTTGCTTCAACGGTGAGATGTTTTCCATCTTCCCTGAGTGATACTCCATTTGAAACAGACCTTTTCTTAAATGCCGGTGCTTTCAAAAGGAACTGTTCCCACGCCACAACATGACCTTTTTCTGCCCAGGGGGTATTTTCAGAAAGGGAGAAACTGATCTCGAGGAAATACTCAGAATCGTCCATTTCCGGAAGTGGTATTCTCAAAAGACGTTTTTCTCCGAGTTCAGCAGAGATCTTGAAGTTTTTTTCTTCGATGACTTCTCCATCTTTTCTGATTCTCCAGATACCATCGAACATCTCAAGGTTTGTGAAAAGGTACCTGTTCTCCACTTCGTAGGTGTTTTTTGCAATATGGCGCACTTTGATTTTCTGATAGACTTTCTTCACCTCGTAAAGTTCCGGCTCAGGTGGTCTATCGGGTAGTACCACACCATTTATACAGAAGTTTCCGTCGTTCGGTGTGTCACCGAGGTCACCACCGTATGCCCATAATTCTTTTCCGTCTTCGCCCTTCTTTCTTATCCCCTGATCCACCCAGTCCCAGAT
Source organism: Thermotoga sp. Mc24 (assembly GCF_000784835.1). Lineage (NCBI taxonomy): Bacteria > Thermotogati > Thermotogota > Thermotogae > Thermotogales > Thermotogaceae > Thermotoga > Thermotoga sp. Mc24. The sequence goes on along the minus strand of NZ_JSFH01000009.1, from coordinate 280,016 downwards.
GCACCCTACATGAAGGTGCGGATACTTTCCTATCACGTCCCAGTAGTCCTTCAGATTTCCCACACTGTTTCCCATCGCGTGCGCGTATTCACACATGATAAAGGGCTTTTCTCTCTTCTTTGAAGCGTACTCAGGAAGAACGTCCATTCTCGGATACATGAGAGAGGAAACATCGACGTAGTACGATTCTCCCCTCCTTGTTGTTCCCTCGTAATGGATAAGCCGCGTGTTGTCTCCTACTTTTATCCAAAGCGCTGCCTTTTCGAAATTCACTCCATCTTCCGCTTCGTTCCTGAGGGACCAGAAGATGATACTGGGATGATTCTTGTCACGCTCGATCATCCTCTGGATTTTGTCGAGATGTGCCTTCTCCCATTCCGGCCTATTCGCGAGTGTCACTTCAGGATCTTCACCGATTCCGTGGGATTCAATGTTTGCCTCGTCTATCACGTAGAGTCCAAAGTAGTCACACAGATCGTACCACTTCGTCTGGTTCGGATAGTGCGATGTGAGAACTGTGTTTATATTGTGCTGCTTCATGAGCTTTATATCCTGAATCATCCTCTCCACTGTTACCGCATGACCCCTGTCGGGATTGAACTCGTGTCTGTTCACTCCCTTTATGTAGAGAGGTTTCTCGTTGAAAAGAAGTACTCCGTCTTTTATCTCTATCTTCCTGAATCCGAAGTTGACCTTCTTTTCGCCCTCTCCCAGTTTCAGTTTCAGAACGTACAGGTGCGGTATCTCTGTGAACCACTTCTTCGGATTTTGCACGTCAAAGGCAAAGGAAAGAACTCTGTCCTCCGACTTTACTGTCTCCTTCACGAGTGTTTTTTCTTCTCCATCTGGTGTGATGAGTGTTAATTCAAGGTCTTTTTCCTCTTCCTCACCAAGGTTTCTCATCTCCACGTCTAGAAAGATCTTTCCGTCTCTGTAACTTTCATCCAGATCCGTTCTCACGAACACGTCCCCGATGTGAAACTTCGGCAGCGCGTACAGATAAACGTCTCTGTATATCCCGGAAAGCCACCACATGTCTTGATCCTCGAGATAGCTTCTATCACTCCACTTCAGAACCTCGACGACGACCAGATTCTTCCCTGGTCTTAGAACATCGGTGAGTTTGAATTCAGCGGGCGTGCAACTGTCTTTGCTGAAACCGATTTTCTCCCTGTTCACCCACAGATAGAAGAAGGATCGAACACCTTCGAAGTGAAGAAAGATTTCCCTTTTAAACCAACCCTCAGGTATTTCGATCCACCTTCTGTACACCCCGGTCGGATTATCGTCTTTTGGGACAAAAGGAGGATTCGGTTCAAATGGATACACCACGTTCGTGTAGATGGGTTTTCCATATCCTTTCATCTCCCAGTTGCTTGGAACTTCTATCTCATCCCAGTTCGAGTCGTCGAAGCTCTCTGAAAAGGAATCCTCCGGCACCTCGAAGGGATCTTTTGCGAATAGGAACTTCCAGTTCCCGTTCAAAGAGATGAATTTCTCAGGGTACTCCCATTCCCCGCTGAACGGGTTCAAATAGGGTATGAAAGAGGTGTGAGGCTTCTCCGCTCCTTCACTTACAAGCTGTTGTAGATTTTCCCATTCATAGGGCATATTTTTCACCCCTCCATTAAAAAACAAGCTACTTTATGACCCGGTTTTATCTCCTTTAAAAGTGGTCCTTCTTCCCCGTATCTCTGGGTAGCATGTGGACACCTCGGGTGGAATCTGCACCCCGGTGGAGGCGTCACCAACGAGGGTGGTGACCCGGGAATTCCTGACCTTAGTTTCTTATCACCGATCGCTGGAAGAGACTGTATCAGATAACGTGTGTAAGGATGGAGAGGATTTTTGAAAATTTCCAGCGTAGAGCCCTCCTCCACGAACTTTCCTGCGTACATGATCGCCATCCTTGTTGTGATCTGGGCGTGAACCCCCATATCATGTGTCACCGGAACAACAGTGTTTTTTAGATCATTTTGAATCTTTCTCATCAGTTGCATAACAGCTCGTTGAGCCACCACATCGAGTGCCGTCGTCGGTTCATCAGCGAATATGACGCGTGGTTTCAGGACGATGGCGAGTGTTATGGTAACTCTCTGTCTCATACCTCCCAACAACTGGTGTGGGAACATGTTCAAAACCCTCTCAGGAAGGCCAAGATCCTTCAAATGCTGAACCGCAAGGTCGAGAAACTCTTTAGTCTGCTTTTTAACGTAACTGCTCAGAATTTCTATGAACGTATCCCTCACTCGCTTTATGGGGTTGAGCACGTGCATTGATCTTTGCGCGGAATGTAGGAAATAAAACTTCACCTCAATCTCCTTGTTGCTTCACTTTTTAACAATGCTACATTCGTAGGTTTTTCTTCTATGTTGTACAACAACTCACCATCCATCAGACGTAGTGGTGGATCGAGAAGAGCAAGCAAGGTTTTCAAAAGCGTGGACTTTCCACATCCCGATTCACCAGCTATGCCGTAAATTTCATTAGGTAGTATGTCAAGGCTCACATTATCAACAGCTTTTTTTACTACCCCAAAGGTCAAGTACGTAATAAGCTTTCAGATTCTTTCCCGATATCAACGCTTCCATCTACTGGATACCCCTCAGTGTTCGGTTTCCTTCCACAGCAGCAGTCCGTAGGGAGGAATCTTTTGATCTCCTAGAACTATCTGAACCTTCGCTGGTATTTCTAAATCTACCTCCTCAGAGGTGAAATTGAAAGCGAAAACATATTCACCTCTCCTTTGAATGCGTACTCCTTCTGGCAGTCTTTTTATTTCAATTCCCACTTCTTTTGAGAATTTCTCAAAGAAATCTACAAGAAATTCTCTGTCGGGCCAGAAAGAAAGGTAAAACACGTTATCTTTCCGGAAGATGGCTCCAAAACCATCTTTGAATCTTGCAATAACTTCCGTGATGGTGGGGTCCACATCCTCTCTCCATATCGAGACAGGATATTCCTTACCGCTCCAGACAAGCGTTTCAACGTTATCTCCAAGACTTTCAACCTGTCTCACTTCAACGGGTATGAGCTCCTTGAGAAGACCCGGAGGCATTTCTGGTGGTATCTGGAATGTCTCTGTTTTGCTTCCGCTTCTTGGGCCAAATACGAGAAGACCGCCGTATCTTTTGAACATGTCCAGAACCTCTTCCCTCACAATGGCAAGGCTTGGAACAACGACCATTTTGTATCCATCCAGTGAAGATCCGGGAGCTACTATATCCACGTTCAGACCAAGTCTTCTGAGGGCACTGTAGAATCTGAAGACAAGATCGAGGTAGTTCACCCCTTTGCCGTGCGGTTGTATGGAGAAGACCCACGCCGTTTCGTAATCGAAGACAAGCGCCACTTCACTCTTTACCGGCTCTTTGATATCGATGTTTTTTAGCTCTTCGAAAACCTGCTTTACCTCGTGGTACCCAGGGAAAGGTGCTGAATCCGGTGCCAGAAGTCCAGAGTGCATCTGCTCCTGCGCAAAAGGTGCCTGCCTCCATCTGAAGTAGGAGACCACTTCTGCGCCATGTGCGAACGCCTGCCAGGTCCAGAGTCTCACTGCTCCTTTGGCAGGCCAGAGATTGTAAAGAGCCCAGTTCACAGGTCCTGCTTGCTGTTCCATCACCCAGAATCTTCCTCTGCCCACTCCCCGGTACAGATCGTGCGAGAATGAGATGATGTCCGGGTGTCCCACTCTGTCGAACGGATTTTTTGTCTCACCCTTCATTCTCAGAAAAACGAGGGTGTGTCCGAGCGGGTAATTGTCCCAGGTCGCGAAATCCAGGTCTTTCGAGAGTTTGTAATGATCAAAATCTGTGAAACCGGACATGAAATTGTGTGTGATGAATCTTTCCGGCGAATACTCCCTTATGATCTCCACCTGAATCCTGTTGAATTCCACCACCTGGTCGGAAGCGAACCTGTAGTAATCGAGAAGATGCGACGGATTCGGGTCGGCAGGGGTGAGATTCGGAAGCTCTATTTCGTTGAAGGATCGATACTCCTGGCTCCAGAACACTGTTCCCCACGCTTCATTCAATTTCTTTATGTCGCCCTCGTACTTTCTTTCCAGCCATTTTTGGAAGGCTTTTTTGCACCTCGGACAGTAGCACCTCACTGTATCGTGACAGCCGTACTCGTTGTCCGTCTGCCAGCCGACAACCGCCGGGTGTTTCCCGTACCTTTTCGCTATGATAGTAACGATTCTTTTCACTTCCTCTCTATAGACAGGGCTAGAGAAACAGTAATGTCTTCTGGAACCAAAATTTTTCATCCTGCCATCTTTATCAACGGGAAGGATCTCCGGATGTTCATCGATGAGCCATTTCGGAGGTGTAGCGGTGGGCGTTCCCAGCACGATCTTGAGCCCCATTTTCTCAGCCAGTTCCAGGGTTTTGTCGAGCCAGTCCCAGTTGAACTTTCCACGCTCAGGTTCTATCCTGCTCCAGGCGAACTCCCCAATCCTCACGTACTCCATTCCGAGCTCTTTCATCCTTTTGAAATCTTCTTCCACTTTCTCTATTCCCCAGTGTTCAGGATAGTAACAAACCCCTAGCATCCGAAACACCCCTTTTTGTTATCCTTTCACACTTCCAAGGGTTAGACCCTCTATGAAGTAACGCTGGAAGATCAAGAAGACAATTATTGGCACCAGAGCGGCTAAATTGGCACCAGCAGCTATAACATTCCAGCTCGTCACCCACTGTCCTTGAAGCGTTGTCAATCCAAGTGTAACAGGCTTCAACGAATCGCTCTGTATGAGAACAAGAGACCAGAGATAATCGTTCCATATCCAAGTAAATTCAAGAATACCAAGCGCTGCAAGAGCTGGAACAACAAGAGGCATGATGATTTTCCTGTATATGAGAAAATCTCCTGCTCCATCGATCTTCGCTGCTTCGAAAAGACTCTTGGGGATCGTTACCATGAAATTTCTCAGAAAGAAGGTACAGAAACCGGTTTGGAAAGCTATGTGAAAGAGAATCACACCCCAGTAAGTATTGTAAAGACCTGTATTTACAGAAAAGCTGTAAACCGGTATCATAAGCATTTGGAACGGTATCAGCATACCGGAAACGAACATTATAAGCAGAGGCTTTTTGAGTTTGAACTCGTACCACGAAAGAGCAAAAGCACTCAAACTCGAAACAAAGAGGGCCCCTACCACGGAAAATCCAGTGATAATAAGGGTGTTCAAGAAATACCTTTCCATGTTGGCTTCTCTCCATGCTATAGCGTAGTTCTCAAAAGTTGGTTTCTTAGGAGGAAGCCACCACTTTATTCCTAACAAAACCTCATCCATTGATTTTAGTGATGTGAAAACAGAAATCACAAAAGGGAGCATCCATATCATAACAAGTAACATTCCCAAGCCGTAAAAAAGTATGGCTTTGAAGATTTTCTTCTTGTTCATGCGATTTCTTCCTCCTTTTTGAGTGTGTAAAGTAGATAGATTATTATGAATCCGAGTGTTATGAGAAATTGTATGACAGCTATCGCAGATCCATAACCCATCCTGTAGTTGTGGAAGGATTGTATGTACATGTAATTGGCCATCACGCTAGATGAGTAGAAAGGGCCACCTCTGGTCATCACATAGACTATGTCAAAAGCCCTCAGAGAATCGATTATATTCACGGTCACCGCTATCACCATCGCCGGTCTCAAAGCTGGAAGGATGACGTACCAGAATCTCTGCCACGAGTTCGCTCCATCAACGTATGCAGCCTCCACAAGCTCTGTTGAAACATTTTTTAGCCCTGCCAAGAACAACACCATCGCGTACGCTATCTGCCTCCAGAGCGCTGCCATTATCAACGCCCAAGTAACAATTTTCGGATCGCTCAACCATGGTTTCGAAAGACTATCAAGCCCTATCGCTCTCAGGAATTCGTTCAAAACCCCATTTCTTGGCTCTAAAATCCACGACCATATCTGACCAATCACGACAAAAGACAAAGTCATCGGTAAATAAATGAACGTTTTGAAAACCTTGTTCCCTGGAAATTTTTGATCCAGCAACATCGCCATCCCAAGACCGAGTGGAATAGCGATTGCAACGAATGAGACGAGCCATTTTATGTTGTTTTTCAGGGATAGCCAAAAGTATTGATCATTGAAAAGTTGTTTGTAGTTTTCACATCCGACGAATCTGAAGGTAGGACTGACACTGTCCCAGTTGGTGAAGCTCAACACTATGGTTTGAAATATGGGAAATATAACCCATATGAAATAAAGAACAAGAGGTAATGCCAGGAACACGTATGGAACCCACCACTTTTTCTTCGTCACAAAGCTCTCCTCCCTTGATTCTCAACAATGAGCGGGGGAGGCCCCGCTCACAAGGTTATTTTCCGAATATTCTCTGTCTTTCTTTCTCGAGATTTTCCAAGATCTGGTCGAGCTTTTCAGGATAGATCATGAACTCGACAAAACCGTTCATGCCAGCTGTTGCCATTTCCGGGTTCGTGTCCCTGTCGTAGAACTGAGCTACTCCATTTGACTCGAGGATCATCTTCAGTCCCTTCGCAGCATGTTCATCAGCTGGTTTTGCGTTCTTGTTCGCTGCAAGTCTTCCAAGTTTTGCTGCGAAGTACTCTTGAATATCCTTTTCAGAAATGAATCTGAGGAACACCTTCGCTCCTTCTTTGTTTTTGGCTTTTGCCGGTATCATGAATCCATCTATTGGCGTTTCTTCGTACAGACCGATTTCGGGGTTTATAACCGGGAATCTGAAGAAATCGAGATCATCTTTCACAGAAGCTGGTGCAACGTCTTTTATGAATTGACCGATGAGATACATTCCTGCTTCCCCTCTGAAGAGGAAAGCTGCCGCCTCCTGCCACGTGTATGAAGAGTGATTTTCTAGGAAATAACCTTTTTCAACGAGTTGTTTCCAGTACTCGAACACCTTTTTGACTCTGGAATCGGTGTAAGGAATCTCACCGGCCGTGAGTTTCAAATGGAAATCGAGGCCATTCACTCTGAGATCAAGATAATCGAACCATCCTGCTGCAGGCCAGAGATACTTTGTTCCAATGGTTATTGGAGTGATCCCATTCTCTTTGAGTGTTTCACAAACCTTCAAGAATTCGTCCCATGTTCTTGGTGGTGTTATTCCGTATTTTTCAAAAACAGACTTCCTGTAGTACACTCCCCACCAGTACCAACTCTGAGGAATGAAATAGATTTTTCCATCATATTCACATGCGCTTCTGAAAGATGCAGGGAAGTAATCTTCGAAAGTCTGAGGAGCGAAGATGTTATCCATTGATTCGAGCAATCCTTTGCTGGCGAAGTACCTCATTCTTTCTCCTGCAAACCATGTAACAACATCTGGGGCTTCGTCTGAATTCAACCAGGTTCTGAGGAGTGTTTTGAAGTCCTCGTGTGGGAACGTGTTGACAACCACATCATACTCAGGGTGCTTCTCTTCGAACATCTTAACGAGTTCGGCAAAGACTATTCTCGGAGCTGGGTCTGAAATGTAGGAGTTCACTACAATCTTTTCTTTGGCCAGTACGAAAACACTCAAAACTACAAGAAGTGTTACAAGGAAAAACCTGAATTTCATAGTACCACCCTCCCCAACAGAGTATCTGGCTTTGCCACTTGAATGATACCGTGAACGTTCACGTAAAGTCAAGAATAAGAAAAGGTTGAAGAAAGGAGAAAGAAAAAATTAGTCACAAATAAATCCTTCTAATTCGAAATAATCACCTGAAATCATCAAAAAAGACTAACTACTTTCCCTCACAACAAGCTCCACGTCCAAGATTACTCGTTTTCTTTTCTTTCTTCGTCCTTTCAATCTTTGAAGAAGCATTCTAAACGCTTCAAAACCCATTTCGAACTTCTTTATCCTCACCGTTGTCAGAGATGGACAGACAAAAGAAGAATAAACAATATCATCATAGCCAACAACAGCAACATCTTCCGGTATACGATACCCACGCTCTTTCAAGGCCTTCATTGCACCGAAAGCGAGTAAGTCGTTATAGCAGAAGACCGCATCAAACTCAAGTCCCTTTTTAATGGCTTCCCGCATCGCTTGATATCCACTCTCTATATCGATGTCTGTTTCAATGATCATTTCTTCTCTGAATGGAATTCCGTACTCTTTCAGGGCCTTTCTATATCCTTCAAGTCGCATGTAGGCAGCTGATTTGAACAGATACCCGCTGATCATGAGGATATTTTTTCTTCCTCTTTCTATGAGATGTCTGGTTGCGAGATACCCTCCCTTCACCTCATCACTGTGGATCTCATCCACTTCTAACTCTTCGAAGTGTCTGCCGACTATAACGAAGGGAACCTTTCTTTCAATTAAAACTCTTATGTCGTCTGATCTGTCTTGAACAGGCGTTATGAGAAGGCCATCGACTCTTCTCTGGAGAAGCACCTCTATAGCCTTCTCTTCATTTTCGTAGATTCTTTCGGTGTTCATGAGCATGATCTGATAGCCGTACTTTCTTGAGGCGGCTTCTATTCCCTTCAAGACCTCCGCATAGAACGGATTGGCACTGTCGGCTATGATGACCCCCACGATGTTCGTTCGCTTGCTCCTCAAAGAGGAAGCGGTGGCATTTTTCACGTATCCGAGCTCTAGAGCAATTTTCAGTATCTTTCTTCTGGTTTCTTCACTGATGTCGGGTTTGTTGTTGAGTGCCCTTGAAACGGTGTTTATTGAAACTCCTGCCCTTTCTGCAATGTCCCTAATTGTCACATACTTTTTTTTCACGGTCATAAACCCCCAGATGTCAGAATCACAAAATCAGAAATCTTATTCTACGTAAACGTTACCGTGAAAGTTACCGTGATGTCAAACGATATCCAGAGGAGATTTTCGATGTTATTTCTAAATAATTTCTTGAGATCGCCTTTTATAACCAGAAAATAGATATTTCTGTGTTTCATTTACATAATTTAGACTATTTCGGTCTAAATTTTTATCTTGGTTTTCTTCAAAGCTAATTTTTATTTCTACTAATTAGGTTTACATTAACGATTCGAAAGAGTAGAATTACTCTTGTGTTGTGATTGTGAAAACTTTCTCTTTCAATCCCGAGGAGGTGTGAAGAGTGAGCGTTTTTCTGACAAGTTTGATATTATAGCTTGTGATCACCAGATTTTCCTACTCGGAACTGCTCGCAGGAATTGTGGTTTCTCTGGCTGTGTCTTTGATTTTTCGAAAGTACCACGGTATCAGATTCGATGCGAAACTACCTCTGAGGATCGTCAGGTAGGTGGTGATGTTCCTTCCCATCTTCATCATAGAGATGGTGAAAGCCAACATCGATGTTGCCTTAAGGGTCTTGAATCCACGCCTTCCGCTCAAACCGGGCTTTGTTGAAGTAAAAACAAATCTGAAAAAAGACGCTTCTCGTCTCTTTCTTGCCAACAGCATAACCCTCACTCCTGAAACACTCAGTGTGGATGTGAAAGACGACAGGATCTTTGTCCACTGGATCGAAGTGAAATCCACTAAAGAGAAAGAAAGACACATTTCTGGAAAGTTCAAGAGACTCGTCAAGGGGGTGTTCGAATGAGTCTCTTGTTCTTCGTTCTCGTTGGAGCCGGTGTTCTGCTTTCATTCATCAGGGTAATAATAGGTCCCACTTCCTCTGACAGGGTGGCAGCTCTCGACACGATGAATGTTATGCTAACAGGCCTCATAGTCTTCCTTGCTTACGTTTTCGACAGAGCGATTTATATGGATATCGCCCTTGTTTACGCCCTTCTTTCTTTTCTGGAAACGATCATCGTATCCCGTTATCTGGAGGGGAGAAAATGAACGAGGTTATCGGAGAGGTACTGATAGCGATAGGGGCGTTTTTTAACTTTCTCGGAGGCCTCGGTGTTTTCGGAATGTCTGACGTTTACAACAGACTTCAGGCGGGTACCAAGGCCACGACTCTCGGAACCTTCTCAACTGTACTGGGAATCGGTATCGCAAAACCGGAATTTCTTCTGAAAGCCATCGTTATCATCACGTTCATCGCCCTTACAAATCCTGTTGGAAGCTCTGTGCTGGCCAGAGCTTCCTATCTTTCGGGTGTGAAACCGTGTGAGTGCACGGTTATCGACGAATACAAAGGTGGTGATGAAAGATGAACCTGCTGATATGGCTGACTGGAGGAATGATGCTGATTGCTGCCTTCTTCGCGGTTGAAGCGAGAAAAATTCTGGACAGCGTCATAGCACTCTCATCGCTTAGTCTTCTTTCGGTGTTTCTCTTCATCATCATGAAAGCTCCAGATGTTGCCATAACGGAAGCTTCGGTTGGCGCGGGTCTCACAACGGCTGTCCTTCTCATCACACTCTTCAAAACGGGAAAGGATGATGAAAAATGAGAAGATTTTTCGCCATTTTGATATCGGTCGCGTTCGTCTACGTGATGCTTTCATTCATCACCACTTTGGAACCATTTGGAAAGATCGATCTCTCCAGAAGAGTCTCCGTTCATTACCTGGCGAAGGATGTAAGCACCGTTGATTCAAGAAAATGAATCAAAGGAAACTTGCAGGTACCTTCTGAAAGAAGAATATACGGCGAATCGAACTTAGAAGATGGAAGTGTCAACGTGGTGACGTCGATCGTTGTCAACTACAGATCTTTCGACACTTTGGGAGAAGTGACTATGCTTCTTGCTGCTGCAATCGGTGTGGGAACGATCCTTCGAGGAAGCAGGAGGATGAAATACGGAAGAGAGCCAAATCTCATTCTCAAGGTGAGTACAGGCATCCTTTTGCCTTTGATCCTGATGTTCGGTGTTTACATGTTTGTTCACGGCCATCTCTCACCTGCTGGCGGATTTCCCGGAGGTACCGTCATAGCCGCAGCGATTCTGCTTTTATATCTCTCAAACGAAGAATTCACATTGAACGAAGGAAGAGCAAAGCTCCTCGAAGGATTGATGGGTGCTCTCTACGTTCTTGTGGGATTGATTGGTCTGATCACCGGCGGTGCTTTCCTTTACAACTTTCTGTCTACAGGAAGAGTAGGAGATCTCTTCAGTGCCGGTGTAGTTCCCGTTGTTTACATCATCATCGGTCTCAAAGTCGGCTCGGAACTCTCCGGAGTCATATCAGAGATACACCGAGAGGGAGAGTGATACGAGATGATCTACGTGATATCCATTCTTCTCGTGGGAATAGGAATTTACGGCTTGCTTACGCAGAAGAATCTCTTCAAACATCTTGTCTCACTCACAATTATCGATACGGCTGTTAACCTGTTCGTAATAGCGCTTGGTTACAAGGAAGGAAACGCTCCCATATACACGGATAAAGTCACAAACTTCTCGCTGAACTTCGTTGACCCTCTACCACAAGCTCTCGTTCTCACAGCGATCGTCATAGGTGTTGGTGTGCTGGCACTCGGAGCTTCTCTTCTCGTTCGGATCAAAGAAAGACACTCCTCACTTGATCTCGAAGAGATGAAGGGAGTGAAAGAATGATAAGTCTGCTCGTGGCTGTACCACTCCTCACGGCCTTCATCTCGCTCTTCTGGAAAAAGACGTTGGGGGTTCTGTTCTCGCTGGTGACTCTGTTCAACGTGATCGTAGTTCTCAGCGAGTGGTTTCCGGGCGTCGTGGAGATTCATGCCTTGGGAAACTGGAAACCGCCGTTTGGTATAAACCTCGTTCTGGACGATGCTAGTTTTTACGCTGTTCTGATTGTGAACCTCATCTTTTTAATGGTTTCGTTTCTGCCAGTGGAAACAAAGAAAGGATACGAAACCTCTCTCATGCTCCTTCTAGGGGCCACGAATGGATTCGTTCTGATGGGAGATCTCTTCAACTCGTTCGTCCTCATGGAAATAATCACGATAACAGCGGTCACGATAGCTGCGAAGAGAGAAAACTTCTACAACGCTTACAAATACCTGATACTCGGCGGTGTTGGTGGATCGTTCTATCTTCTGGCGACGATCTTTGCTTACAGCGCTGTGGGAAGTTTGAATATGGCTCACATCGCGATGGTGGGACTTTCTGGAAGCTCTCTACTTGCGGTGACTATGCTTTACACGATCGGTCTTGGAGTTGAGGCGAAACTGTTCCCGCTGAACGGATGGGTCCCTGGAGTTTACGGTGGAAACGAGATCTCTTCAATCGTTCTCGGAACGGCCGTTTCGTTCGCTGTTCTTTACATGCTCGGAAGACTCTTTGGAACGGTATTTCACGGCAGTGGATTGAACACTCTGTACGTCCTCTCCCTCGTTACGATCCTGACCGGTGGGATGGCGGCACTCAGAGAGTCCAGACTGTTGAGGGCTTTCGCTTATTCGAGCGTCGCGCAAACCGGAGTTGTGACTGCGATGATATCTAAGGGAACGGAAAATGCCTTGAATCTTGCGTATTTTCATCTCACGAACGATGTTATAGCAAAGTTCGTGATCTTTCTCGTGGCAGGTTTTCTGATTCACAGATACAGAGATCTGAATGGAGTTTTCAGAAAACACAAATTGATTGGAATTTCTTTCAGCATGGCCACGTTTTCTCTGGTGGGATTTCCGATGTTCGCAGGCTTTCAGAGCAAAATCAGAATGATTATGGAAGCTTTCTCAGAGAAAGATTTCCTGTTTCCGGCTGTGCTTCTCATCACAACGGTCATCGAGGTTGGATATGTGATCAGATGGAACGTGAAACTCTGGTTCGAAGAAGAAACCGTTGGGGAAAAATCGAAAGTACCTCTCACGATCGAGTTGTTCTCCTTTGCCCTTGCGATCCTTCTAGTTGTCGTCTTTCTGGACCCTGATATGTTTCTTGAAGGAACACAAAAGATGGCAAAAGCCCTTCTGGATACAGGAAGCTATGTGAGTGGTGTCTTTTCTGCGGTGAAGGGAGGGATGTGACGTGGCAATGGGTCTTCTACCATTAGTTCTCCTCACACTTTCCGTTTTCATCTACTTCGTCTCGAAGATAAGCTTGAAAACAGGAGCGTTTCTGAATTTTCTGGCAGGGCTTTTCACCATTCTGTACATCTTCACATTGAAGGTGAGCACTTTTGAGAAGTTGGATCTGTTCGGTTTAAATATCCAGTTCGAATGGACAAACGTATCTTTTTATTTCTCTTTTGTCAGTCTTCTGGTGATTGTATCTGTGATGCTCTTTTCTACGAAGTGGCTCGAGACTCAAAAGTATCGGGCAAGCTACAATATGTTCCTGCTCATGGTAACGGCGGGATCACTCGGTGTTTTCATGGCTGCTGACCTCATCGCACTTTACATCTTCTGGGAAGTAGCAGTCCTCTCTTCACTACTGATCGTTCCCATGGAGAAGAAAGGAGCGCGAAGAGCAGTTGTTGTGTACGCGGTCATGAACGCTGTGGGAACGTACGCTTTCATCTATGGAGCGTTCCTCGCGTATCAAAGGTATGGAACACTGAGCATACACGGCATAGCACAGGGTATGCTCAATGACACTTCGATAGGTTTCAAAATAGCCGTTTTTTTTTTGCTTTTGAGTGCAGCTGGTATAGCGAAAAGTGGTATATTTCCACTACACATCTGGCTTAGAGAAACTCATGGTCTTGCACCAAATGCGTTTTCTTCAGTACTTTCCGGACAGTTCATCAAACTCGGAAACTACATCTTTTTACTCGTTCTCTCCGTTATACCTTCCTTGAAAGTCTTCTCAGAAGCCACCGTTTATTCAGGAATTCCTCTTCCAAACTACATTCTCATCGTTCTTGGAAACGTGTCGATTGTAATAGGAACGCTCATGGCGATAAAGCAGGATGATATGAAGATTCTCATGGCTTATTCCTCGGTTGCGAACGGAGGATACATCCTGATAGGAATCGGCACCATGGATCCACTGGGTTTCGAAGGAGGAATGTTTCATATTTTCAACCACGCCGTTGCCTCTGCGGTTATATTCATGGCTTTCGCTGCGGTCATCTACAGAACAAAGACACAGAAGATCAGCGAAATGGGTGGTCTGATCCACAAAATGCCTGTTACTTTCCTCGCTTATCTCTTTTCCATCATCTCTCTTGCCGGAATTCCTCCAATGAGCGGTTTCATATCGAAGTGGATGATCTATCAGGCACTGGTCAGGAAAGGTATGTTCATAACAGCTTTCTTGACTTTCTTTGGATCGATAGGATCTTTCCTTTATGTCTTCAGGCCACTCGCAGGGGTGTTTCTGGGACAGCTTCCTAGAAAGTACAGGGACGTTAAAGAGGCCCCCGCTGTGATGCTGACACCCATGGTTCTTCTTGTTCTCATCAGTTTCTTTCTTGGTGTGTGGCCCTTCCCCATCCTCCAGACGATCGAAAAAAATCAGAGTGGATTTGAATGTCACGCCTTCCTTCAAAATATCTGATCCGGAGAACTGGCTTGTGAAGGGATTCGCGGGAAGCTGGAATCCCGTGCTCGTCTTTGGTCTATTTCTTGTGGGCTTCATTGTTGCCTACATCCTTTACTCTCTCTTCCCAAGGCCAAGGAAGGTGGATCTTCTGGCACCTCACAGGGAGGAGGGAACGCCCATCAACATCTACACAAGCGGAGAGTTCATATACAATCCAGATCTCTATCACTACAACACGAAATTCTACGCGGGTTTCGAAAGAATGTATGAAAAACATCCATCGTGGGAGAAACTCCTCAAAATGTTCGGAAAACTGTTCCACGACGCCGGAGAATGGATACACAACTGGTTCTTCGAACCTTCCTCCTCGGCTTACACTTTCTGGGTTGTCGTGACTCTACTTCTTGTATTCTGGGTGAGGTGGTGAGAAGATGATAAAAGCGCTGTTTAACCTCGTTCTTGCCTTCTTTCTCGTTCTATCTCTTGAGGGAATCGCAAGAAAAATAGTCGCAAGGGTCCAGAGGAGAATAGGGCCTCCCTGGTACCAGAACTTCATAGATGTCTTCAAGGCACTGTCGAAACATCCCTTTAGCAATGGATGGATCTTTGATTTTGGAGTCCTGATGGCGCTTGGGGGATCTATCGCGACAGCTATGCTCATGCCTCTTGGCTCCTTAAAGTGGACTACGTTCCCGAATACAGATAACTTCTTCGTGATCACGTACCTGTTCACCGTTAGTGCCCTCGGCATGGCGATGGGAATGGTGGGAAGCGGAAACCCTTGGGCTTCCATAGGTATAAGCAGGGCGCTCACACAGATGCTCGGCTACGAACTACCGTTCCTGATCGTTATGGCATCCGTCATATTCAATTACAAAACCGCGTCGATACACCAGTTGATAACCCTTCAAGGAGATAAATGGAATCTGTTCAGTATGCCCCTTGGAGCGATTGTGGTGTTCATTTCACTCATCGGAATGATTGGAAAAAAACCCTTTGACATCGCTATCGCTCTCGCTGAAATAGCCTCCGGTCCCATGGTGGAATTGTCCGGAAAGTACCTCGGTCTTCTTCAGATAATGTACGACTTCTCACTGTTCGTTGAGATCTCTCTCTTTGTGAACGTATTCCTCGGTGGTGGAAGCCTCGGCTGGTTCCTCGTGAAATTCGTGACCGTCTGGGTCGTAGCAGTTCTCATCTCTTCTGTTCTTCCGAGGTTCAGAATAGAACAGATGCTGAAGTTCTACTGGGGTGTTCCTCTTGGACTCGCTTTCTTGAACGCACTCCTTGTGGTGCTCGGTTTGACACTCTGAGGAGGTGATCCGATGAAAGAAAGAAGCATCTGGGAAAAAATAGCAGACAATCTCAGATCACGCTCCATATGGATGCTCCACTACTGTACCGGATGCGGTGCCGTTGAGCTACCACCTTCCATGACCTCGAGATTCGACATGGAAAGTTCGGTATAGCTCCCATGGCGACGCCGAGGCAGGCTGATATCCTTCTCATCACAGGATATCTGGACACAAAGACCCTCAGGAGAGTGATATACACGTACGAACAGATGCCCGATTCAAAGTACGTTGTGGGTTTTGGAAGCTGCACTATAAACGGCGGTATATACTTCGACTCCTACGCAACCGTGAACAGGCTCGACTACTACATACCCGTTGATGTGTATATAGCCGGTTGCATGCCAAGGCCAGAAGCGATTCTTGAGGCTTTCAACTACCTGATGGAGAAGATCAGAAAAGGAGAAGCGGACGGCTGGAAAAGGTACAGAGAGAATTACGAGTGGTACAAGCAGAATCAGATCCGCTCCCTCGGGGAGGTGTATGTACATGACGAATTCCATGAATAATGCGTTGAAAACTCTGGAAGTTTTCCGGCCAGAGGTCGAAGAAATAGACGAAAGAGAAGTGAAGCTGTCCGTCGCACCGGATAGAGTTATTCTCGTGCTGGAAACTTTGAAATCTCTCGGCTATTCACACCTCTCTTTGAAGACCTGCATAGACTGGATCGAGGACAGTCAGTTCGAGCTGGTGTACATTCCCTTCTCGTGGAAAGACGGCGGAAAATTCATCGTTACAACGAGGATAGACAGAAACAATCCGCAGTTCGTAACAGTGAAGGAAATATGGCCTGTTGCGAGGTTCTACGAGAGAGAAATCCATGAGTTCTTCGGCGTGAAGTTCTCTGGAAACAAGGATATGAAGCCGCTCTTCTTAGAACTCTGGGACGACAAACCACCCCTCAGAAAGGATTTCGATCCTCTTGAGTACTCCAGAAGAAAATTCCCTGGGAGGGAGTACCAGAAAGACGTGATAGACGAGGCGAAAAAGATATTCAGAGGTGAGATCAATGGGTAAAACGAAACTCTTTTTCGGACCGAATCACCCGGGAATGCACGGAAATTTCTCGGTTCATATGTACGTGGAAGGAGATGTTGTGAAGAAAGCAAGACCAGTGCCAGGATTTCTTCACAGAGGATTTGAAAAACTCATGGAAAGGCGTTACTGGTATTCTAACATCTCGCTCATACCGAGAATCTGTGTTCCCGAACCAGACATAAACGAAATATGCTACGCTATAGCAATCGAAAAGATAGCGAAAGTCAAAGTTCCAGAAAGGGCCCAGTGGATACGAATGATTGTTCTGGAACTTGCAAGGATAGCGAACCATATCTGGACCGTTGGGGGGATAGGAGGCCCCCTCGGACTGTACACGGCATCTTACTGGGGTGTCGCGGACAGGGACAGGATTCTCGATATATTCGAGGCGCTGTGCGGTGCAAGAGTGTACCATATGTACATCATTCCCGGCGGTGTGAGAAAGAACATGACACCAAAAATAGAGGATATGATCTGGAAGACACTTGACTACATAGAGTCAAGGCTGCCCGATTATGAAAATCTGGTCTTCAAGAATAGGATCGTCCATTCGAGGCTCAGGGGGAGACTCATTTTGACCAGAGAACAGGCAATGGAGATGGGAGTCACCGGGGTTGGTTTGAGAGCCACCGGCGTGGAGTACGATATAAGAAAGGTGGATCCTTACCTGTTCTACGACAGAGTGGAGTTTGAGGTTCCAACGGCAACAGACGGAGACGCTTTCAGCAGGGTCTATCTGAAGTTCAAAGAGATACCTCAGAGTATAAAAATCATCAGACAGGCTCTGGAGAAGATGCCACAGGTTGACAGAGTGAACGTTCCTATCGGTCGTGGGAACGGTCTCAGAAGAATCGTTCCAAAGGGTATGGCTTACGTGCATGTGGAATCGACGAGAGGCGAATACGGATTCTTCGTCGTTTCTGATGGAAAGAATAAACCCTACAGAGTGGCGGTGAGGGGAGCTTCTTATCCTCAGGGACTCTACGGAATAGAAAAGTACCTCCCAGGAACGAGGATAGAAGACGTCCCCATCTGGCTCGCCACGATGGACGTTTGTGCACCCGAAATAGACAGATGAGGGGTGAGAAAGATGGCAATCCAGAAGTTACCAGAAAAGGGTTTCTTTGCTCCTCTGAAGGCATGGAAATTTCTCGTTAGAAAACCGGTTACAATAGAAGTTCCAAACAAAACCAGAAGAGAAGCTTCGGAAAGGTACAGAGGATTCCACGTGAACGACTGGGGAAAATGCATAGGGTGTGGTACATGCGTAAAGATCTGTCCGACCGATGCCATAACCATGGTAGGGGTTCCGGATCTCACCCAAGAAGATGGAAAGCTTCCGCAAAGACCCGTCATAGATTACGGCAGGTGTTCTTTCTGCGCGCTCTGCGTTGACATCTGTACAACCGGTTCACTCAGGATGACAAGGGAATACATCCACATCTCGGAAGATCCGGAAGACTTCATCTTCATGCCAACGGACAAGGGATTAAACGCAAAAAAGGGGCTCTACGAATTCGGAAAGGCACCCATCGGCTGGGTGAGGGATGAGAACTCTGAACTGCTCGATCTCGAAAGAATAGAAATGCCTGTGGAACCACCAGAAATCAGAATCAAATCCTTCATCGAAATCGTGAGAGGATACAGCAGAGAACAGGCCATGCAGGAAGCTGCCAGGTGTGTGGAGTGCGGTGTGTGTACCTACACCTGTCCCGAACACATGGATATACCCCAGTACATAAAATCCGTGTACGAGGACAATCTAGAAGAAGGACTGAGATGGCTCTACAGAACGAATCCCCTCTCAATGGTCTGTGGTAGAGTCTGTACTCACAGATGTGAAACCGCCTGTTCTGTGGGAATCAGGGGAGAACCCGTTGCAATTCAGTGGCTGAAGAGGTACATAGTGGACAGCATTCCCCTCGAGAGATACGGAGAGATTCTGGACATAAAACCGGAAAGAAAAGGAAAGAGTGTGGGAATCATAGGATCGGGCCCTGCTGGACTTACCGCAGCCTACTTTCTTGCCACCATGGGATACGATGTTACCATATATGAGTCGGAATCAAGACCCGGTGGTGTGATGAGGTATGGCATTCCAAAATACCGACTTCCTGATGAAGCGCTGGACAAGGATATCGCATTCATCGAAGCTCTCGGGGTGAGAATTCTACTCAACACGAGAGTCGGTCAGGATGTGTCTTTCGAAGATATCAGAAAGAGGCACGATGTTGTCTTCCTCGCAACAGGCTTCGGTCTTGGCAGGTCAACGGGTGTTCCGGGAACCGATCATCCGGATGTGAAGCAGGCACTTCCTCTGCTCAAGACAATAAGAGACTATCTGAGAGAAGACGGCCCAAAGCCACCGGTCCCAGAGAGGTTCGTAGTCATCGGTGGAGGAAACGTTGCGATGGATATCTCCAGGTCGATGGCAAGACTCCAGTTCATGGAGTACGGTAAAGTGAATGTTCAAGTGCTCTCACTCGAAGGATGTTTCGAAGACATGCCAGCCGACATAGAAGAAATAGAAGAGGCTCTCGAAGAGGGTATCGTTATAAATCCGGGATGGGGGCCGATAGAAGTCGTGATAGAGAACGACAGGATAAAAGGTGTGAAATTCAAAAAATGCGTCAGGGTATTCGACGATGAAGGGCAATTCAATCCACAGTTCGACGAAAAGGAACAAATCTTTGTAGAAGCGGACATGGTTGTAGAAGCGATTGGACAGGCACCGGATTATTCCTACTTGCCCGAAGAAATACGAAGCAAACTCGAATTCGTCAGAGGAAGGATCAAAACAAACGAGTACAACCAGACCTCCGTGGAATGGTTGTTCGCAGGAGGAGATATCGTTCACGGACCGGATATCATTCACGGTGTTGCAGATGGATACACCGCAGCAAAAGGGATAGACATATACCTGAGAAAGGAAAAATAAAAAAGCCCCTCTCCAGAGGGGCTTTTATAATTGTTTCACGGATTCTCTTTCGATGATCTCAATGGGCAGAACGACTCTTCTTGCAACACCTTTTTTTCCGGAAAGCCTCTCGTAAAGAATCTCAAAGGCTACTCTTCCCATCTCTTCCCTCGGTTGCCTCACCGTGGTGAGTGGAGGAATAGTGTAGCTCGATATGGGGTCGTCGTCGAATCCCATGACAGAAACTTCATCGGGAACTGATACACCGAGATCGTGTAGTGCCTTGAGCGCGCCAAAGGCCGAAAGGTCGTTTATTGCAAAGATCGCAGTGAAATCCCCGCCGTGTTTTTTCAGGTACCTTTCCACCGCGTGGTAACCGTGTTCAGCGAAATAACCGCACGGTGTGACTTTCACCTCTATTCCGTGTCTCGTGCTGTAGTCAATGAAGCCTCTTTCTCTGTCAGAGAAAGAATAGATATCCTTTCTTCCCTTCAAAAGCAAAACTTTCTTGTGGCCCTTGCTCAGAAGGTACTTCGCACACATCCTTCCAGCGGCGTAGTTATCGATGCCAACGTTGTCAATCCGGATCTCTGGTTCTTCTCTATCCACAACAACGACTGGAATGGCGCTCTTTATCAATCTTTCGAGTTGTTCTTCGTCCTTCTTTGACGAGCAGACTATGATACCATCCACCCTTTTTGCAAAGAAAACCTCCAGCCTTTCCAGCTCCACAGAGGTCCTGTGGAGTGTCGTTGAAATCATGAGAGTGAAGTCTCTCTTTATCGCTTCTTTTTCTATGCCCGTCAATATCTCGTTGTAGTGAAAGCCCCCGAAATTGGGAACGAGAACTCCGATGGTTCTCTTTAAAACAGTACCCTTCACAGCGTACACAGGGTGATAGTTGAGTTTTCTGATGGCGTCGATTACTCTTTTTCTCGTCTCTTCCGAGACGTTGTTGTAACCGTTTATCACGCGTGAGACGGTTGCTATAGAAACACCAGCGAGTTTTGCTACATCTTTGATGGAGGCCACTTCAATCCCCTGCCTTCAAACAGAGTACTTTATGGTTCTCCTCTACCTCTACCATCTCTGGCTTTTGAACGAGACACTTTTCATCTTTTATGGGGCACCTGTCGTAGTACTTGCACGGTGCGCTAGACGAAGCGACGAGTTCCGGGATGAATCTCTTGCTGAGATCCCACTTTCTGTCTATCTCTGGAACGGATTCGAGGAGCATCTTAGTATAAGGATGAATCGGGTTGTGAAAGACCTTCTCGGTGTCTCCCATTTCTACTATGTTACCCCTGTACATAATGAAGGTTTCATCACTGATGTAATATCCAAGAGAAAGGTCGTGGGTGATAAAGATAACGGACATTCCTCTCTCACGCAGATCACCGAGAAGGTTCAGTATGTCCACCCTTGTAGAAGCGTCAAGCATGCTGATGATCTCATCGGCTATTAGAAGTTCTACGTTTAGAAGTAGCGTTCTCGCGATGAGTATTCTCTGAAGCTGTCCTCCACTGAGCTGGTGGGGATATTTTCCGAGTATCTCCCGCGGGTTCATTCCAACAGAAGCGATAACCTCTTCCATTCTGGAACGCTTCTCAGAAGCTGGCATGTCTGGGAAGAACTCTTCGAACACCATGTTCAATACCCTGTCTATTTTGTATATGGGATTGAAGGACGAGAACGGATCCTGAAAGACCCCCTGGACCTTTCTGTAGTACTCCTTTAGATCCCTTTCTCTGATCTGGGAAATGTCTTTTCCATCGAACAGGATCTGCCCAGACGTTGGCTTTATGAGTTTCAAAATGAGCTTACCCACGGTGGTCTTTCCACTTCCACTCTCTCCTATGAGAGATACGATCCTGGATCGATCTATTTCAAAGGAAACGTCATCAACCGCTTTGAGCCTTTCCTTCCCGAAGAAACCTAGAGGGTATTCCTTCGTCAAATTCTGAACTTTCAGAAGACTCAATTTGCATCACCTCTTTCAAAGAGCCAGCATGAGACTTTTCTTCCATCCACATCGAACACAGGAGGATCCTGCTCGCACTTTTCGAATGCATAAGGGCATCTGTCTCTGAATCTGCAACCAGGTCCTATGTTGAGAAGACTCGGTGGATAGCCAGGAATTCCCTTGAGCTTCGTCTGGGAATATCTGACACCTATCTTCGGAAGTGAAGAAAGAAGCATCTTGGTGTAAGGATGAAGGGGTTCCTGAACAATGTCTGCCATTGGAGAGATTTCTGCTACTCTTCCCGCGTAGAGCACCATCACCTTGTCTGCAATCTGATAGAGCACGGAAAGGTCATGAGTTATGAAGGCAAGGGAACCCATGATTTTTCTTTCTCTCATCTCGTAGAGCATCTGTATAACGGATCTCTGGGAGCTTACATCCAGAGCCGAAGTGATCTCGTCTGCTATGAGAACGTTGGGGTTCATCAAGGTAGAGATCACCATCACCATTCTCTGTTTCATTCCTCCAGAGAGCTCGATCGGATACATGTTGAGAACCTTCTTTCCAAGATTGACAATTTCAAGTCTTTCTTCGATGAGATCCTTCCTCCGCTCAAAACTTTCACCGTGTTCGTGAAGAAGATCGTCGATGATCTGTTTTATCTTTTTTGTGGGATTCATCGCATCCATTGCGTACTGCGGAATTATGGAAATCCTCTCATATCTGATCTTTCTTAATTCCCTCGGTGAGAGTGTCATGATGTTTTTTCCGTCGAGAATTGCTTCTCCTCCCATGTACTTCATGGGAGGTTTCAAAAGGATCAAACCGTTTCCAAGAGTGGACTTTCCACAGCCGGATTCACCCGCAATTCCGAGAATTTCTCCTCTTTTTATATCGAAACTCACCCCATCGACGGCCTTAACATAGCCGTAGAGGGTTCTGTAGTAGATTTTCAGATCTTTAACGTTCAGTACCACTTCCGCCACACCTATCACATCTCCCTGAGTTTAGGATTGAAGACTTCGTCAAGACCCGCATTCATGACGTAGAGGGTCGCAACCATGAGCGTGATCACAGCCCCTGGAGTGATAGCCCACCACCACATACCGAGTTGTATGGCGTTCCACAATGTGGCTTGTTGCATCATTATTCCCAGTGAGATGCCCCTTGTTGGACCAAGACCGATGAAGTCGAGTCCTGTAGCTGCAAGAATGGCACCGCCGAACTGGAGAATAAACACCATGAAAACGTAGGACATCATGTTGGGCATGATCTCACCGAAGATGATCTTCATAGGCTTTCTCGCAGTGATTCTTGCGAGATCAACGAATTCTCTCGTTTTCAAGGAGAGAGTCTGCGCCCTGACAGCTCTCGCGGTCCAGGGCCAGGCTGTGAATCCAATGATTACACTCTCAATGAATACACCTCTGTAAGGAAGGTACGCTGCGATGATGATGAGTAGTGCAAGCGTTGGTATGACCATGAGAATATTCGTGAACATCATGAGAAGCTCGTCAAACCATCCACCCTTGTATCCTGCAACAAAACCAACAAGAAGCCCAATAGCCGTTGCCAGGGTTCCGCCAAGAAGTCCAACGAACAGAGAACTCCTGAGACCGTAGACGAGTTGGGTGAAAATGTCTTGACCGAAAGTGTTGGTCCCGAGCCAGTGCTCTTTGCTCGGAGGTTGATATCCAGGTCCCACAAAAGCAAGGGGATCTTTATAAGGTGAAAGGTAGGGTCCTACCAGAGCCAGGATGATCAACCCAGCGTACACACATATGGCAAAGATGACCTTTTTATTCTTCAAGAAGAAATGGACGAATTCTTTTCTCGTCATGGCTATCAAACCTCTCCCGAGTAGGATTTTCTTATTCTGGGATCTATGATCACATAGAAGATATCAACGAGGAAGTTGGCAAGAAGCACCCCAAGGATGATGAACAGAAAGCACCCCTGAATCAGGAAATAATCCTGGTTCAAAATCCCCTGCATGAGGATGTACCCTATACCGGGGTAGGAGAAGACGATTTCCGTCGTAAGAGCACCCGCGACCACCGTTCCGAGCTGGATGGCAAGACCTGTGACCTGTGGTAGGATGGCGTTCCTGTAAGCGTATCTTCTGATGAGTCTCTGAGAAGATCCGAGTGCCTCGAGGTATCTGGAATAGTTCGCTTCCAGTTCGTAGATGATCATGTTTCTCATACCTATTGCCCAGCCTCCGAGCATCACGAGGAACAGAGAACCGAATGGAAGTACCCAGTGGTGTAGAAAATCGAGTATGAACTTCCAGGAGAATGAGGGTGTTATTCCAAAGCTGTAAGCACCTGCGAGGGGAAACAGAGATATAACCACACCGAATATCCAGGCAAGTAAGATACCAAACCAGAAATAAGGAGATGCTGTCAGAGTGTAAAAAACAGGCAGCGCAAAGTTATCGAGTCTCTTCTTCCTCGCAACGAAAGCTCCAAACCTGTTCCCTATCGCAAAACTCAGAAGAACAGCTGGAAGAAGCACCACCAGCGAGTAAGGTAAGGCACGAGCAATCACTCTCGCAACGGGCTGAGGATACATGTAGATGCTTATACCAAGATCTCCTCTGAAAAGTGCTTTCCAGAAGTTGATGTACTGCTCCCAGAGGGGTTTGTCGAGGCCAAAAGCCTGAGTGAAGTAGCTTTGAAGGACCTTGACAGAGTCTGGAAGCCCTGCAAACCTGGAGATCAGAAAATTGATAGGATTTCCTGGCATGAATCGAGGAATAGCCCAGTCAATTGTGACGGCAAAAAAGAAGGTCAGGATGTAGATCAGGATCTTCTTTGTAAGATATTTTCTCAAGACTCCTACCTCCTTCTTTTTTAAAGCCCCGCCCCGAGGGGCGGGGTCATCATTTTACTTTGCTTCGATGCCAAAGAGTGTCTTGATTCCTGTGAGCTGCCACCAGCCGTTCCAGCCTATCGGCACAGCGTACGGATTCTTTTCCGTTGGCCAGTTAGTCCAGACAGCTTTGGAAGCCTGGAACCATGCACCGTTGTACCAAAGTGGAATGAACGGCAGATCCTTGAGCAGTATCTCTGACAACTTGGCTACTACTTCTTTAATTTTAGCATCGTCTTTGCTTCTGTTGAGTTCGTCGAGAAGTGATTCGACCTCAGGATTGGCGTACTTTCCGAAGTTTCCGGAGTAGGAGTATTCAGACTCTGCTGCATCCGGATAGAACACACCGTTGAAGTAGGACCAGATGGTAGCAGAAACACCGGTTACGAAGTTGTTGAGTATGAGATCGAATTTTCCACCGTAAAGGTCGTCTGCGTACTTGGAGTAGTCGGGGTACTTGGGTTCGACGTTGATTCCAACTTTCACAAGATCCTCTGCAATGGACTGGATAGAAACCATCCAGTCGGTCCATCCATACGGACACTCGATGGTGAGCTTGAACGG
The DNA here is from genome assembly GCF_000784835.1 of Thermotoga sp. Mc24. Taxonomy (NCBI): domain Bacteria; kingdom Thermotogati; phylum Thermotogota; class Thermotogae; order Thermotogales; family Thermotogaceae; genus Thermotoga; species Thermotoga sp. Mc24. The sequence goes on along the minus strand of NZ_JSFH01000009.1, from coordinate 254,997 downwards.
TTTTCCGTTCGGGTCTTCTCTGAATCCATCCTTGTTCACATCTTTGAAACCAAGCTCGTCAAGGATCTTCTTTGCCATCTCTGGATCGTACTTGAATCCGTACATATCAACGACGTCTTTTGGGTAGTACTTCATATAACCGGGAAGCGGCAGGATTCCAGCGGGATTGGCGGCCGTTACCATGTTCTCGTAAGCTCTGGTGACGATCTTTTCAGGATTGATAGCATAAGCCATTGCTCTTCTGAATTCAGGTATGCTGAGAGGATACTTGTTCACGTTGACGAAGATTCCTGCAGTGTTTGCCGGAAGCATGTAAGGAGCGTTTTCGTACCAGGTGACGATTCCGTACGCTTTCTTCAGAACGGGAACACCTGGCAGGAAGAAGTTGCTCCAGTCGAGTTCTCCTTTCATGAGCATTCCCACTGCGACGTTGTTGCTGAGAACTCTCAATTCAACAATCCTTTCAGGTTTGGGGTTGTAACCGAGTTCTCTGATTCCCCACCAGTTCTCGTTCTTCTTGAAGACACATCTGTCGTCTGCCCAGCTTTCAACATAGTATGGACCAGATCCCACAGGGTACTCGTTGGCTGCCTGAAGGACTTCTTCCTCTGTTTTGTTTTCCCAGATGTGTTTCGGCACAATCGGTGTGTTGATAAGCATCTGTTTCCATTCCTGGTACCTTGGGTCGGAGAAGATGAACTTCAGCGTTCGTTCATCGACCCTTTCGATTCTGTCGAGCCAATTCCATACCGGGCTGTAGCTGATACCAGTGTACTTCTTGGCGATTTCGAAGGTGAAAACCACATCGTCCGCCGTGAGAGGAACTCCGTCCTGCCATCTGAGACCCTTTCTGAGCGTGAGTACGTATTCGTTGTCACTGGCCCATTCTCCTTTTTCTGCAAGCCACGGTTCGAACTTGTCGTTCAGGGGATCGTAGAGAAACAGGGGTTCATAGACAAGACCGATGGTTCCCGCAACCGCGTTCCACGGCGTGAACGGGTTCCAGTTGGATGGAGGAGACCACAGCGCTCCACCCCAGTAGAGCGTTTTGTTTCTCTCGAAGCTCTGTCCGAAAACCGAAACCAGTGCCAGAATCAGAACGAGAACGACTAAAAACCTTTTCATAGAAACACCCCCTTAAAAGAGTATGAGATCATTATTTCCACGTGTAAATGTACAGTGAAAATGTTTACATTCCAAATCCAGTCTCCCGGGATTATCGAGATTTATTTCCGATTATTTGTAACAAGTTTTCTTTAACTCGTTGTTACTCTCTCGAGATAATTTTCCAGTGCATGTACGGCTGCTCCAAAGGCGATCACCGGTTCCTGTACTTTCGAAAAGCTTATATCCACACTGTGTTTGTAAAGAAGGTGTGTTTCCACTTCGATTTTGATCTTTTCCAGAAAATTCTCACCGAGTTCTTTGAAAAAACCTCCTATGACGATCTTCGATATCCCGAAAAGGTGTATCAAATCCAAAAGGCCTACACTGAAATACCTCGCTATGTCATCAAAGTACTTCCTCACTCGAATATCACCAGAATCTCTCGCTTCAGTCAAAGAGCTGAACCCCATAGAACGAATGTACTCCAGAACAACATTTTCATTGCATATATCCTCCAGAAAGACGTACTCGTTTCCATTGAAAACTCTGGTGTATCCGATCTCTCCAGCGTATCCGTTTTCTCCCCGATAGAGTTCTCCATCGATGATGATGCCAGCTCCTATTCCCTTTCCCGTCAGAATCCAGGCGAAAGAATCATCCCGCTTTGTATACCACTTTTCTCCTACGGCTCCCATGTCCGCGTCGTTTTCCACCCAGACTTCGATGCCATACTTCTCTCTCAAAAGGCTCGCCAGAGGAATCTGAGAAAGTGGAAAGTTTCTCGGATCTATGATGATGCCTCTTTCAGTATCTATCGGTCCAGGGGCTGCCACTGTCAGTGCTGAAAGTTTGTTACCGAGTTTTTCCATCATATCTTTTACACGATCTATGATTCTGTACATGACATTCAATGTTTCCTCTCTATCACTTTGAGATGGAAAAGGATGTGCTTCATGTGCGAGAATGTTCATACTGGCATCTATGAGACAGGCGGCTATTTCGTCCCTCGTCACCTCTATACCGAGAACATGAGCGCAATTCGACGAAATTTTCAAAGATTTTGTGGGTCTTCCCACCCCCTTCGGAGAATCTTTCTCTTCAACGATGATCTTCTTCTCCAGGAAAATCTTTACGATCTCACCGACTGTGGTCTTGGTGAGACCGAGTTCTTCCGCGAGTTCCACACGCGACACGGGTGATTTCATTATTCGTTTCAGAATCCTCGATATGTTTTCTGCTCTCACCGATTTCGGCAAGTTCTCACTTCCTTCACATAGAATTTCTTTTCACAAAATCCACGATCTCGTCGATGTATCCAAATGCAAGGGCCACGTGGGTGTCTGCCGCACCGTAGTATATTGCAACTCTTCCTGTGTCGGCGTCGCAGAGCGCGGCACACGGAAAGACAACGTTTGGAACGAAGCCCACCGTTTCGTACTCTTCTTCCGGCGTCAGAAGATAGTACCTCGACCTGTAGAGAACCTTGCTGGGATCGTCGAGATCGAGGAGAGCTGCTCCAAAACTGTACACGTAGCCGTTGCAGGTGAGTGTCACACCGTGGTATATGAGCAGCCATCCTTCGCTGGTTTCTATTGGATACGGTCCCGCTCCTATTTTCAGATTCTCCCACCAGTTGTAACTGCTTCTTCCCAAGACGAACCTGTGGTTACCCCAGTGTATCATATCGGGGCTTTCACTGAGAAATATGTCTCCAAACGGGGTGTGACCGTTGTCGCTCGGTCTGTTGAGCATCACATATTTCCCATTTATCTTCCTTGGGAAGAGAACTCCGTTTCTGTTGAATGGAACGTAAGCGTTCGGAAGTCGAACGAATGTTTTGAAATCCTTGGTCATGCCCACTCCAATCGTGGGGCCGTGGTCGTCTGTACAGAAGGTTATGTAGTAAGTATCCTCTATCTTCACTACCCTTGGATCGTAAGCGTAACTCGGCTGGAACGGTTCTCCATTCACATCCACCCACTGTATCTCTTCTGGCTCTATTTCCCAGTTTATTCCGTCTTTACTCCTTCCGAAGTGAAGGAAGGGCCTTGTGTTCTTGTGATCGATCCTGAACACCCCCACAAACTCTCCGTTGTACGGTACAACTGCGGAGTTGAAGACTCTTGCTCCCTTTGGAACCGGGTTTCTTCCAATTATCGGGTTTTTGCTGTATCTCCACACAGGACCAGTGTAGCCTTCCGGCCTTTCTTCCCAGGGAATGTTTGGAATTTTCTCCGTAAACACTTTCATCCATGCTTCCCTCCTTAGATTTAGAGCCCCACCCAAGAGGGTGGGGGAAAATTTATTTTGCCGGTTTGAGATTAAATAGAATTTTCAAGGCACCGGTCTGCCACCAGTTGGCCCAACCACATGGCCAGGCATATGGATTATGTTCGTTAGGCCAATTAGTCCAAACGTTATCTTGTGTTATAAACGCCATCGCTCCATACCAGAGAGGGATGAAAGGTAGATCTTTTAAAAGGATCTCTCCAAGTTTTCCACAGAGTTCGGTGATTTTCTCAACGTTGTCAAGTGGAGTCCTGTTGAGTTCTTCGAGTAAATTTTCGACCTTGGGGTTTTGGTATCTTCCATAATTTCCTGTGTAAGAGAATTCAGATTCTAAAGCATCAGGATAGAAAATTGTGTTGAAATATGTCCAGGGAGTGCTGCTTATACCTGTTCCATTGGCATTCATTTCTATATCGAATTCTCCTTTATACATGTTTTCATAGTATTTGGAAGAATCCGGAAAGTATGGTTCAGCGTTTATTCCAACCACCTTGAGTTGATCTACTATCACCTGAATTGCCTGCATCCAGTCGGTCCATCCATACGGACACTCTATGGTGAACTTAATGGGTTTTCCATCTGGGGTTTCTCTGAAACCATCTCCGTTTACATCCCTGAATCCAAGCTTATCAAGGATACTTTTCGCCTCTTCAGGATCGTATTTGAAACCATACTTTTCTACAACTTCTTTTGGATAATACTTCATCCAAACAGAATTTGGAAGAAAACCGAGTGGATCTGCCTTTAAGACGGCTCCTTCATAGACTCTTTGAACTATTGGATCTACATTTATTGACATAGCAATTGCTCTTCTGAACTCGGGAAGGCTAAGAGGATATTTTCGTGCATTGAGGAAAAGACCAACAACTGTTGATGAGAGGTGATACGGTGGTTCATCGTACCATGTGTTGAGATTATACACTTTTTTCAAAATAGGAACACCTGGGAGCATGAAATTACTGAAGTCCAGTTCTCCTTTCATCAACATACCGAGCGCCACGTTATTACTGAGGACTCTTACTATGACAACGTATTTCGGGGCAGGTTTCACACCCATAACTTTTGTTCCCCACCAGTTCTCAAAACGCTCGAAAACCATTCTATTCTGGTCCCACGAGTGAGCAGCATATGGACCTGATCCCAATGGATACTCATTTGATGATTGAAGTATAGTGGTTTCATCTTTTCCTTCCCAAATATGTTTTGGAACAATTGGAAGTGTATAGAGGAGTTCATTCCATTCATGATATCGAGGATCTTTGAACACAAAAATGACGGTTCTGTTGTCGGGTGTTTCAATATGATCAAGCCATTCCCAAACACTACTGTAATGTATTCCCTTGTACTTCTTAGCTATTTCGAAAGTAAATCGAACGTCTTCTGATGTCAATGGAACATTATCATGCCAGTATATACCCTCTCTCAATACAACCCTGTAAGTCTTACTGTCTAACCATTCACCTTTTTCTGCAAGCCATGGATCAAAATTTCCAGTGAGTGGATCGTAAAAGAACATTGTTTCATAGACAAGTCCAGTTGTTCCTGGTACCGCATTCCACGGAGTGAACGGATTCCAATTAGAAGGAGGAGACCACAGAGAACCTCCATAGTACATAGTTTCGTTTCGTTCTAAAACTTGGGAGAACAGACTTGAGAAAAGAAAAACAACCACGAATACCAGTAAAAATCTTTTCATATTCACATACCTCCTGTTCTTTTATAAAGTCTCACATTATCGATGAAAATCGGTCCATCGTACCTCAGATGATCACCGACAATTCCTATGTGAAGTTCTTTCACCCCCGCTGTTCTGTCGAACTCAATTCTTACATGGAATCTTCTGTACTCTTTTCCGCCGAAAGTGATGATCTCCGCACTTTCCACGTTCGCGTTGTTCATGTCGAGGCCTATCTTCACCCAGCCGGGGTTCAGAACCGCGTACGGCCTCAACCTTCCCTTGAGTCCCTCGACGTTTGGAATGTAGATGTCGTACTCGAGGATCTCACATTCTGAGAGTCTTTCGAACTTCCTTGCTACTCTCACTTCTTCCCAGTCGCTCTTTCCGGGCAGTTTCACGTTCAGCTGCAGTGCTCCATTTCCCACCTCACCGTTCCATTCAATGTCAGGTGACCCGAACTCTGCCTGCCAGGTTCCGCTGTTCCACCAGCTTTTCACCTCCTCTGAAGAGGAAAAATCAACCTCCTCTGCGAGCACGTACCGCGCTTCGTTCACCACTTTCGCTTTGATAGAGTCTTTCACCGTCTTTCCCTGAAAGTGGCCTTCAAGGAACATTTCATGTTCTCCATCCGGGATCCGGGTTGTGTCGAGATCGAAGCCGTAAATTCCGTATCCGAGATGCTCTATCTCATTTTCAAAAACCAGATCTTCGACTTTGACAGACAACTTTTCAAACGTGTTGCTGTAGTCGAAAACACCAACTCTCACTTCCACGGTCTTTTTGATCTCCATGCCGTCTTTTGGAAGGATGAAAGAGCAGGTGTCTTCTCTTATGTCTTCACCTGTGTTGAACAGCTTCGCGTATTCTCTGATCAGTTCCGCTTCTGGACTGTCGTCGTTCACTATTCTGAAACCGTCGTAGTCCGGATAGTACCCCCTTTCATCCTTGTCCCAGCCTTCCCCGATTCCCGCGAGCATCCAAAACATCGCTCCATCTCCACCGAGATCGTAGACCAGATCGTTCCAGAGTCTGTAGATGGCCGTTCTGTTAACTGGCGCACTCTTTGGAATTCCATATTCTTCCAGAACAACGGGTTTTCCGATCTCTTTTGCGATCTTTATGTGGTCTTCTATCCACTTCGCTCCCCACTGGGCATAGTTCTCTGGACTGACACCCCAGTGGGACGGATAGAGGTGGAACGTGCCGAAGTCCACCGTCTCTATCGAAAGGAGCTTCTTCCAGTCAACACCGGACCAGCCGTTGTAGGCCCACTCGGCCTCTCCACCGTAAGGTTTGAAGCCTTCGTAGTTGTTGAAGAATCCCTCGTCTCCCACGGCAACCAGGTGGTTTGGATCCAGACTCTTTATGTAAGCACTCATCTCCTCTACCCATTCAACGAGTGTGTTACCAGACTTGTCCGTTTCACACCTGGGCTCGTTTGCCAGTTCCCATGCCATGATGGTGGGCTCTTCCCTGTAAGGAACACCCGTGTAGGTATTGACATGGTTTACGAGGAAGGAGACGTACTTTTTGTACTCTTCTTTGATCTTCTCATCTCTGTAGAAATCGTCGTGATGGGTTCCTCCAAACCACCTCACGTACTGGTTCATTCCACCGAAGTCGTCCCAGTTGTTCACAAGAACAATGACAAGTTTTATACCGAGTTCTTTCGCTTTCGCAACTGTGTAGTCGAGTCTTTCGAAACCGCTCTGGGCGTTCGATATTCCTTCTGGCACCCCGAAAACACCGGGCTCAGGATGCATGTAGGTGTTCTTGTCTCTGCAGTAACTCTCCCCGTCGAGGAAACCCCAGATTCTGAGGACCTTTATACCCATGTCTCTGGCACTCTCCAGAACACTGTCTATCATTCTGTTGCTCTTGTAGTGCATGTAGTAGTTGTTGCTTCCAATGAATCTGAATTCTTTTCCGTTCAGAGCGAATTTTCCGTTTTCCACTTTCACGAACTCGTCACTTGCAAAGAGAACGAAAGAGAGCTCAACGATCAATAAAATGAACATAAATCTACGCATACCGATACCTCCCGTTAATTAGTAAACTTTACTTATTTATCAGGGTCATCGAGAAAAAATGTACCATTCGGACTTCTGCAAAGTCAAGTCCTATTTTTCGTGATTTTCGAGTTTTATTTGTGAAAGTGAGCAATTATTTCCGATTAGAATCTAAAATCTCAAAATCTCTTCGGTTTGAACACTCCTTCCAGGTTTTCGAAGTGTTTCTTCCTCTCCCGGTATATTCTTTGGAACGTTTCCTTGAAGAGCACATCCACAACGGCGATCTCTCCGATGTTCTCCCTGAGGAATTCGTAGGTGTCGTACTTCACGGGCGGGCTTTGAAGCACCAGATGAACCACCTTGGCGAGTTCTGACTGTCTGTTCGTTGTGATTGCGATCGTCTTCGCTCCCATGTCTTTTGCCACCTGGGTGGATTTCACCGTGTCTCTGATGTTTCCCGTGTGACTGATCGAGATCACCAGGTCTTCACCGGTCAGATTCACGGCCTCTATCACCTGAACGTGCGGGTCGTTGGAAAAGAACGTGTGGAAGCCAAGAAGAGAGAACTTCAGGCTCGCGTACTCAGAAACCACTCCCGAGAGTCCCACACCGAAGAAAAGAATGCGGTGGGCGGAGAGTATCCACTCCACCGCCTTTTCCACGTTCTTCATATCGAGGGTGTCCTTGAGCCTTCTGAGGATGTCTATCTCCTCGTCTATGAAATCTCTTCTTTCTATGGTTTCTTCGAGCCCGCTGAGTTCTCTTGCAAGTGCGATCTTGAAGGCCTGGTAACCTTCGAAATCGAGCTTTTTGATCATCCTGTGAATCGTGGTTTCGCTCACACCCACGATCTTTGCGAACTCTGTGATCGAGTAGTGGATGACATCGTCCGGCCTTTCGAGCACGTAATCCGCGACTTTGCGCTCTGCAGGACTGAACTGTGTGTAGACGTTCAGAATTTTATCTCTTATCTTCAACTTTCCATTCCTCCCTGAGCGAGTGTTTCTTCTCCAGAAACACATCGAGCTGTTCGTACACGTACCTTTCTGCCTCTTCATCCGATAGAGATTTTACCTCTTCCGCAAAGCGTGCGGTTCTCGCGAAGTAGAACGGCAGAAGATTTTCCACCACTTTTTTGTCCCTTGTTTTCCTGTACTGAACAGCGCTCCTGTAGAGGGTGTCGACCCAGGAAGAGAGGCTCAGTGTACCGCTCTCTTTCACTTCCGACAGGATACCGCGATCTATGTATTCCACTTCTTCAAGGGTTTCTCTTGCGAGTTTTTTGAGGTTTCCAATGTCTATACTCATAGAAGGAACTTCCTCTTGAGGAGTTTCACCATAGATGGGAACGTCTTCTATTTTCCATATTTCTTTCCAGACGTTTTCGTAGGTGATCACAAGTTCAAAAAGCGTTCCCACGACCTGAAGGAACATTCCTTTAAGGTGTTTTCCCGGGTCCTTCACGTCGTGCACCTTGGTTCCAAGAGCTGCCTGAACAACCCTTCCAGATTCGTTTATGGCGGTTGTGGTCATCCATATGTCGATCCCGAATCTTGCAACGTCCGTGTTCCAGATCTCTTTTGGCTTTCCCAGGTAAATCTCGAGGAGCTTTCTTCCCACACCGAAATCCCCACCAATGGGCTGGCGCACCTTTTTACCGTAGAGAACAGCCGTCATAGGAAAACACACGTTGTTCGTGATCGTGCCGTCGAACCTGTGCCTCAGGTAGAAGGGAGTGACGTAATCTGCCTCCCCTTTCAAAACAGGTCCTGCGAGTCTTTCCACCCACCAGGGTTTGACGCTTCGAAGATCCGCGTCGAGAAAGACGACCGCCTCCGCATCCTGCTTCAGGGCAAACTCCATGATCGCTCTCATCGCGCTTCCCTTTCCGGGAATACCTTCATAAACGAAGCTCTCTTTGGGAAGACCGAAAGTATCGGTCTCCATGAAGCGCTCTCTTGTCCCATCTGCCGATCCTCCATCGGAGTTCACGATCATACCATCACCATCGAAGAAATCTACAATTCCCTGCGCCGCTGTTCTCGCAACGTGAGAAATCGTTTCGGCGTTGTTGTAACTCGGTATCCCCACAACCACTTTCATGGTAATACCTCCCTGCTCAGTATGTCTTCCAGTCTCTCTAAACTGAAGTGCCTCTTTCCCACTTCGAAGTTGTGTTCGACAGTCTCCCTGTAAAGAGACGGATCGAAGAGGAGACGAGAAATTTCCTCGACGGCCTTTTTCAAAATCCTCTCGTCCACCTTTACAAGGCCGTTCTCTCTGAAGCATCGATCTCCAAGACTGACGTATTTCAGGCCGGCTGGTTTTATATCTGATTTGAAGACTTCGTACTCGAAAAGCACCACGGGCTTTTTGGCTGCGATCGCTTCCAGAAGCTGATTCCCCCATCCCTCGAGTATCGATGGATACGTGACAAAATCAGCGACGTTGTAGAGCTTCCAGAACAAAGAGGTGTTTTTTCTCACTTCCTCGCTCAGGACAAGAAGCGATACTCCTTTTGAAGAAGCGTATTCTTTGAGTTCTTTCAGATACTCTTCGTCTTCGCAGATACCGGAAAAGAGAAGGATCACTTCTCCGCTGTATCTCTCTCCGTTGTAGAGATCAGCTTCTTTTTTCGATGTCAGTGTTTCCTTCAGAAGTGACACCACATCTATCGAAAGTTCGATCGCTTTTCTTCTATCGATTCTGGTTGCCTGGAGGGCCACAATCGTGCCAGGCGCTATCTGAAGTTCTTCTCTCACCCTGTGGTACATCTCTTCAGAAGTGATGGGAGAGCTGAAATCCATGACGTTTGGCACCACGACAGAATCGATGTTTCTGCGTCTTTTAAGCTCCCTTTGAGCGATCGTGTTTATGACAACGTGTTTCACGTTTGGAAGATCTGGAGGGAAGTGTTTATCAAGGATCTCCCTGAATCTTCTGTTTTCCGGAATCAGATGTTTCCTCTCCCACCAAAAATCGTGGTGATGCGCGACGAAGTTCTTTTCCAATCTCGAAAGGGCAAGGCCCAGGGACGGAAAGAGTCCAAGGGACCAGATGTTGTTGGGAACGATGAGATCGTAATCTTTCAAGGCTTCGTTCAGGATGTGGAAGAGCTCTTCCTCTTTTTCTTTCAAGAAATCGAGAAACTCTTTTTCACTGAGGAAATCTTTTATTCCTCCGAAGAAGTTCCTGTTTACCCTTTCAAAATCTGGATTTTCAAAACCGATCTCCTTTAGAGTGAGATCGACTCCCTCTTTCTTGTTTCCGGCAACGATGTGGACTTCGTGGCCCATCTTTGTGAGAACCTTCTTCCACTTTTCCATCTCGAGTGAGACACCATCCATGAGACCTCCCCGGTAGTGAATGAGCGCTATTTTCATTCTCTCTCCTCGCTTTCAAAGAGTTCCACCACGTAGTCGTAGGTTCTTCTCTTCATTCGAAGCTCGTTCAGCTCTCTCGCTGTTTTCTCGACATCTATCAGATACTGAAGGGAAAGTTCTATTTCCTTTTTCGTTCTCAGAAGAGAGAAGAGCCGATGCTTCGATCGAGGATCGTCCTTTCCCTCAAGATTGGTAATTTCATCTTCGAGGCTGGAGAGCGTTTCTTTCAAAAATTCGATCACTTCACCTTCCGGGTTCTTTTCCACGGAAACAACGGGAAACTCCGGGAAATTCAAAATGTTCAGTCTCGAAACAAAGCATTGTTTCTCTGAGAGAGACTCTATCGATTTCTCACCTATCTGAAGCGGTCTCAGACCTTCTATTTCTTCGAGGTACGGATTGTACACCCAGAGGTGATACCGATCCTTCACACCGGCCCAGGGGAGAGAAGAGAAGAAGAAAGTTTTCTCCTTTTCGGTGCCGTCAGCTTCAACATCTAAAAGAAGAGGAGGATTATCGAAGAGAAGGTACCATCTGAAGAACTCTTCGCTACGTGGATGAACCGGCAGTTCCATGAACGCAAGATCCACTGTGAAAACTCCTTCACACTTTGCCCCCGGAACATACATCATGGGTCCCGCGTCACCAACTCTGTTTTTAACCTCTTTTGCTATCCACTCAACGGACCTGCTCAAAGTGACGTGTACTTTTCCTTCTTCCATCCAGTACTCTCTAAGACCTCTTGCGAGAATAGTCTTTGAACTTTCTTCACTCCAGACGGACACAAACCCCTGAAACGGAAATTCCCTCACTTCACCTGTTTCTCTTGCTGCAAGCAAAATCCCCTTCAGTTCCTCAGGAGGTGTTTCAGGAAGAAGGTAGGAGTCTTTTTCTTTCCTTTTCACCACGTCAAAAGGCATCTTCGCGAAGATTTCGCCACTTCCCGTTTCATAAACCATTGAAAGCTTGTAGTTTTTCCCCTTTATCTTCAACGCGATACGCCACTTCACGAGCGGGGTTTCATCGAAGATCACGCGTTCTTTCGTCTCGATCAGGCATTGCGAGGAACGTATCGTTCTTTCCAGTTCCACCACCATCGAGTGTTTCGTCTGCAAAACTGTTCTCATCTTCTCCAGAGAAATCGAAAAATCAGTTTCTTCAACAGAGGTGGTGTAAGCGTCACCATCTTCTTTGAACAGTTTCAAAACACCCGCTTTCCTGTTATTCAGAACAAGTGTGCCGTCTCCTTCAAAATAGGCTCTGTAGTATTCGTTTTCCCAGGTGAGTTCCTTCACTTCTTTCTTCTCGTCGGCAACTTCTGTTTTGAACAGCCCTGCACCGTTTGTTTTCAACAGGAATGTCCTCTCGCCATCGCAGAAGTGATGGTTGTAGGAAAAGGGCGATAGAGAGAGTGCGTAGGTTCCCTTCTCAAGACCTAAACGCTCTACAAGGTGCCTCAGCCTGGATTCAACAGAAGATTTCACAAGGAAATACACGTTTCTGTACGTTCTCTCCATTTTTTCGTGGACGGGGTCAGCACAAACACCGCAGCTGTTGTCGTGCGCGAGAGTTTTCAGGTAATCCCTCCAGAAAAGATCACTTAACTCCTCTCCGTTCAAAACAGAGAGAAGATCGTTCATTTTCAAAAGCTTCTCTACAAGATCACTTTCAAGCTTCAGATAAGCTCTTGTGGAGAGTGTCCCTGGAAAGACGCAGGCGTACCTTCCAGAAAGGAGCTCTCCAGAGAGGGTGGGGGCATTTTCAGGGAATCTCTCGGGAAACTCTTCTGGTGAGACAATCTCAACGTTCAGATAATCTTTGGGATCCTCGGGAGAGAGATCTATATCGTATCCGTCGAGAAGAAGAATTTCTCCAGATCTCGAGAATTTTGCGAGTTTTTCCACCTCGTGTTTCAGTCTCTTCTCCGCGATATCCTGCGTTTCCTTCAAATTGTAGAGGTTCCTGTATCCTCCCACGAGGAAAACACCCTGGACAGCCGTTCCATCGCTTCCTTTCCAGAAAAACTCCTGGGAGATCCCGTCGTTTTCGAAGGAAATTCCCCTCCACAGAAAGACCTTTTCTATTCCAAAGATTCTGTGCAGTTGAGGTTCCTGTGATATGTGACCGAAACTGTCGAGAAGCCATCCGGCGTTCATGCGTCGTCCAAAACGATTCGTGTCTTTTTCTCCTATCTCGAAGTTTTTCAAAATGGAAGCTTCACCCGGAATTCTCCAGTCTATCTGGATATAATACGGACCAACAAGGAGTCTTCCAGATCTCACAAGCTCTCTGAGATCTTCTTCGAGGTCCGGATGGTAAACGAGGAGATCTTCAACCGCAGCTGTTTGGCCATCCAGAACGTACACGAATTCTGGATTCTTCTGAACAAGCTCTTTCACTCTGAAAAAAACTTCTTTCAGCCATTTAGAGGTCACTTCAGAAGAGGTGAACCACTCTCTGTCCCAGTGGTTGTGAACAACCACCTTCACTTTCATGAGATTCTCTCTCCCGTCTCAGGGTGAAAGAGATGGATCTTTTCAACGTCCAGGAAAAACGTGATCTTCTCACCGCTTCTGAAATCCACATCCCCTGGAATTTTTGCGACGATCTTCTCACTTCCAACGTTGAGATGGAGAATCGTATCCGACATGAGTTTCTCGGCGAAATAAACCTCTCCTTCCAGCTTCAGAGTGTTCGGTTTTTCCTCCAGATAGATGTTCTCCGGTCGAATGCCAAGAATCACTTTTTTCACACCGGGATCGATCTTCGCAGGAATCTTTATCTCACCGTTTTGGAGAACAACGTTGCTGCCTTCCGACCTCACTTCCATCTCTAAGAAGTTCATCTGCGGTGATCCCACAAAACCAGCGACGAAGATGTTCACCGGATGGTGATAGATCTCAGAGGGCGTTCCAACCTGCTGAAGCTTTCCCTGGTTCATCACCGCGATTCTGTCTCCCATCGTCATGGCCTCTGTCTGGTCATGAGTCACATAGATGGTGGTGACTCCAATTCTTTCCTGAAGCTTTTTCAGCTCGCTTCTCATCTTCACCCTCAAAAGTGCGTCCAGATTGGAAAGAGGCTCGTCCATCAGGAGTACTTCGGGTTCGTGAACGATCGCTCGGGCAACGGCAACCCTCTGTCTCTGACCTCCGGAGAGCTGTGCGGGGTACCTGTCGAGGAGTTCGGAGATGTGAAGGAGATCCGCTGCCCACTTTACCCTCTTTTCTATCTCCTCTTTCGGGACTTTTTTCAGTTTCAGAGGATACGCGATGTTGTCGTACACCTTCATGTGGGGCCACACCGCGTAGCTCTGGAAGACCATCGAAATGTTCCTGTCCTTTGGAGGAAGGTTCGTCACGTCGCGATCGTTGAAAAAGATCTTTCCCCCGGTCACCTGTTCGAGACCCGCTATACACCTCAGAAGGGTCGTCTTTCCACAACCAGATGGACCGAGAAGAACGAGGAACTCCCCTTCGTTCACGACAAGGTCGATTCCATCGAGAGCCCTCACATTCCCGAAATATTTCTTCACTCCGTCTATTTTCACCTGCGCCAAGATCGATCACCTCTCATTTCAGGGTGATACCCCACATGCTTACAAGATATTTCCTTATGAAGAATATGAAGACCATCGCAGGAACGGCCATGATCGTTCCCGCAGCGAACTTGAAGTAGTCCGGTGATGCCATGGCGGTGTTCAGAATGTGTGCTGGAAGTGTTCTGTTCGTGAGTGTGAGGATCGAAGAAGCGAAGACTTCGTTCCAGGACATGATGAAGGCGAATATGGCAGATGCGGCGAGGCCAGGAAGAGCAAGAGGCAGCGTGATCCTTATAAACGCCTGGAATCTGCTGAGACCGAAGACCATCCCCGCTTCTTCGTATTCGACAGAGATTCCGGAGAAAACACTGGATGTGATGAGAACGACGAACGGAAGTATCATGGAAGCGTGAGCCAGTGCCACACCAAGCGTGGTATCCGCGAGGTTAAACCTCATGTAAAGAACCACAAGAGGTACCGCCACCACAATCAACGGAATCGATCTTGTCATAAGCATGGAAAGTCTGATGATGTTTTTTCCCGGAAACACGTACCTTGTGAGGGCGTATCCAGCTGGAAGCCCCAGCAGGAAAGAGATTCCTATCGAGATGAGCGCCACCTGCACACTGACCAGAGTGGCTTTCCCACCCCCGAGGGTGACGAACAGCTTGTAGAGATGTTCCAGTGTGAGACTACTCGGAAAGATCCTGCTGGGATTGTAGTAATCCGAGGACGGTGTTAGAGACGCAAGAACAATGAAGAACACCGGCGTCAGAAACCACAGGGAAATGATCACCGAAAGAAAAATTATGAAAAACTTCTTCATCATCGAGCCCCCTCTAAATGTTTTGCACTGAGGAAGGTGATGTAAAACCAGCTAACCACGATGGTGACAAGAGCGATCACGAGAGCGTACGCACTGGCCATCTTTGGGTCGTTCATGAAGGTGTACCAGTAGTAGGTCTCACCAGCGAGAACGGGAATGTCTCTTCCCGCAAGAAGCCACACCACACCGAATATCTGAAACGCGAAGAGAGTCCTCAGAAGGAGCGCCGACATGATCGATGGTTTCAAGAGCGGGAGTATGATCTTTGTGAATTTCTTCCATCTTGAAAAACCGAAGAGATCTGCAGCTTCGAGATACTCTTTGTTTATCGACTGAAGACCCGCCAGGAGGATGATGAAAACAAGGGGAGTAGCCCTCCACACCTCCGTGAGAACGATCACCCAGAATTCCCTCGCTTTGAACATGTATCCAAAGAAATAAATGGGTCTTTCTATCAGATGCAAATTCATGAGAATTTTGTTGAGATAGCCGTTCGGCGAAAATATAGTGTAACTCATGAGTGCTGCTGTCACATCACTCAGAGCCAGTGGGATCGCTATAAAGTAAAGTACCGTCGTGTAACCTTTGAACTTCTGATTGACGAAAAGAGCGAGTCCCAGTGCGAATATGAGCTGAAGGGGAACGATCACTGCTGTGAGAAGAATGGTGTTTTTCATGGCGCCCCAGAAACCACCATTCTCCACAAGGCGCTTGAAATTTCCAAGAAAACCTTCATCGCTTGTAAAAGCGAGTCTGAACGTTTCGAAGAGAGGATATCCCATCAACAAAACGAGATAAAGAACAGCTGGAAGGATCAAAAGAAAAGAAATCCATTTCCCTCTCATGGTGCACCCCCGGAAAAGGGGTGGGGATCCCCACCCCGGGTATCAGAAGAGACTTGCGTCGGGTTCTGGAAGTTCCGCTCCGGATTCTTTGAACAGCTGTCTGATTCGCTCACCGAGTTCCTTCACTACCTTCGCTGGGTCTTCACCCTGGAAGACGATCCTCGTGAAGGCCATTCTGTAGGTTTCGGTGAACTCTCCGCTCTTTGGTCCAAGACTCGGTATGAAGGAAACGATAGAATCCTTCGTGGCGGACTGATTTATCACACCTTCTGCGAGCACTTTGAGGGCACCTTCTGGCACGGCACCAACGGCTTCCTGAACCACTGGGAAGAAACCGACGTTCTTGAGGATTTCAACCTGCATCTCTGGAGAAGTGAGGAAGTCTATCACTTTCGCGGGTTCTTCGAAGTCCGCATCCTTCGGTATGGCAAGGCCCACGAGCACTATGATGTACCCTCTACCCATCGGCCCTCTTGGGACCGGTACAACAACGAAATCGTTAGGCTTTTCAACGATCGCGGGTTTGAGTCTTGCAGTGTGATCCCAGGCGATCCAGACTTCTTCTCTCAGGAGAGGATCGGCCATCCCGTCCCAGGTGGAGCTTGCCGGATGTACGTATTTGAAGAGCTCCTTCAGATAGTTCCACATTTCAACGGCCCTCACACTGTCGAACTTCAGAGCCTGCGCTCCCGTGAAGGATGGATAGATGTAGCCGTGGAGGAACCTGTGCCAGAGTCCCTTCGGTCCGATCGGGAAGCCAAGAAGGGGTTGTTTCGTCTTCTCATAGATGTTCTTTGCCCACTCGAGCAGAGCGTCGTAAGTCCACTTCTCCGTCCCCCTGATGACGTCTTCTTTCGAAAGACCGCGCGGCAGGTAGTCAAATGCCTTTTTGTTAACGGCCATCACGTAAGTTGCCTGGAGCCAGGGAATGAACACCTTTTCACCTTTCACATAAGCGAACTTCTCAAGCGTCTCGATGAAGGTTTTTCCTTCGAATTTGAGATCCTTGAGATCGCTCAGAAATCCTTCGGAAGCCATTATGTAGAGGTTTCCCTGGAGGTCTGCAATCAGGTTCAACGTATTTTTACCGGCTCTGATCTCCGCCTGGAGCCTGCTGTAGAGCTGTGGATACTCGAAGTTGAGGAACTCCACATCGATACCGCTCTTCTTCGAAAATTCCGCGAGTTTGTTGAGCATGAACTCCCTTTCAGCAGCGGGTGTCATCTGTGTGGACGCGAAGTTCACCTTTCCGAACATGAGACCCGCAACGATCAGAAGAACCATGAAAAACAACCACTTTCTCACCTTGAACACCCCCTTGAAAAGATTTTTCAAAATTGGATATGTAATTAGAAAATTTTCTACATCCATATCATAATAAAAAATTACTCCCTTTGTCAAGAGGTGTTAACATAACAGGGATATCCATTCTTTTGAACTCGCTATGGAGAGTCTTTCAAGGTGGGAGTCTCCAGAATCTGTGGCCTTTCACTTGATGAGATCGGCGATTCGGTAGGGGTTTGTGTATAGCGCCTGAGAAAAGGGTATTTGGATTTTGTAAGGGAAGCCCGTAGAAGAGGGAAGAGATTGGTCTTCCCGTTGAAAGGCCGGCTCGTGAAGAAGGAAAGGTGTGTTTCCTCTGCGTCAATTCGTGCGTGATACCGGAAGGGAAAACAGGATTTTGCGGCGTTCTCAGAAACGAAGGAGGCAGGCTCTCCTATATAACAGGCTCTCACAGGAAGGCCTTCCTTCACTGGTACTACGATCCCCATCCAACGAACTGCGTCGCACTACCTATCTGTCCGGAAAGAGAACACAGGGGCTTTTACAATCTCGCAGTCTTCTTCGCAGGATGCAACCTCGACTGCCTCTTCTGTCAGAACATAGATCACAAGTACATGTTGAAAGACGAAAGGATATCCGAAGGAAAGATCATGGACATCGACGAACTCGTTGAGATAGCTATGAAACCACGCGTCTCCTGTGTGTGCTTTTTCGGGGGAGATCCCACTCCCTGGACTGTGTTCGCACTGGAGTTTGCCGTGAAGCTGGGAAATCGCCGAAGGATCTGCTGGGAAACGAATGGTCTTGCTCATCCCAGGATCATGGAGAGGATGGCCAGAGTCAGTCTTGAAAGTGGTGGCATAGTCAAGATAGACTGGAAGGCCTTTTCACCGGAGGTTTATGAAGCGCTGACCGGAGTTGACGGGAAGAGTGCCGTTAGAAGAATCATGGAGAACGTGCAGCTGGTTTCCTCCATGGGTAAGGGAAGAGAAATACCACTTCTTGTTATCAGTGTTCTTGTAATACCTCACTACATCGACGAAAAGGAAATAGAAGGAATCGCAGGGTTCATTTCATCGGTGGATCCAGAAATTCCCCTTGTTCTCCTTGCGTTCGCTCCTCAGCACCTGATGAGCGATCTTCCAACCACCAGAAAACATCACATGGAGAGAGTGAAACAGAAGGCACTCGAAAAGGGTCTGAAGAGGGTGTTCGTGGAGAACGTTTGGCTTCTGAGCTAAAGTCTCATTTCACTTCCCAAAACTCGACGAGTTCAAGCGGTATTCTGTCAATGAAATTCTCTCCGCTTCTCATGATGAACCTGTTTCCGCGGTATGGGTAGGAGGTTCCGGTGACCTGGTAGGAAATATACAGCTGTTCCTTTGCTCTTGTTATGGCAACGTAGAAGATCCTCTCTTCCTCATCGAGATTCCCTTCGGATATCGCGAAATAATTCGGAAAGTCTCCGGGATTCACAGAGATGACAAAAACGACTCTCCACTCGAGCCCTTTTGCCTGATGAACGGTGGTGAGAGTGACCTTTCCCTCTTTTTGAGAGATTTCTCTTTCTATTTCAACGTTTTCCGTCACAGCAAGATCCGTCAGGAAGGATTCGAGACTTGTGTAGCGAGACGCTATTTCAACGAGCCTTTCCAGATCCATCTCCCTTTCACGGAAATCAGGATACCTCGCTTCCAGATATTCGGAATAAAAAGAAGACAGGACGCGCTCTATCATTTCCCCAGGAGAATCGAGCTTTCTGATCTGATCGAGAATATCGATAAACCTGCTGTACTCACCACTGAAACTCACTTTCTTCAGTTCCTGGAAGGGATCCAGACCTTCTTCCACGTAAGCGCTGGCGAGATCCGCTATCTTCGAAGCCGTTCTGTCACCGATCCCGTAGAAGAGCTTTGCAGTCCTCAACCATGCGGATTTGTCCCTTGGATTTTGAACGATTCTGAGAAAAGAAAGAACGTCCTTCACGTGGGCGCTCTCGGTGAATCTGGGACCAGACAACACACGGAAATCTATTCTACTTCGAACGAGTTCCATCTGAAGCTCCAGAGAGTGCGAATGTGATCTGTAGAGAACTGCGATTTCTTCTGGTTTGAACCCTTCTTCTATTAACTCGAGAATCCTCTGAGACACGAACCGCGCTTCTTCGTATCTATCCCAGGTCTTGACAACAACAGGTTTCATACCATCCTTCTTTACCGGCTTCAGTTCTTTTGGAACGGATTTTTTCGGAAGCATGGCGTTTATGAATTTCACAATACTTTCCGTGCTTCTGTAGTTCGTCTGGATCTTGAAGATTTTTGTTCCGGATACCTTTATGAAATCTTCAACGTTTTCGTACCTTGCCCCTCGAAAGGAGTAAATACTCTGGGCATCGTCTCCAACCGCCAGGACGTTGCCGTGTTTCGACGATAGGTGTTCCACTATCCTGTACTGAACGTAGTTGGTATCCTGGAACTCATCAACGAGTACCCAAAGGAATCTTTCCGCCTCTCGATCTCTTATTTCTTTGTTCTCTTCTAAGAGTCTGTAAGCGTAGAAGAGAAGGTCTTCGTAGTCCACCACGTTTTGAGAGCGTTTTTCTTGTTCGTAGAGATCGAAGATCTCCGAGATCTCTTCTTTCAAATCCAGAAACTTTGGATTCTTCACTATTATACTTTCCCTCAAAGACTTGAGAGTGTTTCTCATGTAAGAATATATAGCCATCAAAACAGAAGGCTGAGGGAAGTTTTTTCTCTCTTCTTTTTTACTCTTTCTTTCAAAGTACTTGCTTCTTGCATGCCTCATGAGGCTCTCCGCGTCTTCTCTGTCCAGGATAGAGTAATTTCGCTCCAAACCCACGTAAGGTGCGTACTTTCTCAAGAAGTAGTTGCACACATGGTGGAACGTTCCGGCGAGCATTTCAGAAAGCTCTCTTCCGGTCACTGTCTTTGCCCTCTCCACCATCTCCCGCGCCGCTGCCCTGGTGAACGTGACCAGAAGAATCCTGGAAGGATCTACACCGTTCGCCAGAAGATAGGCGATCTTGTACGTGATAACACGAGTTTTCCCAGACCCCGGACCTGCTATTACGATGCATCTTCCTTCTGATTCAACGACCGCCCTTCTCTGTTCTTCATCCAGATCTTCCAGGAAAGAAAGATTCGCTTCCCTAGACCTTATCCGGTATTCTTTCATCTCTTCACCTCACCACAGATGGAGCTGCGCTGGGAAAATGTGGGCAATGAGCATTCCGAGCCCAAGACCAGCGAGCGCCTCCAGAAAGTTGTGCCCCAGATCCTTCTTCACAGCCGGTCTCAGGACGATGGCGTCCATGAATATGATCACAAGGAAAATGGCGGCGATGGAAGTGTAAGGAGAATCGAATCCCGTGCTTCGGGCGAGTGACCATGTGAGGCCAGAAACGGTGGCCACATGACCGCTGGGCATACCACCGTAGCTCTTCAGCATCTTCACGTCTCTTTTGATCAGAAACTTTATGAACTGAGCCGTCAGGAAAGAAATAACAGCCGTGGTGAACGGCGTGCTCCGAAAAATCTTCCAGACGTCAAGCACGGAATAAGAAATGAATCACATCCCCCTCTCCTATAATGTAATCTTTTCCATGGGTTTCCACAGCTCCGGCTTCACGCGCCTTTTTCAGAGAACCGAATTCCACGTATCTTTCGAAAGGAATAACTTCAACCTTTATGAACCCTTTTTGTATATCTGAATGAATCAAACCCGCTGCTTCATAGGCAGTGGATCCTTTCTTTATAGTCCAGCTTCTCGCCTCATTCTGCGTCGCTGTCAGAAATCTTACAAGGTTCAGAAGTTTCAAAATCTTCTCGAAAAACCCCTTTTTTTTGTCACCGGAAAGGTTGTACTCTCTTCTGAAAACTTCCGCCTCTTCTTCCGGGAGAGATTTCAATTCTTCTTCGAGCTTCACGTTTATTATAATGTATTCCTCGTCCTTTTCTTTGACGATTTCTTCTATCAGTTTCCCTTTTTCTTCGTCCAGCTCATCGACGTTGAAAACCAACATCTGAGGTTTATCTGTGAGGAGGAAGAGGGATTTGATCACCTCTTCCTCGAATCTGTCCTGCCTCGGAAATTTCGAGGCCTTCTTTCCATGGGATAGGAACTCTTGAAGATTCTGGAGGAGTTCCACCTCTCTCCTTGCTTCCTTATCTCCCGCTCTCGCAATTTTCAACCGCTTTTCGAGACGTTTTTGAACGGTTTCGAGATCCTTGAGTATGAGCTCGGTTTCAACTATTTCTATGTCCCTTTTTGGATCCACGTTCTGATACGGATGAGAAACTCTTCCGTCTTCGAAAAGACGAACAACATGGGCTACGACATCCACCTTGCTTATGTGATCAAGGAACTGATTTCCAAGTCCTTCTCCTTTGCTGGCTCCCTTGACGAGTCCCGCTATGTCAACAATTTCAACGAAAGGATGTACCACCTTCTTTGATCCTTCGTTCTTCGCGAGGATTCCTACCCTTTCATCCTGTACTACGAGAATCCCCACGTTCGGTTCAATCGTGCAGAAAGGAAAACTTTCTGCAGGTACGCTGTTGTCGGTCAGGAAGTTGAAAAAGGAGGATTTCCCCGCGTTGGGAAGACCTACTATTCCCACCCTCTCCAAAGTATCACCTCAGTATTCTTCTTCGTCAAAAAAATCCTCTTCGTCCTCGTCGAAGAAATCCTCTTCGTTGAAAAGGTCAAAATCTTCATCTTCGTCGTATTCATCCTCTTCTTCCTCGAACTCCTGTTCAGTTTCTGTCTGATGAATGGACAGGGGCTTTCTTGGATCAAGCATGCCGTCGAACACTTTCCTTTCTTTGCCGTTGACTACAAGGTACCCTTCCGCTTTGGCAGGTTTCCCGTAGGCAGTGATTACCATCATGATGAGATTTTCATCCACATCGTAACCCGGTTCTGACTCGATCACCAGAGCGTTGTCGTAGTAGAGTTTGTTCTTTACCTCACTGGCATGTTTCTGGATTTTACTGTTGTTGAGAATTTCCTTTGCAGTCTCTTCACTGATATGAATTCTGAGGATATACCTGAAGTCCACGCTCTTCACTCCCCTGAGAAATTTTTTTACGCTTTCCGAATTATACAGGAAAGGTTTTAAAAGTCAAGGGTTCAATCGTTGAACTTCTCCATATTTTTTGAAAGCATTGAGTGTCTTCAGATCTTACCTGTCCAGTACCAACTCCAATTGCAATGTCTTTTCGATGAAGGATTTTTCTTCACCCGCGCACGTGGTGATTCCGAATATGATCGCAAGGTCTTTGTTTAATTTTCCTGCTTATCCTCAAAGGTTATAACTTTCTAGGATATCATCTGCCAAAATTTTATCTGTTCTGAAAGCTAAATCAACAGACGAATTGGGATAAACGATTGTCCGGTGCAAAATCATATGTTATAATACCAGAGGCTACGGGGAGTAGCTCAGATGGCCAGAGCGCCAGAATCGGGATCTGGAGGTCGCGGGTTCAAGTCCCGCCTCCCCGACCAAGGACGGGAGCAAAGGCTCCCGTTTTTCTGTTTTTTTCAAAGTGTTTACCTCCGATGTAATTTTCATTCATGATTGGAGTATAGAATTTTCAAAAAGGGTGAGGAGGCGAGCGTGTGAATTACGAAGGAAAGACAAAAATTGTTAGGGTCACCGGCGATTATGCCCTGCTCGAGTTCAAAGACGATATAACCGCTGGTGACGGATTAAAGCACGATGTCCTAACGGGTAAAGGATCCATCTGCGCAGAAACAACCGCTATCCTCATGAAGTACCTCTCTGAGAAAAACATCAAAACCCACCTCGTTGAATACATCCCCCCTCGAACGCTGAAAGTCATTCCTCTGAAAATGTTTCCCCTCGAAGTGGTCGTGAGATTGAAAAAGGCAGGCTCTTTTGTGAGAAGGTACGGTGGAGTTGAAGGGGAAGACCTTCCAGTTCCTCTCGTTGAGTTTTTCATAAAAGACGACGAAAGACACGACCCAATGGTTTGTGTTGATCATCTCGAAATACTCGGCATCGCAACAAAAGAACGGGCAGAAAAGATGAAAGAAACGGCGGTGAAAGCCACTCTCGCTCTCAAAGAGTTTTTTGAAAGAGCGAACTTCGAACTCTGGGACATAAAGTACGAGTTCGGCCTTGACAAAAGCGAAAACGTTGTTCTCGGTGACGAAATCTCTCCCGACACGTTCAGATTGAGAAAGAAGGGTGATATCTTCGATAAAGATGTGTACAGAAGGGATCTTGGTGATACCTTAAAAAAGTACAGGGAGGTGCTGGAACTTTGCCGATCTTTAAATTCGCAATAGACGTTCAGTACAGGAGCAACGTGAGGGATCCGCGCGGAGAAACGATCGAACGTGTTCTTAGGGAAGAAAAAGGCCTTCCAGTGAAAAAGTTGAGACTTGGAAAGTCCATCCACCTCGAAGTGGAAGCGGAGAATAAAGAAAAAGCGTACGAAATTGTGAAGAAAGCCTGTGAAGAACTTCTGGTGAACCCCGTTGTTGAGGAATATGAGGTGAGGGAGCTGTGAAGCCCAGAGCTTGTGTAGTGGTCTATCCTGGTTCCAACTGTGACAGAGACGCGTACCACGCTCTGGAAATAAACGGCTTCGAGCCCAGTTACGTCGGGCTGGACGACAAGCTGGACGACTACGAACTGATCATTCTACCTGGAGGGTTTTCCTACGGAGACTATCTGAGACCCGGTGCCGTTGCCGCAAGAGAAAAAATCGCCTTTGAAATAGCAAAAGCCGCTGAAAGAGGAAAGCTGATAATGGGAATATGCAACGGATTTCAGATCCTCATAGAGATGGGACTCCTGAAAGGAGCCCTTCTTCAAAATTCGTCTGGAAAGTTCATCTGCAAATGGGTGGATCTGAGCGTGGAAAACAACGACACACCGTTCACAAATGCTTTCGAAAAGGGAGAAAAGATAAGAATACCGATAGCACACGGCTTTGGAAGATACGTGAAGATAGATGACGTGAACGTGGTTCTCAGATACGTCAAAGACGTGAACGGCTCAGACGAACGAATAGCGGGTGTTCTGAACGAGAGCGGAAACGTCTTCGGTCTCATGCCCCACCCGGAAAGGGCGGTTGAAGAACTCATAGGCGGAGAAGACGGAAAGAAAGTGTTCCAGTCCATCCTCAACTACTTGAAGAGGTGATGAAGTTGAGATATCTGAACATTCTCAAGGAGAAGCTTGGAAGAGAACCCACCTTCGTCGAGCTTCAGGCTTTTTCAGTCATGTGGAGCGAACACTGTGGATACTCCCACACGAAGAAATACATAAGAAGATTACCGAAAACGGGTTTTGAGGGAAACGCGGGTGTGGTGAACCTGGATGATTACTATTCCGTTGCTTTCAAGATAGAGAGCCACAATCACCCGAGTGCGATAGAACCTTACAACGGTGCAGCAACGGGTGTCGGTGGAATCATCAGAGACGTCCTCGCGATGGGAGCCCGCCCAACGGCCATATTCGATTCACTCCACATGTCCCGAATCATAGACGGTATCATAGAGGGAATAGCCGATTACGGTAATTCCATAGGCGTTCCAACGGTCGGTGGAGAACTCAGGATCTCCTCACTATACGCGCACAACCCCCTCGTGAACGTGCTCGCAGCGGGTGTTGTGAGAAACGACATGCTGGTCGATTCGAAAGCATCGAGACCGGGACAGGTCATAGTGATCTTCGGAGGAGCCACAGGAAGGGACGGAATCCACGGGGCGTCTTTCGCTTCGGAGGATCTCACGGGTGATAAGGCAACCAAGCTTTCAATTCAGGTTGGTGACCCGTTCGCTGAAAAGATGCTCATAGAAGCGTTCCTGGAGATGGTGGAAGAGGGACTCGTGGAAGGAGCTCAGGATCTGGGAGCGGGCGGTGTGCTGTCCGCAACTTCGGAACTCGTAGCGAAGGGGAATCTCGGAGCGATCGTCCATCTGGACCGTGTTCCCCTGAGAGAACCGGATATGGAGCCCTGGGAAATCCTCATAAGCGAAAGCCAAGAAAGAATGGCGGTCGTCACATCACCTCAGAAGGCGAGCCGCATTCTGGAAATAGCCAGGAAGCACCTTCTTTTCGGCGATGTCGTTGCCGAAGTGATAGAAGAACCAGTTTACAGGGTGATGTACAGAAACGATCTCGTCATGGAAGTTCCCGTCCAGCTCCTCGCAAACGCCCCAGAAGAGGACATAGTCGAATACACACCCGGAAAGATCCCAGAGTTCAAAAGGGTGGAATTCGAAGAGGTGAACGCGAGGGAAGTCTTCGAGCAGTACGATCACATGGTCGGAACGGATACCGTGGTTCCACCCGGATTCGGCGCGGCCGTGATGAGAATAAAGAGAGACGGGGGGTACTCCCTCGTCACACACAGCAGGGCGGATCTGGCTCTTCAGGATACCTACTGGGGAACCCTCATAGCCGTGCTCGAGAGTGTGAGAAAGACGCTCAGCGTTGGTGCGGAACCCCTCGCTATAACGAACTGCGTGAACTACGGGGATCCCGATGTTGATCCGGTAGGACTTTCGGCCATGATGACCGCTCTCAAGAACGCTTGCGAATTCTCCGGTGTTCCCGTTGCATCGGGAAACGCTTCTCTCTACAACACGTACCAGGGAAAACCCATTCCACCCACCCTGGTTGTGGGAATGTTGGGAAAGGTGAATCCACAGAAGGTGGCAAAACCGAGGCCTTCGAAGGTGTTCGCAGTGGGATGGAATGACTTCGACCTCGAAAGAGAAAGAGAACTCTGGAAAGCCGTAAGAAAACTCTCAGAAGAAGGTGCTTTCATCCTCTCTTCGTCACAGCTTCTGACGAGAACTCACGTAGAGACCTTTAGAGAGTACGGTTTGAAGATCGAAGTGAAATTGCCAGAAGTGGAGCTAGCACATCAGATGGTGCTCGTTTTCTCTGAAAAAACCCCCGTAGTCGATGCTCCTGTGAAGGAGATCGGAACGCTCTCGAGGTGATGATATGTGCGGAATCGCAGGAGTCTGGAATGTGAAAGATGCCTTTTCTGTCCTTCACGACGTGCTTCTCGGTCTTCAGCATAGAGGACAGGAAAGTGTGGGTGTTGTGGTAGACGGGTTCAAAACGATAAAAGGAAAAGGACTCGTAGACACCGTTCTCACCGAAGACAGGTGGGAAGACGCTGAAAAGGGTATTGGACACGTAAGGTACTCCACGGCAGGATCGCTCGAGGACATTCAGCCAATCGTGGCGTTCACGAGAAAGGGAAGGCTCGCGATCGCTCACAACGGAAACATACCCAACGGCGAAAAGTGGATAGAGATGCTCAAAGAAAAAGGAGCGGTTTTCCAGAGCTCGCTCGACTCGGAGGTCTTCCTCCATCTTATTTCGATGTCTGAAGGAGACCTAAAAGAATCCATAGTGAAAGCGCTGAAGAAAGTTCCTCTTGCTTACTCTCTTCTCATCCTCCACGAAGAATTCCTCGCTGCGGCGAGAGACCCATACGGCGTCCGTCCCCTGTTCTATGGAAAATACGGTGATGGAATCGTTGTGGCATCGGAAGACGCAGCGCTGAAAGCGATTGGTGTGGAAGACATAGAAGAAGTTCCTCCCGGAACGGTTGTGTTCTTCTCGAACAACGGTGCAGAGACGGTGAAGTTCGCCAGAAAAGAAAAGCGGTTTTGCTCCTTCGAATTCATCTATTTCGCGAGGCCGGACAGTCACTTTCTCGATCAGAGTGTACACATAGCCCGTTACAGAATGGGTGAAGAACTCTACAGAGAAAACCCGATAGAAGCGGACGTGGTCGTTCCGGTGCTGGACTCCGGACTTTCCGGAGCGATGGGATTTTCTTCGGCTTCGGGTATACCTCTCGACATCGGTCTCATGAGGAACAGATATGTGGGAAGAAGTTTCATCATGCCGGTGGACAGGGAAAAGATCGTCAAGAAAAAACTCGTCCCCATAGAAGACGTTGTGAGTGGAAAGAGGGTTGTTGTAATCGATGATTCGATCGTCAGAGGAACAACCATGGGCATCATCGTGAAGATATTGAGAGAGGCGGGTGCGAAGGAAGTACACGTTGGCATACACTCTCCACCTGTGCGTTTCCCCTGTTTCTACGGAATAGATACCGCCAGAAAGAAAGAGCTCGTCGCGGGAGAACGTGCCGTGGAAGAAGTGAAAAAAATAGTCAACGCAGACTCTCTCTTTTACCTTTCACTCGAAGGGTTGAAAAGAGCCATCGGGAGGAGTGAACTGTGTGTAGCGTGCTTCAGCGGAGAGTACCTCCACGAATAGTCGTTCTCGCTTCGGGAAACGGAAGCAATTTCGAAGCGATCGTGAACGCAGCGCGAAGCGGTGAATTGAGTGCGGAAATCCAGATGCTCCTTGTGGACAGAAACTGCTACGCAATAGAGCGAGCGAAAAAACTGCAGATCCCCTGGGAAAGGCTCGAGAAACCCTGGGCAGAGTCTCTGAAAAAAAGACTCGAAGAGTTGAATCCCGACCTCGTGGTCCTCGCCGGTTTCATGAGGATTCTTCCGGCGGAGATCGTCGAAAGGTGGAAGTGGAAGATCGTCAACATCCACCCTTCGCTTCTTCCCGCGTTCCCCGGGACCCACGCCATCGAGAAGGCCTACGAATACGGTGTGAAGGTCACAGGAATCACCATCCACTTCGTTGATGAGGGAGTCGACACCGGTCCCATCATCTTTCAGAAAGCAGTTGAAATAAAGAAAGACTGGTCTCTCGAAAGACTGGAAGAAGAGATCCATAAGATAGAACATCGGTATTATCCGCTCGTCATTCAAAAGGTACTGGAAGGAAAATGGAAGATCGAAGGAAGGAGGGTTATCCTTGAAGAGGATATTGGTTAGTCTCTACGAGAAGGAAAAATATCTGGACATTCTGAAAAAACTCCACGAAAAAGGCTGGGAGATCTGGGCGAGCTCCGGCACCGCCAAGTTTTTGAAATCAAACGGAATAGAAGCAAACGACGTGAGCACCATAACGGGTTTCGAGAATCTCCTTGGAGGACTCGTGAAGACTCTCCACCCGGAGATATTCGCTGGCATCCTCGGACCAGAACCCAGATGGGATGTGGTCTTTGTGGATCTCTATCCACCTCCAGACATCGATATAGGAGGAGTTGCTCTTCTTCGAGCGGCAGCCAAGAACTGGAAAAAGGTGAAACCCGCTTTCGACATGGAAACCCTCAAACTCGCAATTGAGAGAGATGATGAGGAGACGAGAAAGTACCTCGCTGGAATGACTTTTGCGTTCACCAGCGTGTACGACTCGATAAGGGCCAACCAGTTTGTCAAGGGAATTTCCCTTGCCTTCAAGCGAGAAGATCTCCAGTTGAGGTACGGAGAGAATCCTCATGAAAAGGCGTTCGTATACGGAAAACCCGCTTTTGAGATCTTGCACGAGGGAAAGGCAATCTCGTTCAACAATATATTGGACGCGGAAAACGCGTGGTTCATGGCGAAGAACCTGCCGAGGATGGGTGCGGTTGTGGTGAAACACCAATCTCCCTGTGGTGCTGCGATAGGAGAAGACAAAGTGGAAATCGTGAAGAAGGCCATCGAGGCGGACGACGAATCCAGTTTTGGAGGGATCCTGGCCGTGAACTTCGAAATGGACGGAGAAGTTGCGAAGTCATTGAAAAAGTACCTCGAGGTGATCGTGGCACCTTCCTTCACACAGGAAGCGATCGAGGTTCTCTCTAAGAAAAAAGTGCGTCTCTTGAAGCCTGGGGATTACGCTTCGTGGGCTGGAAAGATGGCATTCGGTTCTCTCGTCCTGAGTGAAAGAAAGTACCCCGAAGGGAATTTTGAACTGGTAGTTGGAGAGCCTCTCTCGGAAAAAGAGCTTGAGGATCTGGAATTCGCTTACCGTGTTGTGGAAGGAGCGAAATCCAACGCTGTTCTCATAGCAAAAGACGGTGTAACTGTGGGAATAGGGAGCGGGCAGCCTTCGAGAAAGAGAGCTGCCTGGATCGCCACCGTGATGGCAGGAGAAAAAGCGAAGGGAGCGGTTGCGGCTTCCGATGCGTTCTTCCCGTTCCCGGACTCGCTCGAAATACTCGCTCAGGCTGGTGTGAAAGCGGTGGTCGCTCCTCTCGGATCCATAAGAGACGAAGAAGTGATCGAAAAAGCCAGAGAACTTGGAATCACGTTCTACAAAGCTCCGAGCAGGGTTTTCAGGCACTGAGGGGTGAAAGCGGTGAGGGTACACATACTCGGTTCTGGAGGAAGGGAACACGCGATAGGATGGGCTTTCGCAAAGCAGGGGTACGAAGTCCACTTCTATCCAGGAAATGCAGGAACGAAGAGAGATGGAACGAACCATCCCTACGAAGGAGAAAAGACCCTGAAAGCCATTCCCGAAGAAGACATCGTGATACCGGGATCCGAGGAATTCCTGGTAGAAGGGGTCTCGAACTGGAGATCCAACGTCTTTGGCCCGGTGAAAGAGGTCGCAAGGCTCGAAGGATCCAAGGTCTATGCCAAAAGGTTCATGAAGAAGTACGGTATAAGAACCGCTCGTTTCGAAGTGGCAGAAACTCCAGAGGAATTGAGAGAGAAGATAAAAAAATTCTCTCCTCCTTACGTGATAAAGGCGGACGGGCTCGCTCGAGGAAAGGGTGTTCTGATCCTCGACTCTAAGGAAGAAACCATCGAAAAGGGATCGAAACTCATCATCGGAGAGCTCATAAAAGGTGTGAAAGGCCCTGTTGTGATAGATGAATTTCTCGCCGGGAACGAGCTTTCCGCCATGGCGGTTGTGAATGGAAGAAATTTCGTGATCCTTCCCTTCGTCAGAGATTACAAGAGACTGATGGACGGTGACAGGGGACCGAACACGGGAGGTATGGGCTCCTGGGGGCCTGTAGAAATCCCTTCCGATACGATCAAAAAGATCGAAGAGCTCTTCGATAAGACTCTGTGGGGAGTGGAGAAAGAAGGCTACGCGTACCGGGGGTTCCTCTACTTGGGTCTCATGCTCCACGATGGTGATCCCTACATACTCGAGTACAATGTGAGACTGGGCGATCCAGAAACAGAAGTGATAGTGACGTTGAATCCCGAAGGATTCATCAACGCAGTTCTTGAAGGATACCGCGGTGGTAAAATGGAGCCGGTGGAACCGCGTGGATTCGCCGTGGACGTGGTTCTCGCAGCGAGGGGCTATCCCGACGCTCCCGAAAAGGGCAAAGAGATCACCCTTCCCGAAGAAGGTCTCATATTCTTCGCGGGAGTCGCGGAGAAAGATGGAAAACTTGTGACCAATGGCGGCCGTGTTCTTCACTGTATGGGAACAGGAGAAACGAAGGAAGAGGCACGAAGAAAGGCTTACGAACTCGCGGAAAAGGTCCACTTCGAAGGTAAGACCTACAGGAGGGATATCGCTCTATGAAATACACTTACAGAGAAGCAGGAGTCGATGTCGAGAGGGGAGAAAGCTTCGCAAAAACTATAAAAAGCGCTGTAAAACTTCCTGAATGGGTGATGAAAGAGCCCACGGGATACGCTTCCATACTCACGATCACAACTCCCCCCGTTGTTGTAACGGCCGATGGGATCGGCACCAAACTCATCCTTCACAGAAAGCACGGGACCTGGCGCTACGCGGCTGAGGACCTTGTGGGTATGAACTACAACGATCTGGTCTGCGTGGGAGCGAGGCCTGTGGCCTTTCTGGACTACCTTGGGGTCGAGAGAATCTCCGAAGAACACGAGTCGTTCATAAAAGAGCTCGTAAACGTCCTTGACAGCGTGGATGTGAAACTGGTGGGCGGTGAGACCGCTGAGATGCCCGATGTGTATCGTGGAGACTGGGACGCTGTGGGGTTCGCTGTCGGCGTTTTAGAAAAACGGATACCGGTTGATAAGATAAAAGAAGGGGATGTGATCGTTGGTATTCCGTCATCGGGATTCCACTCGAACGGCTGGTCCCTCATAAGAAGGATCATAAAGGAGGAATCCATAAAGATCGAAGAACTTCCCTTTGAACTCCTGAAAGGAACACGCATATACAGAGAAGTCATCGAGTTGTTCGATCTGGTGAAAGGGATCGCACACGTGACCGGCGGGGGAGTGGTGAGGGCGCTGAAGAGAGTCCTCGGAAAGCTTGGGGCGCACGTTTCTCTACCAAAGAGGGACTTCGTTGATTGGATATTGAAATATGTAGACTTCAACGAAGCGGTCAACACCTTCAACATGGGTGTTGGAATGTTTCTGATCGTGGAAAAACAAAAGGTGGACGAGGTTCTGGCCAGAGTGGATGGAACAGTCGTTGGGAAGGTATCCTCAGACTGGAGAATCGAGTACGGAGGTGAGGGGGGATAAGTGTGATCGAGAGTTTCGTTAAAGGATTCAGGGAGATAGTTCAAAATACAAAACTCGCTGTGATAAGCGTTATGGCTCTCGTTCTGGGGTTTGTGACGGAAGTGCTT
The DNA here is from genome assembly GCF_000784835.1 of Thermotoga sp. Mc24. Taxonomy (NCBI): domain Bacteria; kingdom Thermotogati; phylum Thermotogota; class Thermotogae; order Thermotogales; family Thermotogaceae; genus Thermotoga; species Thermotoga sp. Mc24. The sequence goes on along the minus strand of NZ_JSFH01000009.1, from coordinate 223,564 downwards.
TACATCTTTGCCGGAAAGTACGATTTTCTGAGCTTCGATTTCTTCGTCATAAAACTCTTTGAAGAGGTACTGCTCGCATTGTTGATGGGACTACTTCTGGTTCCAAGAAGAAGAGAAAATCTTCTCAGTCTTCTCGTGTTTTCAGCGTTTTACGGGTTGACGGTAAGTGCTGGTTTTTCTCTGTTCGTCCTTCCCGGTTTTGTGGCCTTCATGTTTCTCTTCTTTGTCCCCCTGCTCTCCGCTAAAGACGAATCTCCTTCCAGCGTCCTGGAAAAGAACTACAGAATGGTGTTCAAAGGGGAAAAGACGGTGGACGTTTTCCTCGCTGCAGCCGTTGTGTTCATCGTCTGGTTCATACCGTACCTGGGTTCCATAATATCGAATCTCTTGAGAGTCGTTCTGGTCTACTCGATGTACCGGATAATGGAGGGATCCTATGAAAAGACTGAGAGTGACACTGGCTCAGCTTAATCCGACCCTTGGAGACTTCGAGGGAAATCTGAAGAAGGCAATAGAAGCCCTCAGAGTGGCGGAAGACCGGGGAAGTGATCTCCTTGTCTTCCCGGAGCTCTTTCTTCCCGGTTATCCTCCCGAAGACCTCATGCTTAGGCTCTCATTCCTCAGAGAGAACAGAAAATACCTCCAGAAGTTCGCTCAGCACACGAAGAATCTTGGTGTTACCGTCTTGATGGGCTTCATAGACAGCGACGAGGATGCGTACAACGCCGCCGCAGTTGTGAAAGGCGGTGAGATCCTTGGAGTGTACAGGAAGATATCTTTGCCGAACTACGGGGTTTTCGATGAGAGAAGATACTTCAAACCCGGAGAAGAACTCCTCGTCGTGAAAATGGATGAAATCAAAGTGGGTATTACCATCTGCGAAGACATCTGGAATCCGGTGGAACCAAGTGCCTCGCTTTCCTTAGGTGAGGGAGTTCATCTCATAGCAAATCTTTCGGCTTCTCCCTACCACGTGGGGAAACCTGCTCTGAGAAAAGATTACCTCTCTATGAAGGCTTACGACTATCACGTGGCCATGGCCTACTGCAACATGGTCGGGGGTCAGGACGAGCTCGTTTTCGATGGAGGAAGCATGGTGGTCGACGCTTCAGGAGAGGTCATAAACTACGGAAAGCTCTTCGAAGAGGAGATCATCACGGTGGATCTGGATCTGGACGAGAACCTCAGAGTCTCGCTGGTAGATCCTAGAAGAAGGTACATGAAGACTCAGAACTATCCGGTGAAAACCGTGGAAGCGGGAAATCTCCGGGAGAAATCCGGGCATTTTGAACCGGTGGTGAATCCTCTTCCTGTGAGAGAAGAAGAGATGTTCAGGGCTCTGATCACGGGTCTGAGAGACTACGTGAGGAAAAACGGTTTTGAAAAGGTCGTGATAGGGCTCAGCGGAGGAATGGACTCTTCTCTCGTCGCGGTCGTAGCAACAGAAGCTCTGGGAAAAGAAAACGTGAAAGGTGTTCTCATGCCGTCCATGTACACCTCAAAAGAAAGTATCGAAGACGCGCAAACGCTGGCGAAAAATCTGGGCATAGAGACTTTCATCGTTCCCATCACAGATGTGTTTCATTCCTACCTCGAAGCGCTCAAAGACGTCTTCGTCGGGCGAGAACCAGATATAACCGAAGAGAACCTTCAGGCAAGGATCAGAGGAAACTACCTCATGGCACTTTCCAACAAGTTCGGATGGCTCGTTCTCACAACGGGAAACAAAAGCGAGATGGCAACGGGATACGCGACTCTCTACGGAGACATGGCGGGAGGATTCGCCGTTATAAAGGATGTTTACAAGACAGACGTTTACAGAATAGGAAGATGGTACAACAGCTGGAGAGGAAAAGAGATCATTCCGGAAAACATCTTCGTGAAACCCCCAACGGCGGAGCTCAGGCCGGGCCAGACGGACCAGGAGAAACTACCACCGTACGAGGTGCTCGATGAAATACTGAGACTCTACATAGAAGAAGGGCTCGATCCAGAAGAAATCGCATCAAAAGGCTTCGACAGGAAGACCGTGCTCGACGTGACGGAAATGATACGAAAGAACGAATACAAGAGAAAACAGGCCGCTATCGGCGTGAAGATCTCCACGAGAGCTTTTGGGAAAGACTGGAGAATGCCGATCACGAACAGATTTAAAGAACCTCTTTGAGAACGTTCAGGATTTCCTCGGGTTTCACCAGAGCAACCGCACCCGCTTCAAGAAGCGCTTTACCGTCGTTCAAAGAGTGAACGACTCCATAGATTCTTTCTATGCCGGCGCTTTTTGCGGCTTCAACACCGCTCTTTGAGTCTTCGAAGACCACAACCTTCTCTGGGACCACATTCAACCCTTCCAGAACGAGAAGATATATCTCTGGATCAGGCTTTCCGTTCTTCACCTGATCACCGAACACCATGATGTCGAAGTACCTTTCGAGATCGAGTCTTTTCAGCCTTTCCAGAGCTTCTCGCTGCGGTGTGGAGGTTGCGAGCGCGAGTTTTATTCCTTTGCTCTTTACGAACTCAAGCGCCTCTCTCACACCTGGGTTTTCCTTGAGAAGCTCAGAGAAAACACACTTTTTTTCTTCGTGGACCCTCTTTCTAAAGTTCTCCAGAGAATCTTCTATCTTCAGCACTTCCATGAGAATAGGAAGACCTTCTCTTTCCGGAACTCCCATTATCCTCCTGTGGAGATCCTCCGTGTAAGGTTTTCCGTAGCTTTCTGCGACTCTTCTGTAAGCTTCGAAGTAGAGAGGCTCTGTGTCCATGAGCACTCCATCCATATCGAAAATCACCGCTTCCATCCTTACTCCTCCTTTCTTTTAAAAGAATAACATGAAAAGTTTAACCTGTCTAAATCGGATCTTTGTGGTAGTATTAAATATGAAACCACAACCAGGGGGGTTTTAGATGGTATCCAGGAGAATATCAGAGATCCCAATATCGAAGACCATGGAACTCGACGCGAAGGCCAAGGCTCTTATAAAGAAAGGAGAAGACGTGATCAATCTAACGGCCGGTGAGCCGGATTTTCCCACACCGAAACCCATCGTGGAAGAAGCGGTGAGATTTCTCCAGAAAGGAGAAGTGAAATACACAGACCCTCGTGGTATCTACGAACTCAGAGAGGGTATAGCGAAAAAGATAGGTGAGAGATACAAAAAGAACATCTCACTAGATCAGGTTGTGGTGACGAACGGGGCAAAACAGGCTCTGTTCAATGCCTTCATGGCTCTTCTCGATCCCGGCGACGAAGTGATCGTGTTTTCTCCCGTCTGGGTCAGCTACATTCCCCAGATCATCCTCGCTGGTGGCACAGTGAATGTGGTTGAGACATTCATGAGTAAAAATTTCCAGCCCAGTCTGGAAGAGATAGAAGGACTTCTCGTTGGGAAAACGAAAGCCGTTCTTATCAACTCGCCGAACAATCCCACCGGTGTGGTGTACAGAAGAGAGTTCCTTGAAAGACTTGTGAAGCTTGCTATGAGAAGGAATTTTTACATAATCAGCGATGAAGTTTACGATTCACTTGTTTACACGGACGAATTCACATCGATACTCGACGTTTCCGAAGGATTCGACCGGATAGTTTACATAAACGGCTTCTCGAAGTCCCACTCCATGACCGGTTGGAGGGTGGGGTACCTGATATCGAACGAAGAAGTGGCGACCGCTGTTTCAAAAATCCAGTCCCACACAACTTCCTGTATCAACACGGTAGCACAGTACGCCGCTTTGAGGGCTTTAGAAGTGGACAACTCTTACATGGCTCAGACCTTTAAGGAAAGAAGAGATTTCGTAGTGGAAAGATTGAAAAAGATGGGTGTTAAGTTCGTGGAACCAGAGGGAGCATTCTATCTCTTCTTCAAAGTTCCAGGTGACGACGTGAGATTCTGTGAAAGACTTTTAGAAGAAAAAAAGGTTGCACTCGTTCCAGGATCCGCCTTTCTGAAGCCGGGGTTTGTGAGGCTTTCTTTTGCCATATCTACAGAAAGACTTACGGAGGCGCTGGATAGAATTGAAGACTTCCTCAATTCTTGTTGATTTCCTGAAGAGAAACTGGCACAGATACCTTTTCGGTGTTCTTTCGCTCATCGCGGTGGACCTCCTTCAGGTTTACATTCCACGTGTCATCGGAAAGATCGTTGACATGCTGAACACAGAGACGATGAACTTCGATACACTCAAAATAATGTTGCTTTGGGTAATGGCCGCCGCGAGTGGGATGTTCACTGGAAGGTTCTTCTGGAGGTTCTTCCTTGGTGGTACTGCAAGGAAGTTTTTCCTAGAGGCATCGAACAAGATGTTCTCAAAGCTGCTCAGTCTCACTCCTGGATTCTTCGATCGAATGAAAAGCGGTGAACTCATGGCAAGGTTCACCAACGACCTTAGCCTTCTGAGAAGAGTGCTCGGCCAGGGTGCAATACTCTTCTTTGATTCTTTCATCATGATCGTGCTGGTCTTTTTCTTCATGATAGGTAACGTGGGATGGAAGCTCTCCTGGATCAGCTTTGCGCCGCTTTTGCTTCTCGTCCCTGTTTCGATGAGCTTTGGACGACTCATACACAGAAAGGTATCGGAAGTTCAGAAATCTTTCTCGGAACTTTCCGGGTTCACCGAAGAAACGATTTCGAGTGTGCGCATTGTGAAGAGCTTCTCGGTAGAAGACGTTTCGTTCAAAATATTTGAAAACAGGGCACTTAAAAACTTTGAAGACACACTCAGTGCAATCAAAGTCTCCAGCATCTTCAGGCCCCTCATCAACCTTATCGCTTCGACCGCTTTTTTCCTCACCCTTCTTTACGGTGGAAGAGCCGTTATAAACGGGAAGATCTCTCTCGGCGATTTCATAGCCTTCAATTCCTATTTGGGAATGCTCGTCTGGCCGATGATGGCTTACGGTTTCATGGTGGATCTGTTCCAGAGGGGAAGAGCGGCTATGAGACGTCTGGACACGATCTTCACCGCCCAGCCCGAGGTTAAAGAACCCGAGAAACCAATCAGGATAGATCACTTTGAAAGTTTTGAAGTGAGAAACCTGACTTACAGATACCCCGAAACAGAACGGGAAGTTCTGAAGAACATCACCATAAAAATAAACAGGGGAGAAATGATAGGCATCGCCGGCAGCGTTGGGAGCGGGAAATCCACGATAGCAAAGCTCCTCATGAAGCTCTATCCGGTGGAAATGGGAAAGATATTCATAAATGGTGTGGACATTAACAATGTTTCTTCGGAGAACATCAGATCCATCGTCACTCTGGTTCCACAGGAAACGTTTCTGTTTTCAGACACGGTGAGAAACAACATAACAGTCGGTCTGGAAAACGTCGATAAGAAGAGGCTCGAAGAAGTGACAAAGCTCGCGGCCGTTTACGACGATATCATGAGCTTTCCAGAGAAATTTGACACGATTGTTGGTGAAAAAGGTGTGACACTTTCGGGCGGTCAGAAACAGAGAATCACCATAACTCGCGCTCTCATAAGAGATTTCGAGGTTTACATATTCGATGACTGTCTTTCAGCTGTTGACCCCGAAACCGAAGAGAGGATCATAGATTCGATCAGGAAAAGAATGAAAGGAAAAACGGTTGTCGTCATCACTCACCGACTGAAGGTGCTGAAAAACGCCGACAGGATATACGTCCTGCACGAGGGAAGAGTGATAGAAGAGGGCACTCACGAGGAATTGATGATCAAAGGTGGTATGTACAGTAGAATGTACAGAAAACAGCTCATCGAGGAGGGATAGAGCGAAATGAAAGGAAGAAAGATAGGAGTTGTCACCGGCATATTCCAGTCCAGTCCGTACGAATTTTTCGTTCGAATGACCACCGAAAAGGCAGGAGAAGCGTACAAGGTATTCGCCCAGATAGAAGATGTTGTGAAGGTTGAGTACCTCACGGGGTACGGCACCGTCGTCACGTACGGAATGATCGTTGATATACAGAACAGATGGGATGGAGATCTGAGAAACGGCTACGAAGAGGAAGTCGCACTCGAGAAGTTGAAACCTGCCTATCCGATATACATCGCGAAGGTGAGGGTGACAAGATCATTTCTGAAGGAAGGAGACAAACTCCTCGAAGACGCTCCGGAAATCCCCCCAAACATAGGTTCACCTGTCTTCCTCGTCACAGATGAAGAGATAGACATCGCCCTTGGATTCGATGAGCTGAAGAGAAAGAACGTTGCGTTGCCGGTCGGCCTGCTGAAGAATGGAAGACCGGCCTATCTCGATCTGAGATACATTCTGGGAGACAACGGAGCCCACATAAACGTCTCCGGACAGTCTGGTGTTGCGGCGAAAACATCCTACACCACGTTCCTCGTCAAATCGATGATAGAAACGTCCAAAAAAAACGACGGAGAGCTGATGAGAGAACTGAGAGAAGCGAGATACATCATTTTCAACGTGAAAGGAGAAAGCTTGTTGTTTCTCGATCGTTTTTCGAAGGAGTGGTATTTAGAAAGAGAAAAATGGGATGAAATGTACAGTGCTCTCGGTATTGAACCGAAACCCTTCGAAAATGTCGCATTCTACGCTCCCAGCAGAGAGAAAGGAATCTACATACCAGATGTCAACAAGAGGTTGGGCGGTGTGAACATTTACGGCTGGGACGTGTTTGATATCGTCGAAATGAATCTTCTGGAACTCATGTTCGATCCAGACGAAATGACGAGAAACCAGAATTTTCAGCTCGCGGTCTGGTCCCTCCAGGAGCATCTTTCCCAGAGAATGGAGGAGATGTACCAGAAATTTCTGAAGGATGGGTACATCGTCGACAGAAGAAAACTCCCATCAGAGGCACTGCGTGAGGTAGTAATGAAAAAGGGCGAAGTGGTGGATCTCCCACTCGATCTCGATGGTTTGATAAAAGACCTTGGGGAAGGCGGAAGAACGAGAGAGTATCTTCTGAGCGAACACGTTCAGAAGCAGACGATCGGCATGCTGATCAGGAGATTGAAAGCCGCCCAAAAGATGGATTTCGACAGGCTCTGGGTGAAACCACCTCTGAAAGTGGAACCGCGGCAAACCAATTATCGAATCGATTGGAACGTGCCAGGAAGGGTCACAGTCATCGACATCTCGAAGTTGAGAGAACGTGCACAGGCGTTCGTTGTAGGTGCGATTCTCTCCGAGGTGATGAGAGAAAAAGAAAGAAACAGCGGTTTTACCCAGCCGGTTTTCATCTTCTTGGACGAGCTGAACAAGTACGCACCAAGACATGGTGGTGGAGCCCTCGCGAATATCTTCAGAGATGTGGCGGAAAGAGGGAGATCTTTCAGAGTGATCCTGATCGGAGCAGAACAGACTGCTTCCGAAGTGGACTACAGGGTGATCACGCAAGCCGCTACAGTGGTTGTGGGCAGACAGAAAGGAGCCGAACTCATAAAGCCCGAGTACTCGCACCTCACAGAGCACTACAAGAGAAAAGCAGCACTCTTGAGACAGGGAGAAGTGATCATAGATCAGCCGTTCTTGAACCTTCCTCTCACGGTGAAATTCCCGCTTCCAGCCTGGTGTACGAGAGAGGGCGGATGGTACCCGGAGGAAAAAACATGGGAAGAAGAGAAGTTCATCTGAAGTGAACTATGAATTCCGATCCAACGAGCCACTGGGAGTTCACTTCCAGTCTGTAACCCATCGTATCGCACAGGTGCTTCACTATGGAAAGTCCCAGGCCAGAACCAGGTGCCATTTTGAGTGCTTCTGAACCTCTGTAGAAGCGTTCGAATATCCTGCTCTTTTCCTCTTCTTTGATACCGATTCCCTGATCTTTCACACTAAGTCTTTCACCAGTGATAGAAATCTCCACCATAGACTCGGGATAAGAGTACTTCACGGCGTTTGAAACAAGATTCCTCAAAATTGTGTAGAACACGAACCTGTCCGCTTCGATTGTTTCAACATCCACGGAAACGTTCACCTCGATCTTCTTTGAGTCGATCTTTTCTCGAAGCTCTTCCAATACTCTGTGAACGATTTCTTCGACAGGAATGTGCTCCATCTTGAGTTCGTAAAGACCCAGCTGTATCATGGTGATCACCTTGAGCTGTCTGATGATCGTTTCCATCCTGTCCAAGGAGCGCTCAACTTTCTTGAGTATTTCGAGTTTTTCTGGATCGTCTTCTAAATCCTTCAGAAGAAAAACGTTCGCCTTCGACGCGGAAAGAGGTGTGAACAGCTCGTGTGAGATGGCCGTTACAAAATCGAGTTTAGCCTCGCTGAGGGTTCTCTCCTCGGTGAGATCGCTCACGAAGAGAAGATTCTTCTTCGGTAGAAAGTGGAAAGAAACGAATCTTTTCGAGTGGGGTTCAAAAAAATAGGCGTTCGTTTCGAGGGAGAAATTCTTTTTTTCTTGAACCTCTTTGATGAATCTGTCCATCTCTCTGCACGTGAAGATCGACATCAGATTCTTTCCTCTTTTGAAGCCGAGTCTCTCAGCAGGTTTGTTCGCACCTTCCACTTCCAGCCCTTTCAGTATCACAACTGCCTCTCTGATATGATCGAGATCTTCAAGTTCTATCACCCTCATCACCTCGTGTTGAAAACTTGTACCCCAATCCCCTCACCGTTTTTATCCATCCCTTTCCTATCTTCGACCGAATGGCGCTGATGTGGACGTCCACCACCCTGTCAGAGACGTAATCGTCTCCCCACACCCTGTTCAGGATCTCCTCTCTTGAAAAGACCTTGTTCGGAGTTGCGGCGAGGAGTTTTAAAAGCTCGAACTCTTTAGCTGTCATTTCAACGTTTTTCCCATCGTATCTGACTATGTAATCCTCTGGAAAGATCTCGAGTTTTCCAAATCTCAGTGCCTTTTGTTCTTTACCCATCCTTCTCAGAACTGCTCTCACACGTGCGAGAACTTCCCTTGGATTGAACGGTTTTGTCATGTAGTCGTCCGCACCGAGCTCTATTCCAAAGATACGGTCCATGTCCCTGTCCCTTGCCGAGATGATGATGATAGCCATTTCTGGGTGAGAAACTTTCATCTCAGGAATTTCGTCCATCGCCATACCGTCGGGAAACATGAGATCGAGGAGGAGCACGTTGTACGTTTCCTCAGAGAGCTTTTTCTTGAGATCGAAAAGGGATTTCGCTTCGTCGCACTCGTATCCTTCGGTTTCCAGGTATCTCTTCAACACGCTCCTTATATCTTCGTCGTCTTCAGCTATCAGCACCTTCACTCCCACTCTCAACACCCCTCAGGAATTCCTTCATGTTTTTCCCCGTTTCTATGTATATGACTTCCTCACAGAGGTTGTTGGCGTGGTCTCCCATTCTTTCAAGATCTCTTGCGATGAGTATGTAAACCAGCGCCAGCTCGGCCGAGATGTTTCCTTCCTTTATCCTTTCCACCACGATTTTTCTGATCTTCTTTTCCATCTCGTCTATCACGTCGTCGAATTTCCAGAGCCTGAAGGCCAGATCCACATCCTCTTCAACGAAGGCTTTGAAAGCATCCTGAACCACCTTTAGGGTGCTTCCGAACATATCCTTGAGTTCCTTAAGCATCTCGAATTTGACCTTCTCCTTGGAGAGAAAGAGACACTTCTCAGCCATGTTGCAGGAGAGATCTCCTATCCTCTCCAGATCGTTTGAAAATTTCAAGATGGTGATGATGTACCTGAGCTGTTTCAGGATGGGATTGTACCTCGCTATGATCTGGTATGCCTTTTCTTCTATCTCCCTGTTAAGTTCGTCTATCATATCGTCCGACTCGAGGACCTTCCTGGCGAGTATCTCGTTCATCGTCTCGAGGCTCTCTATCGCGTCGTTCAAAGATTCAGAGACCAGAAAGAGCATCTTCGAGACATCGGACTTGAGAAGTGTGAGTTCCCTTTCGAAATGAACGTGATCGACCATAATTTCCGCCTCCATCATCCGATTTTTCCTGTCAGGTACTCCTCGGTGAGTCTGTTCTTCGGCCTTTCCACGATCTCTCTTGTCGGTCCGTATTCGATGAGCTCTCCTCTGTACATGAACGCTATGTAATCCGCTATTCTTATCGCCTGACCGATGTTGTGTGTGACGATCACGATGGTGTAATTCTCGGAGAGTTCTTCCAGAAGTTTTTCTATCCTCTGAGTCGCTATGGGATCGAGTGCTGATGTTGGCTCATCGAGAAGAATCACCTCGGGTTCAACGGCGAGGGCCCTCGCTATACAGAGCCTCTGCTGCTGACCGCCCGAGAGTCTCGTACCAGACTTGTTCAGTTCTGACTTCACCTCATCCCATAGGGCTGCCTTCTTCAATGATTCTTCGACTATCCGGTCGAGAATGTGCTTGCTCTTCACTCCATGTAGCCTGGGGCCGAACGCGACGTTGTCGTAGATCGACATGGGAAAAGGTGTCGGTTTCTGGAAAACCATACCGACTCTCTTTCTGTACTCCGTCACGTCGAGCTGGGGATCGTAGATATCTTGTCCCTTAAAGTATATCTTCCCTTCGACCCTGAACCCAGGCAGATGATCGTTCATTCTGTTGATGCTCCTCAGGAGAGTTGTTTTACCGCATCCAGAGGGACCTATTATGGCGGTTATCTGGTTTTTGAAGATCTTCATCGTCACGTTCTTTACGGCTATCTTCTCACCGTAGTAAGCGCTGAAGTTTTCGATCTCAATGATGGGCTCCATTCTTTCTCCTCCTCAAAAAGAAAGCTGTTCCGTATATCAAGGCGACTACTATCATCAGAAAAGCGGCCGTTCCCTTTGCCATCCACTGGGCCGATTCACCGTAGGCTGCCGTGATGTAGTATATGTGCGTTGGCAAGGTCATAACAGGAGAGAGAAGACTCTTCGGAAGCTGCGTTGAATAGAACACGGCTCCCGTGAGCAGAACAGGAGCAGTCTCTCCTAGGACTCTTCCACCACCGACGAGAACCGCCGTTATGATCCCTTTCCTCGCAGCGGGAAGAAGAACTTTGAAGATCACCTCTTCTTTCGTCGCGCCGAGTGCCAGCGCTGCTTCTCTTATCTCAACAGGTATGGCCTTCAGGGTTTCCCTCGTGGAAGAAGCGATAACGGGAAGTGTCATGAGAGAAAGAGTCAACGCAGCAGCGAGCATGGAAGTTCCGAACTGAAGGGCCACGCAGAAAAAGGCGAGTCCGAAGAGTCCATAGACGACCGAAGGAATACCGCTCAGAGCGGTCAGAGAGATATCTATCCACTTCGTGATCACATTGTTTCCGTACTCAGAGAGAAACGCCCCAGTGAAGATCCCAAGAGGAATCGATACGAGAAACGTGAGCACCATGAGGCAAAGACTGCCGAGGACGACGGGAAAAATTCCTCCCTCCGTCATACCGTTCTTCGGGTAATCCAGGAAGAAAGAAGGTGAAAAGTACTTCACTCCTCCCGCGAGAACCAGTACGAACATGACCACAACAACTGTGAAGGCAACGTAACTCACAGCTCTGAAAACGTACGAAGCGATCAAGTCTTTTTTCATCTTGTCTGCCTCCCCGATATGTACCTGGAGAGTCCTGTGAGAACAAGGGAGATCACAAGAAGTATAACTCCAGCCGCGAAGAGCACATGATAGTGCATGCTTCCAACGGCCACCTCACCTATCTCGCTCGCAATCGCAGCTGTCAGAGGTTTCACCGGATCGAAGAAAGAACGCGGTATTATGGCAGCTCCTCCACCAGCCATGAGTACGATCATCGTTTCACCGACAACCCTGTTCACGGTTAGAACGAAGGCGTTCAATATACCGGGAAGCGCTGCTCTGGTGGTGACCTTGAAAACCGTGGTGAATCGAGTCGCTCCGAGTGCCAGGGCACTCTCTTCGAGGGCCACATCGACAGAGTCGAGTGCTTCAAGGGAAAGAGAAACGGTGTAAGGAAGGGCTGTGAGAATGAGACCGATGGATGCGAGCAGAAAGTTTTCGGTGGACCACACATCGAAATTGAGCAGAATGGGAGCGATGTACAGAAGAACGAAGAGTCCTATGATCACAGAAGGCGTCCCGGCGAGGAATTCCACAGTGGTTCTTATGAAGTTTTTCTCGAAGTCTTTAGCGTAAGTGTGGAGGAAAAAGGCTATCAGGTAACCGAGGGGAAGCAACACGGCAGAAGAAAAAGCCGTGAGGAGCAAAGTTCCGGCTATCATAGCAAGCATACCGTACTCCGGTGGATCCGCTGTTGGGTACCAGTAAACACTCGTGAAAAGCTCGCCCCCGACTTTCACGAGGGCGGGCCACGCCTCCTTTACGAGAAAGAACACGAGAAGAAAAAGTGCGAAAATACCGACAACAGAGAAGATGAATATTACAGATTTTCTGAAGAAATTCGCTACCTCTCTGTTCAGAATGAATCCCTCCTCACTGACCGTAAGCAGCAATGTAACCGGCTTTTTCTACCAATTCCTGTCCTTTCTTCGAGAATGCGAACATGATGTACTCAAAGACAAGGCTTCCCATTTCAGGAAAGCCGTTTGTCGCATCAACGAACATAAAAAGAGGTCTTGCTATCGGGTACTTTCCCGTCAGGATGTTTTCCTTCGTCGGGTAAATGCCATTTACCTTCAGAACCTTCACGTCGTCAGTAACGTATCCCACACCGACGTAGGCGATGGCGTATGGATTTTTGGAAACGCTCTCTATCTCGAGCTGGGTGCTTTCAACCATTCTCACGTAAGGAACCATTCTCGCTCCACTGAGGACTTTGTTTTCAAACGTTTCGTAGGTTCCAGATGCGGTGTTTCTCGAGTAAACAACAATTCTCGCTTTGGGAAGATTCGGATTAACCTGTGACCAGTACTGGATCTCTCCTGTGTAGATCTTCTTCAACGTTTCGATGGAGATGTCATCAATGCCGAGGTTTTTGTTCACGATGATCGCTATTCCGTCGAAACCGATGAGGAAAGGAATGAAGTATTTTCCTTCTTTGTTCATTCGTTCGATCTCTTCAGGTTTGAGCCATCTGCTGGAGTTGGCGATGTCGGTCGTTCCGTTGAAGAGCGCTGCGATTCCCGTGGAAGATCCCGCACCTTCAAGAGTCACCTGAAGATCCGGGTGAAGCTTTTTGAACTCTTCAATCCAGAGCTGGGTGATGGGAAAGACCGTGTTGGAACCCTTGATGACGAGCGTTTCTGCTACAAGAAAAACCGAAGCTAACGAAAGAAGAAGCACTACGAACCTTTTCATAGAACACACCTCCACATCAGGATTCTACCACTTTTTAGTTTCCAGATTTTCTTTGTGTGATTTCACACGGTTTGTTAAGAAATGTTAAGCTGGCTCTTCGTTCTGAAAGAACAGAATGATCAGTTTTCTTCCAAAAAAGATGCGTCTCTTTTTTCAGGATCTGGAAAAGAGATTCACGAACAAGGCGATTCTTCTCTACAGACCACGGGGTGTGGGTAAAACCACTTTCCTTCTGTCGATGGCAAGAAAACACGGTTTTCTTTACGTTTCTTTACGTTTCAGGAGATGAAATTCTCCTTTTGGACGTTCCACTGCACGATCTTCTTCATGAGATAATGAAAAATTATCCGGGCATCATCATCGACGAGGTTCACTTTCTGAAAAACTGGAGTACTATCCTTAAGGTTCTTTACGACAGCTTTCCAGACAGGGTTATATGGACGAGCGACAGCAGTTCGGTTCTCCTGAGAAAGAGACTATCAGATCTTTCGAGAAGATTTGTTTTGATCAGAATGCCGTTGATGTCCTTTAGAGAATTCATCCACTTTGAAACTGAAAAAAACTCTGAGGAAGTTGAGTTCTCCCTTTGAGGCCTCTATCGATTACGCTGCTGAGGCTTTAAAAGAAGCGGACCTGCTGAGTCTCTTCAGAAAATATCGAGGGACTGGAACAAGACCGTTCTATGTGGAAGGTAATTTTAGAGAGAAATTAATGAACGTTCTGCAAAAGACTATCTACTACGATGTACCACACTTTCTCGGTACAGTGACAGAAAATCACCTTGGGGTTATGAAGGCAATTGTCGGCCACCTCTTACATTCGAAGATACCAACGATAAACGTTGAATCCATGTGCAGAGAATGGGGTGTTGGAAAACAAAAGTTTTACCAGTTACTACAGACAATGGAAGAAATAGAGCTTGTTAACATCATGCGAAAAGAAAGAGTAGAAAAACCCTTTTCAAAAGGGGTTATCTGATCCCGCCATGCACTACGCTTTCGAGGGAGAAATCGGAAACTTCAGGGAGGCTTTTGTTGTCTTCGCATTGAAAGAGGTCGGGAAAATATACGCTGCTAAAAACGAAGAAGAGAGACTACGTTTTCGAGGAAATGAAGATAGAAGTTGGTGGAAAGGGCAAGAAAAAGAAATCGAGTGATTTCGTGATAAAGGACGATGTAGATCTTCCTGTAGAAAACGTGATCCCGATGTGGATACCGGGGATGTTGTGGTGACTCCCAGAAGGTGGTATAATATAAACAGAAAGTGAGAAAAATCACAAACCTCCTGAGGTGGAGGGGGAAATCCTGACACCGGGGGAGGGGATGGATAGAAGTATACCCCTCTCCCGGCACGTGGAGAGGGGGTTTTCGTTTTGGAGAAGAGATTCTACATCCTCACCATCGTCGTGGAAGACCGGGAAAAGGCCTACCGACAGGTGAACGAACTCCTTCACAATTTCTCCGAAGATATCCTGCTCAGAGTCGGCTATCCCGTCAGAGAAGAGAACATGGCGATCATATTCCTCGTTCTGAAAACAGACAACGACACGATAGGTGCCCTCTCCGGAAAGCTCGGACAGATTTCCGGTGTTCGCGTGAAAACAGTTCCTTTGAAGAGGTGATGCGTATGTACGTGTTCGTGAAAGAGCGTGTGGAGAGCAGATCTTTCATACCGGAAGAAAAGATATTTGAACTTCTCGAAAAGACGAAGAATCCGGATCCTGCAAGGGTGAGAGAGATCATCCAGAAATCGCTGGACAAGAACAGGCTCGAGCCGGAAGAAACGGCCACCCTTTTGAATGTGGAAGATCCAGAGCTTCTGGAGGAGATCTTCGAAGCAGCCCGCGCTCTGAAGGAGAGAATCTACGGAAACAGAATCGTTCTTTTTGCACCGCTCTACATAGGAAACGATTGTGTCAACGACTGTGTTTACTGCGGTTTCAGAGCCTCCAACAAGGTGGTGGAAAGAAGAACGCTCACAGAAGAGCAGTTGAAAGAAGAAGTCAAAGCCCTCGTCTCCCAGGGACACAAAAGACTCATCGTCGTCTATGGAGAGCACCCCAAATACTCCCCGGAGTTCATCGCAAGAACGATCGACATCGTTTACAACACGAAGTACGGAAACGGTGAGATCAGACGTGTAAACGTCAACGCGGCACCTCAAACGATTGAAGGCTACAAGATCATAAAGTCCGTGGGAATCGGAACCTTCCAGATCTTTCAGGAAACCTACCACAGAGAAACTTACCTGAAGCTTCACCCAAGAGGCCCGAAATCGAACTACAACTGGAGGCTCTACGGTCTGGACAGGGCGATGATGGCGGGAATCGACGACGTTGGAATAGGAGCGCTCTTTGGCCTCTACGACTGGAAGTTCGAAGTGATGGGGCTCCTCTACCACACGATACACCTCGAAGAGAGATTCGGTGTGGGGCCGCACACCATCTCCTTCCCGAGGATAAAACCCGCGATAAACACACCATATTCGCAGAAACCGGAACACGTCGTGAGCGATGAAGACTTCAAGAAGCTCGTCGCCATCATAAGGCTTTCTGTTCCGTACACGGGAATGATTCTCACCGCGAGGGAACCCGCGAAACTCAGAGATGAAGTGATAAAGCTCGGTGTCTCTCAGATAGACGCTGGCTCCAGAATAGGAATCGGGGCGTACTCTCACAGAGAAGACGACGAGGACAGAAAGAGACAGTTCACGCTCGAAGACCCAAGGCCGCTTGATCAGGTGATGAGAAGCCTTCTGAAAGAAGGTTTTGTACCGTCATTCTGCACCGCGTGCTACAGGGCTGGTAGAACGGGAGAACACTTCATGGAGTTTGCGATTCCCGGTTTCGTGAAGAACTTCTGCACACCGAACGCCCTGTTCACACTACAGGAGTACCTCTGCGACTACGCGACCGAGGAGACGAGAAAAGTGGGAGAAGAGGTCATCGAAAGAGAACTCCAGAAGATGAATCCAAAGATCAGAGAGAAAGTGAGAGAGGGACTCGAAAAGATAAAGCGCGGTGAGAGGGATGTCAGATTTTAAAAGGATCCTCGAAGAGATCGCGGAAAAATACAACTGCAAGATCTGGATCTCAGAGAAAATAGGAAAGAGATGGTCCTTTTACAGAGATCTCAAAGCGGGAAGGGAAAAGTTCCTTCCCGCCGAGCTTCTCGTCGAAAACGAAAGGTTCGGAGTCTTCGCAGAAGATTTCCCGGAAGACAAAAGAGACGAAGTGATCCCTCTTTTGCAGAAAATTCTGGATGAACTGGAGTGATGAATCATGACCGGTAGAGAAATTCTGGAAAAACTTGAAAGAAGAGAGTTCACAAGAGAAGTCCTGAAAGAGGCACTTTCCATAAACGACAGGGGGTTCAACGAGGCTCTCTTCAAACTCGCGGACGAGATCAGAAGAAAGTACGTGGGCGACGAGGTGCACATCAGGGCAATCATAGAGTTCTCGAACGTGTGCAGAAAGAACTGTCTCTACTGCGGTCTGAGAAGAGACAACAAGAATTTGAAAAGATACCGAATGACTCCGGAAGAGATCGTCGAACGGGCAAGACTCGCCGTCCAGTTCGGCGCGAAAACGATCGTCCTTCAATCCGGTGAAGACCCCTATTACATGCCGGATGTGATATCGGACATCGTGAAGGAAATAAAGAAGATGGGAGTTGCCGTCACCCTGAGCCTTGGAGAGTGGCCAAGAGAGTACTATGAAAAGTGGAAAGAAGCGGGAGCGGACAGGTATCTTTTGAGACACGAGACGGCGAATCCCGTTCTTCACAGAAAGCTCAGGCCCGATACATCGTTCGAGAACAGACTGAATTGTCTTCTCACGTTGAAAGAACTCGGATACGAGACGGGAGCGGGCTCTATGGTGGGACTCCCCGGACAGACGATAGACGATCTGGTCGACGATCTCCTGTTTCTGAAGGAGCACGATTTCGACATGGTGGGAATAGGACCGTTCATTCCGCATCCAGACACACCTCTTGCAAACGAGAAGAAAGGAGACTTCACCCTCACGCTGAAGATGGTGGCGCTCACAAGAATCCTTCTTCCAGACTCGAACATCCCGGCGACCACCGCCATGGGAACGATCGTTCCGGGAGGAAGAGAGATCACCCTCAGATGCGGTGCAAACGTCATCATGCCGAACTGGACTCCTTCTCCTTACAGACAGCTTTATCAGCTCTATCCTGGAAAGATCTGCGTTTTCGAGAAGGACACTGCGTGTATTCCCTGCGTGATGAAGATGATAGAGCTCCTCGGCAGGAAACCAGGAAGGGACTGGGGAGGCAGAAAAAGGGTCTTTGAAACAGTCTGAACATAAGGTAAAATATGATGCGGTACACAATCACAACAGGAGGCCTACTCATGAACACAGACGACATTCTGTTTTCTTACGGAGAAGAAGACATTCCTTTGAAGGCGCTGTCGTTTCCCATCTTCGAAACGACGAATTTCTACTTCGACAGTTTCGACGAGATGTCGAAAGCCCTCAGAAACGGAGACTACGAATTCGTTTACAAAAGAGGAAGTAATCCCACAACGAGACTGGTGGAGAAGAAACTCGCAGCGCTTGAAGAGTGTGAAGATGCCCGCCTCGTTGCCTCTGGAATGAGCGCCATTTCGCTTTCCATCCTTCATTTCCTCAGCTCGGGAGACCACGTCGTGTGTGTGGACGAGGCTTACTCCTGGGCGAAAAAGTTCTTCAACTACCTTTCAAAGAAGTTCGATATAGAAGTCAGCTACGTTCCTCCCGACGCGGAAAGAATAGTCGAAGCCATCACGAAGAAGACGAAGCTCATCTACCTCGAAAGTCCCACGAGTATGAGAATGAAAGTGATCGATATAAGAAAGGTCACAGAAGCGGCAGGAGAACTCAAGATAAAAACCGTCATAGACAACACCTGGGCGTCGCCGATCTTTCAAAAACCAAAGCTTCTGGGAGTGGATGTGGTGGTCCACTCTGCGACGAAGTACATCTCAGGACACGGAGACGTGATGGCAGGAGTGATCGCAGGAGACGTCGAAGATATGAAGAACATCTTCGTGGATGAATACAAAAACATCGGACCGGTTCTCTCGCCCATAGAAGCCTGGCTCATCTTGAGAGGTCTTAGAACGCTGGAACTCCGTATGAAAAAGCACTACGAAAACGCTCTTGTGGTGTCTGACTTCCTCATGGATCACCCGAAGGTCCTCGAGGTGAACTACCCGATGAATCCAAGATCACCGCAGTACGAACTCGCTTCCTCTCAGATGAGCGGTGGCTCAGGACTGATGAGCTTCAGGCTGAAAACGGACAGCGCAGAGAAAGTCAAAGAGTTCGTCGAAAGTCTGAGGGTTTTCAGGATGGCTGTGAGCTGGGGAAGTCACGAGAACCTTGTTGTTCCAAGGGTGGCTTATGGAGACTGCCCGAAAAAAGACGTGAACCTGATAAGAATCCATGTGGGTCTCGGAGATCCAGAAAAGCTCGTGGAAGATCTGGATCAGGCACTCAAAAAGATTTAAAGCCCCCGGATGGGGGCTTTTTGTTTTGTGTGGGTGGGGATTACCACCAGAAGGCCTGAATAGTTTTTACTATGGCAACGCTACCATTCGTTTCATCGTAGTAAACACCATCTTCAAGATTACTTGCCTGCCCTCTTGTGTATGTGCCTCCTGAACCGTATGTGTCTTTCAAAGCATCGTAAACAAGCTTTGCAATATTTGTGTCATATTCGATGACGATAGTGATCTCATTCTCTGTTGTATTGGCAATAGCCTTGAAAGTTGTTAAGTTATCATCGTCTAAGAATTCAGAATCGACATATGAAGTGATGTCAGCTGCATTTTCCAAATCTAATTCATTGTTGTTGAATGAATCTTCATCTGGCAAAGTCGCCATAAGCCACTGTTCTGCTCCCTGTTCTAGATTCCTCAACTGCACCGCTATTCTTGTCGCCCTCGCCTTCCTCATCGCACCCGTTGCGGTCGGAATGAGCACCGCCATCAGAGCTGCGATGATAGCCATGACGATCAGAAGCTCAATCAACGTGAAACCCGCTCTTCTCTTCATAAAACCCACCTCCTGGGTTAAAATTTGTTAAATATAGATTTTACACTTATGAATTATACAACCTGTTACTGGTTTATGTCAAGTGTTAAAAGGTTTTCAATAAGGTTCTTTTATTCTATAGAAATATGTTCACTTTTCAATTCAGGAGAAAGTTCATCGTCCTTGGGAATGATTCTAACATGTCTCTGATATAATTCTCAAGAGGAGGTGATCGATTTGGACTTCAGAAGGCTCACAATAGAAGACTCTTTGAAACTTCCTGAAGAAGAAAGGGAGAAACTCTCAAAACTTTCCCTGGAAACCATCAAAAGACTCGATCCACACGTGAAGGCGTTCATCTCCGTCAAAGAAGACGTCTCCGTTGAAAAGAATGGGAAGTTCTGGGGAATTCCCATCGCCATCAAGGACAACATCCTGACCCTCGGAATGAGAACGACCTGCGCTTCTAAAATCCTCGAGAACTACGAATCCGTTTTTGATGCCACCGTTGTGAAAAAACTGAAAGAAGCGGGCTTTGTTATCGTTGGAAAAGCGAACCTCGACGAGTTCGCGATGGGATCCAGCACCGAAAGATCCGCGTTCTTCCCCACGAGAAACCCCTGGGATCTTGAGCGGGTTCCCGGTGGAAGCAGTGGAGGATCTGCCGCCGCTGTCGCTTCGGGAATGGTCGTCGCGGCGCTCGGAAGCGACACGGGCGGTTCTGTGAGACAGCCCGCGTCGCTCTGCGGAGTGGTCGGGTACAAACCCACCTACGGACTCGTCTCCAGATACGGCCTTGTGGCATTCGCAAGCTCTCTCGACCAGATAGGTCCCATCACGAAGACGGTGAGAGACGCCGCCATCCTCATGGAAATCATCTCCGGAAAAGACGAGAACGACGCCACAACGATGGACAGGAAAGTGGATTTCCTTTCGGAGATCGAAAACGGCGTCGCGGGTATGAAATTCGCCGTTCCGCAGGAGATCTACGAGCACAAGATAGAAGACGGTGTGGCAGAGAGATTCGAAGAGTCCCTCAAACTCCTCGAAAAACTCGGTGCGAAGGTGGAAAAGGTCAGCATCCCGCACATGAAATATTCCGTCGCCGTCTATTACGTCATCGCTCCCGCTGAAGCGAGTTCCAACCTAGCCAGATTCGACGGTGTCAAGTACGGTCTCAGGGTAAAAGAGAAAGGCCTCAGAGAGATGTACATGAAGACCAGAAACGTCGGGTTCGGTGAAGAAGTCAGAAGAAGGATCATGATCGGAACCTTCACCCTCAGCGCTGCCTACTACGAAGCCTATTTCAACAAGGCCATGAAAGTGAGGAGAAAGATCTCCGATGAGCTCAACGAGGTGCTCTCGCAGTACGACGCGATCCTCACTCCCACCTCCCCGGTGACGGCCTTCAAGATCGGAGAGATAAAAGATCCTCTCACCTACTACCTCATGGACATCTTCACGATACCCGCAAACCTCGCGGGACTTCCCGCGATCAGTGTGCCGTTCGGGTTCTCAAACAATCTCCCCGTTGGTGTTCAGGTGATAGGCAGAAGGTTCGCGGACGGGAAAGTCTTCAGAATAGCGAGGGCCATAGAGAAGAACTCCCCGTACAACGAAAACGGCATGTTCCCGCTCCCGGAGGTGAAAGCATGAGATACAGACCCGTCATAGGTCTTGAGATACACGTTCAGCTTTCAACGAAGACCAAAGCGTTCTGCTCCTGCCCGGCGGATGTCTTCGAGCTTCCCCCGAACACGGCGATCTGTCCCGTCTGCACCGGCCAGCCGGGGGCCCTTCCCGTTCCCAACGAAGAGATGATCAGGTTCGCCGTGAAGACCGCCCTTGCGTTGAACTGCAAGATTCACAAGTACTCCAGATTCGACAGAAAGAACTACTTCTATCCTGACCTTCCCAAGGGATACCAGATCAGTCAGTACTTCTACCCGATCGCAACCGAGGGTTTCCTGGAGATAGACGGAGACGAAGGAAGGAAAAAAGTCAGAATCAGAAGGCTCCACCTCGAGGAAGACGCTGGGAAACTTGTTCACGAAGGGGACTCCATCACCCGCGCGAGCTACTCTCTGGTCGATATGAACAGGTGCGGTGTTCCTCTCATCGAGATCGTCACAGAGCCCGATATTTCCTCCCCGAGAGAGGCTCGCGTTTTCATGGAGAAGCTGAGATCCATCGTGAGGTACCTCGGCGTGAGCACGGGAGACATGGAAAAGGGAGCGCTCAGATGCGACGCGAACATCTCCGTTGTTGACACAGAAACGGGAAGACAGAGCAACAGGGTGGAAGTGAAGAACATGAACTCCTTCAGGTTCGTTGAGAGGGCTTTGGAGTACGAGTTCGAGCGAATCGTGAAGGCGATGGAGAGAGGAGAAGACGTGGAAAGAGAGACGAGAGGCTGGGACATGGCCACGAAGACCACCGTTTCCATGAGAGGAAAAGAAGAAGAGAGCGACTACAGGTACTTCCCGGAGCCGGACATACCGCCCGTTGTTCTCTCCGACGAGTATCTCGAAGAGGTGAAAAAGGAACTCCCAGAGCTTCCAGACGAGAAGGCAGAGCGATTCATGAGAGAGTACGGCCTTCCGGAGTACGACGCGAAGGTGCTCACCTCGAGTAAAGAACTCGCTGAGTTCTTCGAAGAGTGTGTGAAGGTGGTGAACAGACCGAAGGATCTCAGCAACTGGATCATGACGGAAGTTCTGAGAGAACTCAACGAAAGAAACATCGAAATCACAGAGTCAAAACTGACCCCTCAGCACTTCGCTGATCTCTTCAAATTGATGGACGAAGGAAAAATCTCCATAAAGATCGCAAAGGAGATATTCCCGGAAGTCTTCGAAACAGGAAAGATGCCTTCCCAGATCGTGGAGGAAAAGGGTTTGACTCAGATCAACGACGAAAAACTCATCGAGGAACTGGTGAAAAAGGCGATGGAACAGAATCCAAAGGCTGTTCAGGATTACAAATCAGGCAAAAAGAAAGCGGCAGGGTTCTTCGTGGGATACGTGATGAGAGAGACAAAAGGAAAAGCGAACCCGGAACTCACGAACAGGATCATTCAAAAACTCCTCGAGGGGGAGTGATATTTTGAAAAAGTTCCTTCCTCTTCTTTTTATTTTTGTGGTGGGGGGAGTCGTTCTTCCCGCCTCTTTCATCTGGACGTCCGATGGATATCACGTCAAATTCGGTGACACACTTTTTTTTGAAGTCTTCAACGATGGATGGGGTGTGGGAGTGAGCCTCTCGAAGAGTGCGACGAACTACCAGAAACTCGGTTTTCTCAAGGTGAAAACCTCAGAAGTCACTTTGAAGACGGGTCTTTCCTTTGGGAACGGCTGGAACGTCTTCTTCTGCGTCGATCAGAGAGATGTGATTCCGTTCCCCGGAAGTCTCTACTACGAGTTCTTCATCGGAAGATCGGGTGGGTACGCTATCCTGAAACAGGACTACATCGTGAAGATCGGTGGGTACAGGCTATCCCTCGACAATTTCGCCTACATGTCTAAGGACACCGTCATGTTCCACAGCGGTCAATTCTCCATGGGAGGAACCTCTTTTGCGTACAGAGCTTTGAACAACACGGTTCTTTTTGGCATCTCAGATCCAGACAACGTTCTCTTTTTGGGTGCCGGACTGCTCAACTGGAAACTCGCCGGAGGAGCAGGATTCAACTTCACACCCATAAACGGCGTGGATGTCAAGCTTCTTGTTTCAGCCGCCGTAGATGAGGTCTCTTTTGGATTCATGGCACGTGCAAAGAAGGGAAATACCGATCTCACCTTTGTTCTGAACACGAACGAGTTCTACTTCAGTGTGAAATTTTAAGAAATCGCACGATATTCTTTGATAAACGGGGATATTTCTCGATATCCCCGTTTTTTCGTTCGAAACAGGGTTTGTAATTTTTTGTAAACTTGACTATAATTCTGGTCAGGGAGTGATGAAATGGATCTGAGCAGGGTTTCTTTTTACAGTCTTGCGGACGCGAAAGCGCGGTTCTCCCAGGTTGTCGAAGAAGCGAAAACAAAGGATGTGGTCGTGACAAAGAACGGTGTACCCGCGGTTGCTGTCATTGACTACGAGAAATACAAAAAACTCATGGAATTCATGGATGAGATCCTCGATACTTATCTGCTGGACATCGGGAACGTGGAGAAATATCTCGAGCTCAAAAGGTATTTTGAATTCAACGATTCACAGGAGGTGTGAGAATGGCTCAGGTTGTCCTTGAAAACGTCACCAAGGTCTACGAAAACAAAGTCGTCGCTGTGAAAAACGCGAATCTCGTCGTCGAAGACAAGGAGTTCGTGGTTCTCCTTGGACCATCCGGCTGTGGAAAGACGACCACTCTGAGGATGATCGCAGGACTTGAAGAGGTTACAGAAGGAAAGATCTACATCGACGGCAAGGTCGTGAACGATGTTGAACCAAAAGACAGAGACATCGCCATGGTGTTCCAGAACTACGCTCTGTATCCACACATGACCGTCTACGAAAACATGGCCTTCGGTTTGAAACTGAGAAAATATCCAAAGGACGAAATCGACAGAAGAGTACGTGAAGCTGCGAAAATCCTCGGAATAGAAAACCTGCTCGACAGAAAACCGAGACAGCTCTCAGGTGGTCAGAGGCAGAGGGTCGCCGTTGGAAGGGCCATCGTGAGAAATCCGAAGGTCTTCCTCTTCGACGAACCACTCTCCAACCTCGACGCGAAACTCAGGGTGCAGATGAGAAGCGAGCTCAAGAAACTCCACCACAGACTCCAGGCAACGATCATCTACGTGACACACGACCAGGTGGAAGCGATGACGATGGCTGACAAGATCGTTGTCATGAAGGACGGAGAAATCCAGCAGATAGGAACTCCACACGAAATATACAACTCTCCAGCGAACGTCTTCGTCGCCGGATTCATCGGTAGCCCTCCAATGAATTTCGTCAACGCGAGAGTCGTGAGAGGAGAAGGTGGCCTCTGGATCCAGGCATCTGGCTTCAAAGTGAAGGTGCCTAAGGAATTTGAAGACAAACTCGCAAACTACATCGACAAGGAGATCATCTTCGGTATCAGACCTGAAGATATCTACGACAAGCTCTTCGCACTGGCACCAACTCCAGAGAACACGATCACAGGTGTTGTGGATGTTGTCGAACCTCTCGGAAGTGAAACTATTCTCCACGTGAAAGTCGGAGACGACTTGATTGTGGCATCCGTCAACCCGAGGACTCAGGCAAAAGAAGAACAGAAAATCGATCTGGTACTCGACATGACGAGAATGCACGCCTTCGATAAAGAAACGGAGAAGGCTATTATCTGAGGGGGCCGGCCCCCTCACTTTTTTATTCTGAACTCGATCACGTCCCCATCCTCGAGCAGTTCAGTGAACATGGCTCTCCTTCCGTTTTTGAGAAGTTCGTAGTCCCTGAGTCCGTCCAGCTTCAAATCCTTGAGAAGGTCTATCACCATGGGTTTGAAGTCTTTCAGTTCCACTCTTTCTTCGTCTATCCTGTGGAGGATTTTCAAAGGGATTTTCTTCAATTCGCCGTTGAACGAGACAGTGATGTGGGGAACTTCAAGTGCTTCCTCCAGTTTTTTCCTTCCCTTTTCAACGAGGTCGATCTCTTCTCCGAGCGGCACTTCTTCATCGTCTTTCAAAGGAACTCCTCCTTTGAGGAGATCAAAGTTCACGAGGGAGATCCATTTCTCTTCGCCGTTCACCACGATTCTTGTCTTTCCGTAGGAGATCTTTGACTTTATCTCGGAGATCTTTATCTTTTCCGGAAAGCTCACCACATCTCCTTCTTCTACGTCAGCATCGGGTGGTACTGGCGTTCCGTTCTTCACGATCTCCGGGAAGACCTCCTCCACACCTCCATCGGGAAGTTTCACTTTCACAGGTTTCACAAGGTCCTTTATTCTCAGTGGAGTTTTTTCCTCTTCGGTTTGAATATCTATCCTGTCACCATGCTTCACTCTGGAGGAGAGATTCGCCTCTTCGCCGTTCACGAAAATCTTCACGGAGGTTCTTCTCTTTGGCCTCAAGAGGGTTTTTCCGTTTAGTTCAAAGGAAATCATTTCTCCACCTACGAGCGAGGAGAACCTGTATCCCGCCTGTATGAGAACCTGCATGACCGAGTACCTGCCCACTCCTCCCATGAGCTTTACAGGAACCCCGTTCACGAAGACCTGAGAGAAAACGGATCCCCTGTTTCTCATGGCACTGTAAGCGATTCCCACAGGAGTGATGTACTCGCTTCCTTTGACCTTTCCGGTGAGATCCTCAACAAGACCGGTGCTTTCTACACTCTTCAGAGATACCCTGTCAAGAGGAAGATCCATCTTCCTGGCAAGACTTTCCACAAAACCCGGTACCTTCGCGCCGCCGCCGACCACCATCACAACAGAGGGGGATCCACCGTTCAGCTCTGTCACGACCGTTGAGATCTCCGTTGTGATCTGATCCACAATGGGTTTTATCGCTTCGGAGACCTCCCGGGCGTTCAACTCGATTTCTCTGTCCAGTATATTCTTCACCTTCACTCTTTCTTCTGAAAAAACGGTTCTCTTCACGTGTTCCGCTGTCTGAAAGTCAAGCAGAAATTTCTTTCCTATGGCTTCCGTTATCTCGTCACCCGCCATGGGGATCATTCCGTAGGCCACCACCGTTCCTTCCTTCGAGATAGCTATGTCGCTCGTTCCCGCGCCCACATCGACGAGAGCTATGTTCAGATACCTGAGATCCTCCGGGACGGTTAGATCCATCGCCGCTATCGGCTCCAGCGTCACGTGAACCGGAGTGAGTCCCACAGTCTCCAGAACCCTCATCAGGGAATCCACAACGTGAACGGGAAGGAAAGCAGAGACCACCTTAACATAAGCCTTCCCGCCTCTGTGTCCCTCAAGCTTTTTCATCCACATTCCGTCGAGTCTGTACTCGACGACGGAGTATCCCACACAGAAGAAGTCCTCTTCTACACTTTCCTGCGCTTTAGTCACCGCTTCTATTTCAAGCTTCATAACGTCTTCGCGGGTGATGTGTCCAGTCTTGGAAAAATCCAGCTCCGCCTCACCTACTTGAGTTTTCAGGAACCTTCCCGCGAGGGCTACAGCCACCTCTTTCAGTTCGATTTCGTTCCTCGACTCGAGTCTTTCTTTCACCTCTTTCACCGTTTCCGCCACTCCGAGCACATCGTGAACCTGACCGTCGAACATCGTGCGTGTTTTGTGTTCTATCAGTTCAGAATCCACGATTCTGATCGTACCTTTCTCCTCGACGACGATCAAACCCGCTATCTTTCTGGTACCCACATCGAGAGCGAAGATCACACTTTCACCTCCACCACCGTGACACCCGTTCCCCCCTCAGAAGGTGTTCCGAATCTGAAAGAAACCACTCTTTTGTCCTTTCTCAGTATCTCCCACACTCCAGATGCGAGCTTTCCAGTGCCCTTTCCGTGTATTATGTATCCCTTGCTGATGCCGTTCATCACCAGGTCATCGATGAACTTCTTCACAACCGGCTCCGCTTCTTCAACCGTCATACCCCTTATGTCTATCTCCGTTCTGAAGGTCGAAGGTTTGTAAGAGAACGTTGAAGTTTCTTTCTTCTCTTCTTTTTTCGTCTTTCTCAGTTTCGACACGGGCACCTTCAATCTGAGAAAGCCAAAGTCAACAAGGGCTGTGTCACCTTTCACCTCGACGACCTTTCCCACAGAGGTTCCACCTTCCATTCTCACGTGATCTCCGGGTTTTATTTCTTCTTCGGGTGCTTCTTCGATTCTCTTTCGCTCCAGATCTTTCTTCTCCTTCTCTATCGTCTTCACCGCTTCTCTCATCTCGTCAACGTTGCCAGTTTTTGCCACGTGTATCGCCTGATCGAGTTCCTTCTTGACCTTTCTGATGTAATCGTTGAGCTCCCTCAGCTCTCTGTCGAACTCTTCTATTTTCATTCTTCTCAGCTTTTTGTAGTCTTCTTCGTATTTCTCTCTCAGTTTCATGTACTCTTCGCGTTCTTTCTGGAGTTTTCTCTTCTCCTCTTCGAGAAGCGAGATCTTCTCGTGGAGAGACCTTATGAGTCCCTCGAGTTCCATCTCCTCCTGAGAGAGTCTCGACCTGGCGTTTTCGACTATACGTTTGTCGAGTCCCAACTTTTCTGCTATCTGGAAAGCGTGAGAGCCCCCTGGAACACCAACCAGGACCCTGTAAGTTGGTGAGAGGGTTTCCGGATCGAACTCCATGGAGGCGTTCAAAAGCAGAGGATGGTTCATGGCAAAGACCTTCACGGGTGTGAGGTGTGTGGTTACGAAGATCGTCGCTCCTTTTTCCAGAAGATCCTCTATTATCGCGATGGCGAGGGCGGCTCCTTCCACCGGATCCGTCCCCGAGCCCAGCTCGTCGAGGATGACCAGTGAATCGCTGTCGGCGTTCTTCACGATCTCCACGATCTTCTTCATGTGTGACGAGAAGGTGCTGAGGCTCTGTTCTATGCTCTGCTCCTCACCGATGTCCGCCATGATCTTTGGAAAGACCTTCAGCTCCGTTCCTTCATCACAGGGGAGAGGGAAGCCGCTCATCATGAGGGCAGTAAAAAGACCAACAGTTTTCACAGTCACGGTCTTTCCGCCCATGTTTGGACCCGTTATGATGAAACCTCTTTTGTTGGGTGGAAGCTCAAGATTTATTGGAACCACTCTCTCCTTTGGTATCAACGGATGTCTTGCGTTGACAAGCCTTATCCGCGAAGAAGGTTTCACGACGGTTCCGTTGAACTCTCTTGCGAACTTCACCCTCGCGTAGAGGGAGTCGAAACGCGCTATGAGTTCCACGTTCCTCTCAAGGTCGTTGAGCCTGGAAAGGAGTATGTTCGTCAGCTGTCTCAGGATCCTGCTGATCTCCAGTCTTTCCTCCTCTTCTAAAAGACGCACTCTGTTGTTCAGTTCGACGAACTCGTCGGGCTCCAGAAAGACGGTGGCCCCGGAAGAGGAAAGATGGTGAACGATCCCCCTCACCGCGTTCTTCATGGAAGCCTTCACGGGGAAGAGATACCTTCCATCCCTGTAAACGTACATCTGTTCCTGAAGGATCTGAGAGTGCGTCCTGACGAAATCATCGGCCTTTCTCTTTATCTCGCTGGAAAGACGCTTCTTTTCCGTTCTGATCTCCCTCAATCTGGGACTCGCACGGTCCGAGATCTCTCCATCCTGTTCTATGCACCTGTTCACCTCTTCTACGAACTCTCTGAAGGAGCTGAGCCTGGAGAAGGTCTCTTTGAGCCTGATGTATTCACGTTTTTCAAAGTCTTTTTTCAGAATGTCACAGCCTTCGAGAAACACAGAAACACGGAGAAGATCCCACGGTTCCAGAGAGGATCCGGACTTCACCTTCTCCACTTCCTGAGAGATGTCGTCCAATCCTTTTATGGGGGGCTCTCCCCACCTGACAAAGTAGTTCAGAAGCTCCTCCACGAGTTCGAGCTCGTCCCACGGATTCACCGTCGGTTTGAGAGTGTCCAGATGTTTTCTTCCCAGGTCAGAGAGCGCGTATTTCTTTACTATCTCCACAACTTTTGGAAAATCGAGTGATTCGAGATAATCCACTCTTCACCACCCCAGTCTCACAAACAGCGGAAATCTGATGCTCGAGTCCTTCAGCGTTATTGAATAACCAAAGCCCCATTTCACTCCTTCGTGCCTTTTCCAGAAGAAGTTAACGACGGCAAGATAAGGCTTTGAAGAAAAGCCCACCCTTGTTTCAAGGGTGAACATGAAATCCCCCAGATCCAAATTCTTCACAGCGCCGACGAAGAAACAGAGGGAGGAGAAATCCCAGAGTTCCACACCCGCTGTGTACTCTCCAGTGTCCATACCCACGGACGACACGGTTTCTCCTCGTGAAAAATCGTAGGAGAAACTCACAAAGACGTCTCCCTTCATCTGAACGGAGACAATCACGAGCAGAGCGAGAATGATTTTTCTCATGTTTTCCACCCCGAAACGATTATACTATGATGGGGAGGTGAAGGGATTGCTCTTCCTCGGAGTGGATGTGGGGGGAACGAAAACACTGGCCGTTCTCAGCGACGAGCAGGGAAACGTTCTGGCCGTTCACAGAGGAAAAGGTGCGAACTATCAGGTCGTTGGAAAAGAAAATGCTGTCAAGAATCTCAAAGACGTGATCGAAGGCATCCTGGACAGGTCAGGAAAGGCCAGAGAAGAGATCGATTTCGCCTTCTTCGGATACGCGGGAGCAGACTTCGACTACGAGATGAAGATCGTGAGGGAGATTCTGGAAAAACTCGATCTCAAAAGATTCGACTTCGACAACGACGGAAGGATAGCCCTGAGATCTGGCTCTTATGATGATACGGGTATCATGGTGAGCTGTGGAACGGGTAGCATTTCCTACGCTTCGGACGGCAAAAGAGTGAACAGAATAGGAGGACTTTCTTTTTCGCTGGGTGAGAGACTCGGCTCGCACTACATCGCTTCTCTTGTGACCTCCGCTGTGATGAGGGCAAAGGACGGCAGAGACGACTGGACGACGCTTGTCGAAGAGGTGGAAAAAGCGATCGGCCCGGTGGAGAACCTTCTGAGATACGATTACGAAGGAGGATACACCTCGGAGCTGGTCAGGAGAGTGAATCAGACGCTGTTCAGGTGTGCCGAAAAGGGTGACGCTGTTTCTCTCAGAATTTTCAACGAGATCGTGGTTGAAGTGAAAAAGATCATCGACGCACACAGGAAGGTGCTGGACTTCACACCTCCCATCAAACTGATCCTGGAGGGAAGCTTCTTCAAAAACGCCCCTTCTCTTCTCATAAAAATGATAGAGAGCGCCACCGGAAAAGAATACGAGGTCGTCATACCAGAACATGACCCTGTGATCGGTGCCGTGCTGTTCGCGATGGAACGGGCCGGATTGAGAGTAACAGAGGACCTTTACAACAGACTGGTGAGGAGCTACCTCAGGGAGGTGAAGAAATGCGGATCGCAGTGATAGGTGGTGGGAGCAGCTACACTCCGGAACTGGTGAAAGGACTTCTCGACATCTCCAAGGATGTTCGCATCGATGAGGTGATCTTCTACGACATCGACGAAGAAAAGCAGAAGATCGTCGTTGATTTCGTGAAGAGACTCGTCAAAGACAGGTTCAAGGTGCTAATCA
This sequence comes from Thermotoga sp. Mc24, assembly GCF_000784835.1. Taxonomy (NCBI): domain Bacteria; kingdom Thermotogati; phylum Thermotogota; class Thermotogae; order Thermotogales; family Thermotogaceae; genus Thermotoga; species Thermotoga sp. Mc24. Next base: position 193,189 of record NZ_JSFH01000009.1, on the reverse strand, counting down.
GCGACACCTTCGAAGGCGCCGTCGTGGACGCAAAATACGTGATCTTTCAATTCAGACCGGGTGGACTCAAGGGCAGGGAAAACGACGAAGGCATTCCGCTGAAGTACGGTCTCATAGGTCAAGAAACAACAGGGGTTGGGGGATTCTCAGCGGCTTTGAGGGCGTTTCCCGTAATAGAGGAGTACGTTGATACCGTGAGAAGAACATCGAACGCGACCATCATAAACTTCACCAACCCATCTGGCCACATCACAGAGTTCGTGAGGAACTACCTCGAATACGAAAAATTCATAGGCCTCTGCAACGTTCCCATAAACTTCATCCGGGAGATCGCAGAGATCTTCTCAGCAAGGCTCGAAGACGTGTTCTTGAAGTACTACGGCCTCAACCATCTGAGCTTCATAGAGAAGGTTTTCGTGAAAGGTGAAGACGTGACGGAAAAGGTCTTTGAAAATCTGAAACTGAAGCTCTCCAACATACCAGACGAGGACTTCCCGGCGTGGTTCTACGACTCGGTGGAGCTTCTTGTGAATCCCTATCTGAGGTACTACCTGATGGAGAAAAAGATGTTCAAAAAGATCTCCACGCACGAACTCAGAGCAAGGGAAGTGATGAAGATAGAGAAAGAACTCTTCGAGAAGTACAGAACCGCTACCGAGATACCGGAAGAACTCACAAAGCGCGGTGGAAGCATGTACTCCACGGCGGCGGCCCACCTGATAAGAGACCTCGAAACCGACGAAGGAAAGATACACATTGTGAACACAAGAAACAACGGCTCGATCGAGAACCTCCCGGATGATTACGTCCTTGAGATACCTTGTTATGTGAGATCCGGCAGGGTCCACGCGCTCTCGCAGGGAAAAGGAGATCACTTCGCTCTTTCCTTCATCCACGCGGTGAAGATGTACGAGCGACTCACAATAGAAGCGTATCTGAAAAGATCGAAAAAACTCGCCCTGAAGGCTTTGCTTTCCCATCCTCTCGGGCCGGATGTGGAGGGCGCGAAAGACCTTCTCGAGGAGATACTGGAGGCGAACAGAGAGTACGTGAGGCTAGAATAAAAAAACACAGGGAGGGGATTTTCCCCCTCCCAATTTCTGCCGGCCACTTTATATTATACCACAAATCGCTTTTATTTGTCAAGTACTTTTTCTATCCCGTTTCTTCTTCTGGAACCATTATACCACTTTCCCGTGAAAAGACAAGTCTCCCTCAACTTTCAAATTTTTCCCTCAATTCCTTCGCAAGTACCACCATGTTTCTGAGCGATGGAATAACTTCGTCCCAGCTTCTCGTCTTGAGACCGCAGTCGGGATTGATCCAGATCAGCTCCTTAGGAAGCACCCTGAGAACTCTTTCGACTATCTCCCTCATTTCGCTTATGGATGGAACAGCAGGAGAGTGGATGTCCCAGACACCAACACCGATCTGTTTGATCCATCCTTTGAAGTTCTCAAAGGCAGAGATGATCTCACCTTTGCTCCTCGAAGCCTCAATGCTGATCACGTCGAATTCCAGCTGGTGGATGTACTCGATTATCTCGTTGAAATCCGAGTAGCACATGTGGGCGTGGATCTGTGTTTCTGGCCTCGCGTTGGCTGCCAGGTTGAAAGCGTTTATCGCCCATTCAAAGTACTCAGGCCATTTGCTCTTTTTGACAGGTGCCTTTTCTCTGAACGCGGGCTCATCGATCTGTACGATCTTTATTCCCGCCTCTTCCAGATCCTTCACTTCTTCGTTTATCGCGAGGGCTATCTGGTAAGCTATTTCTCTCTCTGGTATGTCCTCCCTGTAATAGCTCCAGCTCATGATGGTGATGGGACCTGTGAGCATCCCTTTGACGGGCTTTTCTGTAAGAGACTGAGCGTAAGAGATTTCTTCGAGCGTCATGGGTTCTGGCCGTGTGACAGTGCCGTATATAATGGGTGGACGATAACACCTCGAACCGTAAGAGAGAACCCAACCGTTCTGAGTGGTGGCGATGCCGTTCAATTTCTCAGCGAAGAACTCGACCATGTCGGTTCTTTCGAACTCACCGTGCACCAGAACATCGAGTCCCATTTCCTCCTGAAGATCTATCGCCTTTTTTATCTGTTCTTTTATGAAGGTTTCGTATTCTTCTTTGGAAATTTCTCCCTTTCTGTACTTCGACCTCATCTTTCTCACTTCGGAGGTCTGCGGAAAAGATCCGATGGTCGTTGTGGGAAAGAGCGGAAGGTTCAGTCTTTCTTTCTGGATTCTGTCGCGCTCGGTGTATTCTTTCTCTCTTTTGAACGACCCTTCTGGAAGATTTCTTACTCTCTCAACAACCAGAAGATCCTCCGCAAAATCTTCAAACGATACATCGGGAAGATCGGAAGTTCTTCCTTCAAGGAAATCTTTCAAAATTTTCAACTCTCTGAGTTTTTCTTTCGCGAAGGCGAGTTTCTCTTTCAATCCATCGGACAGATTGTCTTCCAGCTCCAGAGTCACTGGAAGATGGAAGAGCGGACAGGAATTCGAGATGGCACTCGCACCGAGTTTTTCTACCAGTAACGCCACCTTTTTGAGGTCCGCTCTCCAGGGCTGACGGCCGTTTGTCACACCGGCCACAAGCTCCTTGTCATCCGGAAATCCGTATCTTTCGAGATTTTTCAGATTTTCTTCGTTCGAGACGAAATCGAAATGAAGCCCTTTCACCGGAAGAGAGACGTACGCTTTGTAGTCAGAAACGCTGTCGTAGTAGGTGAAAATGGTCATCGGAAACTCTGAAAGCTCACGATACACGTTCAGTATCAGATCCCAGTGAGCCTTTTCAAGATCGCAAACGAAAGCGGGTTCGTTCACGAGAATTTCCTTACAGCCGTTTTCCATAAGTTTTCCGAAAGCTTCTTTGTAAACAGAAACGAGACTTTCCAGCAGTTTTTCCATCTGATCTGGTCTTCTGATCCACTCGCCGTTTCTTTTGGAAAGGTACAGGAAGGTGAAAGGACCTATCACCCACGGTGCTGTTTCTATTCCCTTCAATTTGAAGAACAGATAATCTTCAAGAGGTTTGTTTTCGAGAAGATAGAACTCTTCGGTTTCTATTTCCGGAACAAGGTAGTGATAGTTGGTGTTGAAGAATTTGGTCATTTCCAGAGCTTTTCCACCGCGTGCCATTTCGAAGTACGTCGAAAGCCCCCTGTACTCACCGAACCTCTCTGGAACAGCCCCCACCATCACCGCTGTGTCGAGCACAAAGTCGTAGTAGGAAAGTTCGTTTGAAGGAATTACATCGACGTTTTTTCTGTAGTTTTCCACCATGTACACTCTGAGTTTGTTCATCTCTTCCTCGAGCTGTTCTTCCGTGATCTTTCCCTTCCAGAAACCCTCCAGAGCCTTTTTGAATTCCCTCTTTTCTCCTATCTTCGGAAAACCGAACGCGTAAGCCTTCAACTCTTTCCACCTCCATTTGTTGTGTATTTTTAAAGAATACTACCATATGTTGTATTTGGAAAAGGTTAACGGAAGGAAAATTCATATCAACACATTTGAGCGATTCAAAACAAGTTGTGTATGATGTGTGATATACTAAGAAGTAAGAAGATTGTTCAACGATCTCCTCGCTGGTGAAAGAGGAGGAAACACCATGAAAATCCTCGTGGTGTACTACACCAGAAGTGGTCACACAAAGAAAGTAGCGGAGATTATAAAGGACATTCTGAAGGCCGATATAGATGAAGTAATGGACAGAAAACCTCGGAAAGGCATCTTCGGTTTTTTGAAAGCTGGCTACGAGGCAACGGTGGGAAAGACAACGGATATAATTTTTAAGAAAGATCCATCGGAGTACGATCTCGTTGTAGTGGGAACTCCCATCTGGAACGGAAGAGTCACCCCCGCTATCAGAACGTATTTGCTGAAGAACAGAGAAAAAATAAAGAAGGTCGCTTTCTTTGCAACATGTATCAAAAGGTACGGTGTTTGCCTTGATCAGATGCAAGAACTCTCTGGCTGCGAAGTTGTAGCAAAGAAGGTAATCTTTAGAAAGATGATCGAAAAAGACGCAAAAGATTTCGCAGAGGAAATAAAAAAAACACTACTCAATCAGGAGGGAGAACATGGTCATCAGATCATCTGATGTGAAAGTGGAAAAGGTGTTGAGCATGCGAGGCGGAAAAGGTGAAGTGGAAATGACACATCTCCTTTCCAAGGAAATTATGCACAACAAAGCAAGACTTTTTGCGAAAATGAAACTTTCACCGGGGTCTTCTGTGGGTCTTCACAAGCATGAGGGAGAGTTTGAGATATACTACATTTTATCTGGAGAAGGCGTCTTTCACGACAATGGAAAGGACGTTCCCATAAAAGCAGGAGATGTGTGCTTTACGGACTCTGGAGAGTCTCATTCAATAGAGAACACAGGAGACACGGACCTTGAGTTTCTGGCGGTGATCATTCTGTTGTAGTGTATCTGTAGTATCTTCGACCGCTGTACTCGATGATTTCCACATTTTTGCAGGATCTGAGTCTTTCTATAATCGGTTCAGGATCGATCCTCTGAGAAGTCAAAAGATCTTTTATCTCTTCTTCGCTCGTGGGATGGCGTTTGGTCATGTTCAAGACGGCATCGATTCCTTCTCCTGCAGTGATGAACCTACCGGCTGCGGGAATTTCTATCGATGTGGCATTGAAAAGTTCTTTTGCTTTCTTTATCGTTTCCTCATCTGGATGTTCAACCCATCCCTCCGCCGGAGGTCTCACAGGAACGTTCACATAAACCCTGTCCGGCTCTATCTGTGAGATCTTCTCTCTTAATTCTTCCAGTGCGAAGTCGTTCAATCCCTTCACCAGCATAACTTTAAGTCAGATCTCACCGCTGTACTCTCTTCACAACTTTTTCAAACCCTCGAACACCTTCTGAAACGATAGACTCTTGTGGGGCCTGTGGATCGTCCTGAAGTTCTTTTCGTCCCATGCAGAGAGGGTGGGCATTATTATGTCCAACAGTTTCGCTTCTTTTCTGACCTTCTCATCCCAGGAAAGCGAACCGTTCGTTATGAGTACAACGGGTTTTCCGGTGATCGATTTGCACAGACCTATCAGGGAATCGAGGGGAGTGTAAAGAGTGGGTTCACACCCTCTCCAAAGATGCTCACCATGTCGAAATCATCCCGGTGCTTCTTCACGAATCCTTTCAACTCTTCCTCGAACACCTTCAACGGAAAGAACATCTGCCCCTCCACAGTGAAATTTGTTGTTCTTCCAAGCTGGCAGTACACACACGAATATGTGCACATTTTGAACGGAATAGAGGAGACACCGAGAGATCTGTCGAACCTCCTGGAGAGAAAGATTCCGTACACACGGCCGTTAAAACTCATCCCATTTTCCTCGCCCTCTACCGTATCCTCTTCCCATTCCTCTCAGCGCGGGATTTTCATAATTCGGTCTGATGGCTCCAACTGGGCACGCATCGAAGCACTTTCCACATCGAATACACTTGTAGTTGTCGATAACGGCCTTTCCGTTCTCTATTCTAATTACACCTTCAACTGGACACACCCTGACACAATTTCCACAGCCAACACACTTCGAATTCACCCAAGGCATATCCTTACCCCTCTCTGGTGAAAGTCGTCAACTCCTCGAGTTTTCCTTCGCTGAAAGCGTCAAGTGCCTCCTGAACCGTCCCTCCTTACGAACCGACAGACCCTCACCCCAGCTGCCTTTAAAGTCTCAAACGCGTTTCTGCCGACGTTCGGGGCTATGAGATACTCTACTCCTTTCGAAACAAGACTTTGAACAACATCTGGACCCGTCCCATGTGTATCGGCGATGGTGTTCCCAACAACTTCCATGTTTCCAGACTCCGTGTCGTAGATGATGAAATACTCTGCCTTGGCGAATCTATCACTCACCATGGAAGACAGATCCTTCCCCACAGATGGAATCGCTACCTTTGACATAGTGCCTCCTCCTCAAGAAATTTTCTCGATGATCTTCTCAACTATCTTCACTATGCTTCTTTATGGACTCTGCCGCGGGACTGCTTTCGTACGTAATCACCGACTTGCACTCCATAGAAGCCTTTACCACCGTTTCGTCGAACGGAATTTTTCCCAGTAGATCGAGCCCTTCATTCAAACAGTAATCCTCTATCTCTCGAGACACGACCGAGTTTATATCGTACTTGTTGATCACTATTCCAAATTCTCTCTTGAGACACTTCAACGTTTCCACGATTCTCTTGAGGTCGTGAAGTCCGGACATGGTTGGCTCAGTGACAACAACCACATAGTTCACTCCGACGATAGACGACGTGGCAGAGCACCCTATACCGGGAGCCCCATCTATGATCACATAGTCTCGTTTCAGTTCTTCCGCTTTCTCGAAAGCGAGCTTATGAACCTCCGCTACGAGTCCACCAGAATCCTCTTCACCAGGGCTCAGCCGAGCGTAAACAATGGATTTGTCCCCAGACCAGGTGAAGAAATACCTTCCAGAGAAATTGAACCAGAGTAATGACATTTCTGGGACAGGAAACCACACACGCGTTGCACCCTTCGCAAGCGTACTGGTCAACTCTGTATTTCTCGCCCTGGATTATTGCATCGAATCTGCACACCTTTTCACAAATACCACATCTGTCACATTTCTATTGATCTATAATGGCCTCCTTTCCACCGTAGTATTCGTGCTCTTCCACAGGATCTCCAGGAAACAGGATGTAAAGGTTGGATGCATCGACCTCACAATCTGCGAGCAGGGAATTTTCAAGAAGAACCCCGAGAGACGCGGTGAACGTTGTTTTCCCTGTTCCACCTTTTCCACTCACGACAGCGATCTGCTTCATCGAACCATCACCTCGATCTTTTCGAACAGCTCCAGGAAGTCTTTTTTCATATCCTGGAAGGCCTCGACAATCAGCTTTCCTTCGGCGCAGAGAGAAGCTATCTCCCTTTTGAACGGTATCTTCAGAAGAACAGGTATTCCCTCTTCATCGGCGAACTCTTCGATGATGGTGTTACCTGGAATGTATCTGTTGACAACGATACCGGAGGGTATCCCCATCTCTTTTGTGAGCTCGACTGCCAGTTTCAAGTCGTGAAGGCCAAAAGCGGTCGGCTCGGTTACCAATAGAGCGAAATCTGTGTTTCTCAAGCTTTCCACGACAGGACAGGACGTGCCCGGAGGAGCGTCAACGATCACAACATCCGCTTTCTCATCGATGTGCTTTTTCAACTTCCTGATGACGGGAACTCCCGTTCGCTCTCCGATGTTCAGAATCCCCATACCGAACGAGATGTTTCCATCGGCCGTTCCAAATCTTATCTTTCCTATCTCCTTTGGCCTTTCGGAGATCGCGTTGACGGGACACATTATAGAACATGCACCGCACCCATGACAGAGACTTTCGAAAACGAACGTTCCGCTCGGAAAGACGGATATGGCTCCAAACTGACAGGTGCTTGCACACTCACCGCATCGAATACACACGGAGTTGTCCACAACCGGAATCATCAGGTGGACTGGCTCTTCGAAAGAAACATCGACGTTGAAAAAGATGTGATCGTTGGGTTCCTCCACGTCCGCATCGAGAAGCTGCACCCTGTAACTTTCCGAGAGCGCTTTTGCCATGTTGACAGAAACGGTGGTCTTTCCTGTTCCTCCCTTTCCGCTGAGAACAGTTATCTTCGTCATGCATATCCCTCCACGGTTTCATTATATACCATAAACATATATTATTGCGAACATTTCTCAATAAATTCAAAGAAAAGTCATTTCTTCGTTCCTCTTATCACCACAAAAGCACCTTCACCGTAGCCTTCCTTAACCGGTTCGATCTCACTGAGCTCCGATGGGTGTTTGAAGAGAGTTTGGACGACTTTGAATTCTTCAAAACCCGCTTTTCTCATCAGATCCATCAGTTCCTCCGTTGAGAAGAATCGAGCGTTTTTGTAGAAAACGCTCTTTTCTTTGTTTTTTTCGTATTCTCTTCCAAGAAAACTCTCCCTGTCCACGATACCGACGATGAGATACCCACCCTTTTTGAGGATACGATAGGCTTCTTTCAACGCCCTTTCCGGATCATCCACAAAGCAGATCGTTGTCACCATCAACGCGAAATCGAAGCTTTCATCCTTCAAGGGAAGGTTCTCCGCTGTACCCTTCAAAACGAACACGCCTCGCTTTCTTGCTATCTCTGCCATGCGCTCTGAAGGTTCCACCCTGATCTTTATCTTCAAAGGAACAGCGAACCTTCCTGTACCAACCCCTATCTCCACTCCCCTTCCCTCTGGAAGAAGAGTCTTCACCGCTTTGAGTTCAGAAAGATAGGCGAATTTATGCTTTAAGAACCACTCCTCGTACTCGTTCACGAAGTGTTCAAAGACATCCCACATGCTTTTTCACCGTCCTTCCTGATAAAATAAAGTCCACGGGAGGTGACACCTTTGTTCGAAGAGTACACCTCTTTTGTTTTCAAAAACAGAAAGAAGATCTTCGCTGTGGTGCTGGTACTGAACATTTTAGCACTCTTTGGGCTTTTCAGGCTTCACTTCACAACTGAGTTTTCCATTCTGATGCCTCAGAAATCCCGTCAGAAAGAGATATACGAGAAGATGAACGGTGTCTTCAAAACAGGAGAACAGCTTGTGGTGATGGTGAAGACGAGCGTCGATCCCCTGAGCAGAGAAGGAATAGATGAGATCTTTGAAATAAAGGAAAAACTCTCCTCCGTTGAAGGTGTAAAGACAGTCATACCACCCATTCCGGAGAAGTTTCCCGCTGGCTTCAGGCTAGTGGAGACAAAAAACATGTCCGAAGAGCAGTACAGAGACTTTCTAAACTATGTTGAAAACATGAAAGACTTCCTCAACGTGAGGAAAATGGAAGATGGATACTACTCCCTCTTCATGATACTTCCCAGAAACAGTGTAAATCCCGATGAAATCGAAAGTGCTCTTTCAGGATATGAACATTACCTCTCTGGAACACAGTATCTGGAAGACCAGATATTTCGCTATCTTCTGTTCATGATATTCACGCTTCCTCCACTCGCCGTTGTTCTTCTTCTGAACGTCTTCAGAGTACAACTTGGAAGGTTCAGGTACGCTATTTTATCTTTGATACCGGCGGGATTCGCCGCCCTCTGGACGCTTGGCTACGTGATGGGATGGATGGGACAGAACCTTTCCATCATCACGGTTCTGGTTCCCATATTCACCATCGTCATGGGAAGTGCCGATGGGCTTCACTTCGTCTCGCACTTTCTGGAACGAAAGAAAGAGGGAGAGAATACGTTCAACGCCATCAAAGATACTCTCGAGAGTGTTGGAAGGGCGATGATCCTCACCACACTCACCACGATGGCAGGATTTCTCTCTTTTCTCACTTTGAACTCTCAGTCCATGAAACAGATGGGACTCCTCGCCGCCGCTGGAATCGGTCTTGCGGGAATTTCAACGTGGATCGTACTTCCCGTAATACTGTCAGGAATGGAAGATGTTGAGATCAAAAAGAAGGAAAGCAGCCTGGCCCGGCTTTTTCAAAGACTTTCAAAGCGAGCGTGGATCATCACACTGGTGGTTCTTTTCGCCTTCCTTCCAGGCACATTCCTTCTGAAGGCAGACCTCAACATTCTGAAACTCTACAAAGGCTACACAAGGGTCAGAAAGAACGTGGAGAAGATAGAAGAGATCTTCGGAAGGGCTCTGCCCGTTTATGCCGTTTTCGAGTCAGAGAATCTGCTCTCTCCAGACTTTGCCCGGAAGGTCCTTTCGATGGAAGAAAAACTGAAGAGCAAAGGATACGATGCCTTTTCCGTCTACGATATCCTTGTGAAGATGAACGAACATCTCTTCAAAGAAGAAGGTTACCCGAAAATCCTTGCAAGGGCGCTGATACTCAAAAGACTTCTTCCAGAGGAGTACACGAACAACTTTCTATCCGAAAGCACAGGAAGGGCTTTCATCTTTCTGGATAACCTCGACAGAAACACTCTCGAGGAAGTGGAACACATAGTGAAAGAAAGCGGCTTTCAGGTGACGGGGCTTCCCTACATCATAAAAGAGATGAACGACTCGATCGTTCATCAGCAGGTACTTTCGGTGGTGCTTGCTGTCAGCATGGTCTTTCTCCTTCTTGTTCTGTTTCAGAGAAGTTTTGTCATTCCAGCAAAGGCGATCGTTCCTGTTCTGATCTCGCTTGTGTCTCTTTTTGGTTTCATGGGGCTTTCTGGGATTCCTCTGAACCTGATCACGGCAAACATGGCCGGAATAGTGATCGGGGTTGGAATAGATTACGCCATACATGTGACGGAGCTGTTCAGATATTACAGGGATCTGGAAAAGACGGTAAAGATCGCATCCACACCAATTCTGGCAAACGCCTTTGGTCTTTCTGTGGGGCTTTCCGCTCTGATTCTGTCACCCTTCACGTTCCACACTTATCTTGTCGCAATCATGTGGGTCACGATGACCGTGAGCTCTTTCATGAGTCTTGTGGTTTTGCCAAAACTTCTGGAGGTGAAAAGATGAGGAAAAACGAGTACACCTGCACCTTGCTCGAGCCCGGTGTATGGCACATCGCCGACTACAGGGGAGACAGTATGTACCTGGTAGTGGGAGAAGAGAAAGCCCTCCTCATAGACACCGGTATGGGAGAAGGTGACCTGAAAGGTTTCATAAGATCCATCACGGAAAAACCCATCGAAGTTGTTCTCACCCACGCCCACTGGGATCACATCATGCAGGCAAACCAGTTCGAAAAGGTGTATCTCAACCACAGGGACCTTCAGATCATAGAACTGTTCAAAATACAGGTGGATTACAAAAACTTTCTGGACGTGAGAGAGGGAGACAGTTTCGATCTTGGTGGAAGAACGCTCGAGGTGATCGAAGTCCCGGGACACACACCAGGGTCGATCGCTCTTCTGGACAGAGAAAACAGGCTGCTTTTCAGCGGGGATTCGGTGGGGGCAGGACACACCTGGATGCATCTTCCGGGATGTCTTCCACTGAGAGAGTACCTTAAAAGCCTGAAAAAACTCAGAGAGATCGACGGTTTCGAGAAGATCTACCATGGGCATCTGAGTGGCACACAGTTGAAACCTTTTGGACCAGATTATCTGGAAGACCTCATAAAGGCTGTGGAAGGTGTTATCGATGGGTCACTGAAGGGCGAGCCGTATCCCTATGGAAACTTCAAGGGTCTCTATGCAACATGCGGCACGGCAGTTCTGGTGTACAATCCAGAGAAAGTCTGAACGATTTCTATTTTTCTCTTTTCGTGAGATACTCGATCAGTAAACCCACACCGATTCCTATGAAAAGAGACGCAATGAAATAGAACACGGAATGTTTGAAAAGAATAAAACCAACTCCAAGCCCTATCAGGGCCGTTCCACCCGTGATACTCATCTTTTTCATTCTGCCCATCTCCTCTTTTGATCCAGTATCTTCATTGTACTCTCAAAATCCTTCAAAGTCCACTCAACGTTTGATCTTTTTTTCGCTGCTTCTTTTGCCAGCCTGTCAGCCTCATCGTTGCAAAAGTCTCCAGAGTGACTCTTCACCTTCTCAAAGACCACTTCAAGACCGCTCCTGCAAAACTGCTCGTAAAGGTACTTGTAAACACGCGTCACCGGCTCTTTTGTTCTGTACTCTTCCGTTGCCCACTTTTCAAGCCCTTCAAGATCGTGCCTGAGAATGAGTCTTTTTGCTCCTTTCTTCAAAGCACAGTCCATGGCAAAAAGTGCAGCCATGATCTCTCCGGCTATGTTCCTTGAGTCTTTGAACTCATCGATGTCCGTCCAGAAGTAGTACTCTTCCTTCTTTCCCCTGTAGCACAGAACCACTCCAGAACCACAGACCACATCATAACTCCCATCCACATAGGCGATCATCGTCTCTTCGTCAAGTTCCGGGCAGGTGCATTCATCTTTTCCCTCAAGATATGCCTTTGCATCCTCTATCTTCTCAAAACTTTTGTACTCTGCTCCCGGAAAGCCCTTTACCTGTTTTTCTGCCTCTTCCCAGGACTCATAGATTCCTGGTACCCTTCCTTTCCTCACAGCGTAGTATTTTTTTGCCAACTTCATCACCTCTCAAACCCATTTATACCATGTCCATTTAAAATCGATACAATTTGGAGAAATTAAGGTCCTGGATGTATAATAGACCCAGTCGTTGAAGGGGGGATTTTCCGTGGAAAAAAGAGTTCTGGGGAAAACAGGTGAAAAGCTCTCTGTGGTCGGATTCGGCGGAATCGTTGTGATGAACGAGTCCGTGGAATCTGCAAAAAAGATAGTTGCCAGAGCGATCGAGAGGGGCATAAACTACTTCGACGTTGCTCCTTCCTACGGAGACGCCGAGGAAAAACTTGGCTCAGCGCTGAAGCCTTACAGAGACCAGGTGTTTCTGGCCTGTAAAACGATGGAGAGAACAAAAGAAGGTGCCTGGAAAGAATTGAACGAATCTCTGAAGAGACTCCAGACGGATCACTTTGACCTTTATCAGTTCCATGCTGTGACCACGCTCGATGAGGTGGAGGCCATCTTTTCACCGAATGGAGCTATAGAGGCCTTTTTGAAGGCAAAAGAAGAAGGACTGATAAGGTACATCGGTTTTTCTGCTCACAGTGAGGAAGCTGCACTTTCGATGCTGGAAAGGTTCGATTTCGATACGGTGCTTTTTCCACTGAACTGGGCAAGCTGGCTGGGAAAAGGATTTGGCAAAAGACTTTACAGCAAAGCCCGGGAGAAAAACATGGGAATTCTGGCAATAAAGGCTCTGGCAAAAAGACGTCTGGAAGAAGGAGAAGAAAAACGCTGGGAAAAATGCTGGTATCATCCTGTGGATGATTTCGAAGAAGCATCCATGGCACTTCGCTTCACACTATCACTGCCCGTCACCGCAGCTGTGAGTCCAAGTCACCAGGAATTTCTCTGGTGGATGTGTCAAATCGTTGAAAATCAGGGAACGAAAATCAGCGAGGAAGAACTGCAGATACTGAAAGAAAAAGCGCAGGAACTGACACCCGTTTTCCCACTCGATCACTCTTGAGTCATCCAGTGTAATATCCTCACCAGTCTTCTTCTTGCTCTGCCGTCTTCTTCGCACCAGAAGGCAACGAACAGGGGCTGGACCTTGAGAGAGTGCCTACTTGCAAACTCTCTCACCACATCCGGCCCCTTTAGCCTGATCCCAAACCTCACTCCATCGTACCTTCCATAATTCCTCAGAAATCTGTCAAGGAGTTTTCTGTCGGACTCTTTCATCTCGATGTATTTCAAATTGCGCTATCTATTTCTGAGAGAGCCTCCTCATAAAGCTTTTCATGACGGTATTTCAGAAATCTTATGTAATGTTTCCAGGATGCGTCATGGCACGTTTTGAAGCAGTATGTAACAAGTGGCCGTGAGAAAAGAAATCCATGCTGAAATGGTGCTTTCAAAAGTCGATGACTTTTCAATCCTTTCCCTCCAAAACTATTATTTTTACGCTATTTTATCACACTGCTGTGTAACGTTAGGAGTGAAATTACACAAAATATGAAATCTCAATGAAAATCCTCTATCGCAGAACGCTTTGAAATGGGCTTTTCAAAACCAGGAAGATTTGAAAGGTCACAAAGGATCTGTTCTAATGAGGAAAGGGATGAAAATCATGAAAAGCTATCTTATACGCATTCGTGTTTCCTAGCCTTTTCAATGATTATCAAACGACCATGATGGATCTATCTGACACGAAGACCATTGCTGTGACATTCTTTGGTTGAGAGTCTTCCCTCTATCCTGAAAAATTGGATAAAATAATTTAGAAATGTTGAAAAGAAACAGGTGCCAAAAAACTCCTCTCCAGAACTTTTGAGATTATTTTCAAAGTTCCGTGAAAGGGTGAAGTTGGTATGAGAAAAGTCGTGGAAGTGTCCGGTGTCAGGAAATCCTTCGGAGAACTTCGAGTTCTCGATAAAGTTGATTTTTACGCAGAAGAGGGAGACTTCAAGGTAATCGTCGGCGAGAACGGTTCGGGAAAAAGCACACTGCTGAAAATCATGATAGGTCTCTTGCTTCCTGACGATGGGGAAGTGAAGGTTCTCGGCGTTGATGTGAAAAAGCACTGGAAGAAGCTATCTGCGAGAATAGGGGTAGTTCTTGCAAACGAGAGAAGTCTGTACTGGAAACTCACTGCCTGGGAAAACCTCGATATCTTTGGGGGTGTATATGGCGTACCGAAAAAGGTCAGAAGAGAACGAATGGAAGAACTTCTCGAAAGATTCGGTCTGTTCGAATACAAAGACAAACCCGTCGAAGAGTTTTCAACGGGTATGAGGAAAAAGTTGATGATTTGTAAAGCGCTAATTCACGATCCAGAGGTACTGTTCATCGACGAGATACTCAACGGTCTGGATCCACCGTCGGTGCGTGAAATGGTCGGTTTTTTGGATGAACGGAACAGGAGGGGATTGACTATCGTAATGATAAGTCATGTACTTCACGTTCTTCCCGAGAATGCCAGCGTTGTTCTTCTTAGAAACGGTCGTGTACAGATGGAAGTGAGATACAAAGATATCCGCAGCGAAAGAAGCGAAGTATATGAGGTGTTCGAAAACCTCATCAGGGGGCGAAATATGGATGAGGAAGATACTCCATCTGGTTCTGAAGGAAATGAAGATAAGGCTTAAATACAGGTTCGTGTGGGTGAACATGGCTCTGACTCCGTTTTTCATCATAGGGCCTTATGTGTTTTCTTCCAGAATCGCTGATGTGAACTCGCTTGCAGAGAACGTGTTGATAGGAGCCCTGCTCTGGTACTGGCTGAACCAGTACTTCTTTGGGGTGGGAGACGGATTCACAGAAGAAAGAGAAGAAGGCGCCCTCATCTCCGTGGTACTTGCTCCAATCAGTCTTTTGGCTTTTTTGTTCTCAAAAGCCGTTGACACGTTTCTAATGAACCTGTACATAACATTCTTCACATTGCTTTTCTTCTACTTTTCCGGTATAAATCTTGAGATCCATCTTTACTTTCTTCTTTTGCTGGCGGTGAGCGGTGTTTACATAACATTCTTTTCGATATTTTTCGCAGCGTTGTCGTTGTGGAAGAAGAGAATCAGAAGCATAAATTCCACTGCCCAATTCTTTTTTGGCGTCCTCTCAGGGATGGTCAATCCTGTTGAGAATTTCCCTTCTTACGTTCGACTCATCTCGTACATGATACCGCTCACCTACCTCATCTCCATAGGAAGAAGCATAATAAAAAACGGAA
The DNA here is from genome assembly GCF_000784835.1 of Thermotoga sp. Mc24. Lineage (NCBI taxonomy): Bacteria > Thermotogati > Thermotogota > Thermotogae > Thermotogales > Thermotogaceae > Thermotoga > Thermotoga sp. Mc24. The sequence continues at coordinate 177,956 of NZ_JSFH01000009.1, read as the reverse complement.
ACATGAGTGGCTTTGTTCCCCAACTCCTGATACTGACAGGTTTGAGTTTTGCCTATCTGATCCTCGGAGTATGGTTGCTTAAAAAGGCAGAAAACGAGATTCGAAAAAAAGGAGAATGGGAATCATGGTGAGAAGTCTGTATCTTGCAAAAGCCAGTTTCCTGAGTGCGAAAAGATACAGAATAGACTGGTATGGAGCTTTCCTCACACCCCTTCTGACGATAATGCCCGTTGTCCTGCTCTATTACTTTGGCACAGAATCAGGCCTTGTACGGTTTTTCTACGGTGCGACGAACACGAAGAACATCATCGGATACCTCCTGCTAGGGGCAGCTTACTGGAACTACGTTGAGGTACTCTGGGGATCTGTCTTTGCTTTGAGGTACTACATGAGAATAGGACAGCTGGAAGAACTGTTCATCATGCCCGTGAGTTCCATAGGGTACATCCTCTCGTGGTCGGTTTTTGGTCTTGTGAAAGTTACCGTGGAGTCTGTTCCGATAATCGTCCTGGCAGTGCTGCTGAATCTGATGACCTTCAACCTGGTTGAGTTTGCCCTTGCAGCGGGTGTTGTTATTCTTTCCATAATCGCTTCTTTCGGTCTTGTCTTTCTGTTTTTTGGCATCACGTTGAGATTCAAAGAAGGGGACGAACTGGTGAGTTTGCTTGGTAATGCCGCTCCTCTGATTGGTGGTATGTTTTTTCCTGTGAATGTTCTTCCAAAAGTGCTGGAATATCTTGCATATGCTTTTCCATTTACGTGGGGGTTGGACCTCACACGCTATTTTCTCATGAAAACAAACACATTGCTTGACTTGAAAAAAGAATTCATCATCTTGATTGTTTTATCTTTACTGTACTTAGCTTTTGGCACCATTTCTTTTAAGGTACTTCAAACCAAAGGAAGGAAAAATGGGTTGCAGGGTTTTTGATGATTCTTTCACGTCCCATTGCTATATTGTTCAACAGTGGATAAGTAGCAATCACCGTGGGAATTTATCAAATGAAAATAGGTCTCGTGCAAGCGGGTGGTTTGGTGGCAGTGTTGGTGGTCGCAATCTTTCTGGAAAAGAGTGCCAGAGGCTGCTACTTTGCAAAAATTTCTGCATTATCAGAATCCGCTGATATTGATTGAAGCGGGGGAATTAGATGGAAGCCGCCGTGGTTGTGGCTTATTCTTATTTTGTCTTGAAGTTGGAGTTTGCCATTTCGAATCCCGTGATGTTTGCCTGTTCGTTTCTGATACTGGTCCTTTCCTTCATTTCCACCTCTTTCGTTTTTGCAACGCTTTTGACACTCTCAAAGAACGCCTTTTCATGGATGTCAACGATCCAGTATCCGGTGTATTTCATCTCGGGAATGCTCTTTCCGATAGACATTCTTCCAAAATGGATTCGAGTGATTTCCAGTTTCCTTCCCATAAGCTGGTCAGTTACGCTGATGAGAGATTCCTTTGAAGTTGGCAGTGCTGGAAAGGATTTGATTTTCAACGCACTTTTACTCACGCTTTTTTACTTTCTTTTAGGACATGTTCTTTTCAAAAAGATAGAAAGAAAAAGCAGAGCGGAAGGGGAGCTGGTTTGAGAAGTGAGGCTGCTCAGACATTTTTGGATTTCGTACAAAGGGGTTTCCCTGTGGCTGAACTGGAAAGCCTATGCCGCTGAAAAGATCATCAATCCGATTTTTCGGCTGCTCTTTTACTCAACACTTCTTGCATATGGATATAAAACGCTGCACGATGCGAGAGCTTTCATAATAGCAAATATCATGGCTCTGTCTTCAATAAGCGTTTTTAAAGGGCTCGGCATAATATTTTTCTCCGAGCGAGATCAGGGATCGTTGATTTTCTTCGTTGTTTCGCCTTCATCGAAATTCAAAGTAATGCTAAAAAAGATGCCTTTTCACATAATCGATGCACTGACCACGGTGATTCTGGGACTGGCTGTTTCATTTTGCTTTTTAAAACTCGATCCCTCCATTACTGCGAGCCTTTTTGCCCATATGACGATAGGTGTACTGGCTCTGAGCAGTTTCGGAATGACGGTGGCAGCTCTTGGACTGCTGATGAGAGATATCAACATGCTCCTTGGTGTTGCAGAGATGATGGTTTTCATCTTAAGCGTGCAAGTTTTCCTGTAGAAAGACTGCCCGTGTTTTTCAGATGGCTTTCACAGCTTTTGCCGCTTTCGCGTTCGGTCGAAAGCATAATATACACTCTGCAAGGATTTAAAATGAAGGCCTGGATTTCAAGTGCCTGGGAAGCATCAGTAGGTCTTGCATACCTCGTTTTGGCCTATTTCACACTGCGGTTGATTGAATTTGCAGCAAGAAAGTACGGAAACATCGATATGTATTAGCGAACATTGGTGATGGGAAGGCCTTTCTGAAAAATCTTCCAGAACACCAGGGAGGGAAAGTCATGAATCTCAGGAGTATCCAGAAAATTCTTCGCTTTTACTCTCTGATTCGAAAGCGTTTTCTGGTGCTCATAGTTATAGGTGGCTTTCTTGCAACGTCTTCGGTCGTGTTCGATTTCTTCATCCCTCTTCTTGTGAGAGATGTCATCGATGGGCTGGCCGGACTGGAACTGAGGTTAAACACGATCTACCTTCTTGGATTTCTCTATGCACTGTCTTTCGTTCTTACGTACGCTGGAGACCAGATCTACCTGAAAGCAAAGTACAGAGCCGTAGCAGATCTGTCCAGTCGCATTTTCAGCCAGTCGTTTTTCTTTCCCTGGCAAAAGCTAAAACAACAGGGCTCTGCCTACTATGCCACTCTGATAAACCATCAACTCAACGACGCATTTTTCCTGCTGGATTACGGATTTTTTCAGAACGTTCTGGTGATAATACGTAGTGTATTCATACTGGCAACCGTCTTCGTATGGAACAAAGCCTTTTTTGGCCTGTTTGTGGCAAACGCTGTGATAGTCGGTATTTATCTGAACATCATCGGCAGAGTAACCGAACGGCCGTACGCACAGATGTATGAAATTCTACGTCGTGTAACAGGTTTCATCACCGAGACGTTTGAAAACATCCACGAAGTACTTGCCGGAGAAGCTCAAAAGAAACGTCAGAAAGAGTGCGAGACGATGTATCAGCAGGTGGCGGACACCGTTTTGAAGGCAGAGCTTCCCCGCTCAAGATTCGACAAACTGATGGTGAACCTGCCGGAATATTTCACACGGCTCTTCATTCTCACCTATGGAGCATACCTTGTGATAGACGGGAAGTTGACCGTGGGAACGATATGGGCACTGTGGACATACTTTTCTTTTGTAACGGCACCACTCTACATGTTCAGAGAACTGGCTCGTGTCATAACACGAGTGTCAGCGAACCTCGATGCTGTACTTGATTATTTCGATGAAGTAAAACGGGCCGAAGAAACCTTCAAAAAACGTGAAATAAAACCCGTTCTGGGAAGCCCTGTTTACGAACTGGTGGATGTTACCTTTGGCTTCGAGCCAGGAAAACCCATTTTAAGGCAGGTCAGTTTCACGATTCAACCCCGTGAAATCGCTGCCATAGTAGGACTCTCCGGGGAAGGAAAGTCCACTCTGCTCAACATACTGCTTGGCCTGGAACAGAACTACGAAGGTGTTGTGAAACTCTTTGGAAACGATTTGAAGCAGGTAATGCCCTCGGCTGTTTTCGAACATGTTGCTTTTTATTCCCAGAACGTCGGTATATTCAACGATACACTGGAAAACAACATAGTCCTTGGAAGAGAGTACGATGAGAAAAAACTCGAAAGAATCATAAAAGAACTTGGAATAGAACATCTGAAAGGAAGAAAACTTGGAGAAGGAGGAAGCTTCGTCTCAGGAGGAGAAAAACAGAGGATACAACTTGCCAGGCTCTTCTACGCAGACAAGCCCGTCGTTGTTCTGGATGAACCTCTCACGAATCTGGATGCGATAACAGAAAAATCCTTGCTGGAGAAATTGATCGAATTTTTGAAAGAAAGAACAGCCATACTGATATCGCACAAACCGAACATCATCAGGGTTGCGAGTAAGATTATCTTCCTTGAAAACGGAAAAGTTTCGTCTGTCGGAGGGTTCGAAGAGTTGATGCAAAACAACGCAACATTCCGAAAGATAATAGAAACGTACGTGAATGAATCGAAAAGAATCGCTGATAAAGATGCCTGAAATCAATCTACAACAACTTTCCAATCCAGGGAGGATGGCGGTTGTTCAATGGCTTATGTTTCCCTCTCACAGTCTTTTGACCATCTCCTCTATGCTGATTCCATGACACGCAGCTACATCGCTCAGGATTGCCTTATCAAACGATCTGCCGGAACACTTCCCGGAAGCTTAATACCATGATCGTCACATCCTTTACGAAATGAACATGAATATACTTTGGAACATCCTCATCGAAGTGACACTTGTCCGCATCTTTTACCATCTCAAGGAACTCTTCTCAGGTATCTCCCTGGGTGAATATCGAATACCCTTCAGCTTTTGCGATGTATCCTCCGTCCTCCGATTCCATGGCGATGAAGACCATCTCCTTTTGCGTCTCCATCTTCCCAACCTCCCTGAGGAGATCACAGATTTTCAAGTACTTTCTTGAATTCCTCCACTGATATACCCGCTTCACGGATGATTTTTCTTATAAGTGACTTGGGCAAGTCTCTTGCATGAAATGGGATGGTCGTATACCTGCCATTGCTGTGCCTGTAGAACACATGACTTCCTTTTTGGCGAACACGTTGAAATCCAAGTTTCAGTAAAACCTTTTCCATAGTTTTTGGATCAACTATTGGAAGATAACTCAAGTTTCCACCTCTATCATCTCAAGAGCCACGAATTCCTGGTGATTTATTTCATCTCCTGCTTCCTCCAATACGAGTTCAAGCACCTCTTTTAAATTCCTTCTCACTTCTTCTAAGGAACTACCTACAGTATGCACACCTGGAACGTCCGGAACCATTCCAACATATTGCTTTGTTTCAGGATCGTATTCAATGATAGCTGTGAAAATTTTACGCATGTTTTTCACCCCTCATTTTTCCATCATGACAAATGATATGGCAATTTCGATTAAATTATACCAGGAAAAAGAGATTCTAAGGCTGAAACTCCGGGTTCAATTCAGGACCATATGCCTCAAGATTCTTTCCAGTCTTCTTCTCACTCTGCCGTCCTCTTCGCACCAGAAGGCAACAAACAGAGGCTGAACCTTGAGAGAGTACCTCCTTGCAAACTCCCTTACTACATCCGGGCCCTTTAGCCTGACACCAAACCTCACCCCATTGTACCTTCCGTAGTTCCTCAGAAATCTATCAAGAAGTTTTCTGTCGTGCTCTTTCATCTCGATGTATCTCAGGGCGAATCTTTCCAGTCTCTTTCTTTTCATCCTTTCAAGGGCTTTCTTCACCGCTTCTTTTCTTCCTTCAATGAAAGGATGAGCCTTCACCATTGAAACAACAAATTCCATGGTCTGGTGATCTTTTGCCATGAAATCAGCGAACGACTCAATATCTTCAAGAAGTGTATATGCTTTTTTGAGTCTTTCTTTCCTTGAAAGGAATTTTCTATCAAGAAGAGCCATGTAGGTGGCAAGAAAAAGGATTTGTCTTTCCTCTAAAATTTTTGTCTTTATTTCTCTCAATGAAGCCGAGAAATTCTCTTCTATCTTCAGTTTCACCCATTCATTTAACAGGGGTGCAGGAAAAGACAAAATGTTGGATTTTTCAAGAGCCTTTGCTATTTTTCTTAACGTTTCTCCCCTGATCTTTTGTGTTTTTCCGTTTAATATGTCGCTCAGTCTGTTTCTTGCGATACCCGTCATTTCTGAGAGGTATTTGATGGATGTGGTGTTTCTCTTCAGAAATCTCTGGAGAGATTTTGTGTTTTTGTAGAGGGAATTGTTCAATCTCAAACACAGTCTCCGTGCCTTTTTCAAGAGATCATTTGCGTTGTCTTTTAACCCTTCAGAAGCGATCACAATCAGCCTGGCAGTTTCAACAACTGCGGGGTCAAAAGTCGCCCTTTGAATCTCAAACAGTGTGTCCAGTGCATAGAATCGCGGAGCATCAAAAAAGTATCCATTCCAGTAGAGTGCTTCTTTTGCCATATTTTTAGCTTTTCCTGGATCCTTCTCCTTTGTATACCATGCCATATCGTTAAGACAGGCGATTGTTCCAGAAGGATGAGGAATCTTTTGCAGTATTTTCAGTGCTTTTTCGTAGACTTCTATCGCTTCTTTGACGTTCCCTGTTCTTGCCATATATCTTGCTTTTCCTATCAGTATAAAAGCATACGAGGTTTTCTCCAGATGATGAGTCTCTGGCTTTATTCTTCCTAAACATTCAAAAGCATTGTGTAGATACATGGAGCAATAGTTCAGAAGGTTCCCAATAAATATACTCCTGAGTTTTGGTGAAACGTTTCTCGTTCTACCGCGTAAGTGAGAGTAAAGTTTTATTCCTTCCTCGTGTTTTCCCATATAACCGAGCACGGTGAGTTTTTCTGAAAGAAGAAAGTAGCGAAAGGCGATCGAGTTGCAAGCCTTTATTGCGTTATCTATTTCTGAAAGAGCTTCCTCATAGAGTTTTTCATGACGGTATTTCAGAAATCTTATGTAATGTTTCCAGGCTGCATCGTGGCATGTTTTGAAGCAGTATGTAACAAGTGGCCGTGAGAAGAGAAATCCATACTGAAATAGTGCCTTCAAAAGTTGATGACTTTTCAATTCTTTCCCTCCAAAATTCTCATTTTACGCTATTTTATCACACTGCTGTGTAACGTTAGGAGTGAAATTACACAAAATATGAAATCTCAATGAAAATCCTCTATCGCAGAACGCTTTGAAAAGGGCTTTTCAAAATCAGGAAGATTTGGAAGGTCACAAAAGATCTGTTCTAATGAAGAAGGGGGATGAAAATCGTGAGTAAGGATCATTCTCACAATAGTTATTCTGCTTTCTCTCTTATACACGCTCGTGTTTCCCAGTCCTTCTGATGATTATCAAACGACAGTAAGGGAAAAAACTGTTGTTCACACTCTCCTGCTGGAGAAGTCACACTCGGAAGATTTAACTGTTGAAAGTCAGGGTTTCTAACCCCCGTTCTGCTATACATAAAGAATCATTTTTACTTAAGCTCACAGAAATTTTACGATCTAAAAAACAGCTCTGTAAGTCCTTTTCAAATCATTGAGGAATTTTCTTTAAAACTTGAAAACCATATAGGGTGTTTTACCATCTGCTCGGAGGGAGAAATATTGGCACCGTACAGATGTGGGAAGGTTCCTGAATTGTTGAGGAGGATTTTGATTCTGATGGCGGGACAGATGCAGGGAGCGAAATGCAAACTTTTTGAGAGAGTGTATATAATATACTTTTAGGAGAAGCGAAAAAGACCGATGGCTCAAGTGAGAGGTAAAGGATGAAAATTTGTACAAAGGACAAGAAATGGGTCATTTTGGGGGATGAAAACATGAGAACTTCTCTTCTTTATAAGGAAGAAGAGAGAATACTTCCTTCCAAAAATTTAAAAGGCAATGAAATCATCTTCATTCTAGCTTTTCCTGACATGTACAAGTATGGTTTGCCGAATCTAGGAATCCAGACTCTGTATAAAGAGCTGTATTTTAGAGATGATGTTGCTGTTGATAGGTGTTACACAGATGAAGATCAGCCTTTTTCTTTCGAATACGGTTTCAAGTTAAAAGATAGTGATTTCATAGGTATTGGTTTTCAATATGAAGGAATCGTGTTAAATGCTTTCAAAATTTTGAAAGCGGGTTCTATACCATTGATCAATCTTCTCAGAGAAGAAAATGATCCTATTATAGTAGGTGGAGGACCCATAGCTAATTATAATCCGCTGCCATTATCTCTAATTTGCGATATCATCGTCTTAGGAGAAGCGGAAGAGGTTATTCATAAAATCATAGATTTATACAAAGTTTATCGAAATGTGATAGGAAAGCGTGTGAAATTCCTGCAGGCTGTCTCTCAGATAGAAGGGGTTTACGTGCCTTGTATTCACGGTTTTTTTCAAAAGGGTGTGGTGAGACAAACCAGTCCTGTTGACATAAACGCACATCCAGCACATAGTATATTCGTTACTAAAAATACCGTTTACGAGGAAAGAGTTTTTTCTATAGAAGTGAGACGAGGATGTACCCAAAGATGCAGATTTTGTTATATGGGTCATAGGTTAAAACCACCTAGGACTTTAAGATGGGAAACATTCAAGAAAATAGTTGATCTAGCAATTGATCAGTTTAATGTGGAAATAATTAAACTCTTCTATGAAGGACTAGAAACTAGGATTGTAGAACATTATCTTGAATACATTTTAAAAAAAGGAGGAAGAGTGAGAATCGGTTCTCAGAGATTAGAAAAATTGTCGAAGCGGATAATAGAGATTGCTGCAGTTTCCGGCCAAAGAAAGATAACTGTAGCACCAGAAACGAGCGGAAGATTACGCAAAGCAATTGGTAAACATGAAATAAAGGATGAGGAAATATTGGAAGTGGTTAAAATCTCTTCTCTCTATGGCATACCAGATTTCGGTCTTTACTTTATCTTAGCCATACCTGGCGAGACATTTGAGGATTTAGATAAGATAGCAGATCTTATAATAAAGGTGCGGCATCAAATGAACAAACTAAAGAATACTGATGGGCGCTTGGAAATAGGTATAAATCCTTTATATCCTAAACCTTTCACTCCTTTCCAGTATGTGAAACTTCCGTCGCTTAAGGATATTGGAGACAGATTCCTTTACATCGTAGAGAAAGTTAAGAAAGAAGGATTTCCTGTGGTTATATCAAATGATGTTGTTGACGAAAAAGTGGAAAAAAGACAAAAAGATGAAAATGAAGATGAGTCGCTTGTAAAATTTGAAACAACGGTGTTTCATCCAATTTCTTTACTCCAACCAATGATTTCAAGGGGAGGATTAGAAATAGCTTTCTTATTGCACTATTTGCACAGCAAAAACTTCAATACTGTCAGTGATCTTGAGAATCTCCTGAATGAGTTTGGTATAAATGCAGCGTGGTACTTTGAGGAATATACTGATAAATACTGTCCTTGGAAGATCCAGAAAACTTTAATATCAGAGGATTATCTATTAAGAGAATATTCTAAGGCTTTGAATTTTATACCAACAAATGAAGAATGTAAGTTAAATTGTTCCCGATGCTCGAATCGATGTATCGATATATCGATGATCAACTATCAGGGGGGAATGTCGAATGCTTGAGGTTGTGACTTTCAGAGGGGATGAATATGGTCTTTCAGCCAGGATATTGGCTGATTTTCTCGATGAATTCAGAATCCATGAAATGTCCCCCGATAGCTTCGAAGGAAAGGAAGAGATAGAAAATGACTTCATAATCGTGTGCGATCCAAAACTGCTGACGGAGAATTTCCTGAGGAAGGCATATGAATACTCCAGAGACAGGGGCATTTACTTTGGAGTCATATCTGCCCTCTCCATCGATCTGCTGAGAGAAAAACTCGCAAATTATCAGGAACAGATCGCACTTGATCCCCAGCAGTATCTCATAATCTTGAGGAAGGAAAACAAAAGTATAAAACACAGACTTAACGCGGAAGTTTTCACGCGATACGAAAGCACGGTGAACAACTTCGACAGGATGAAGCACAAAAAGCTCTGTTTGAGCATGGTGATAGATGGAAACAGAAGGCATCTGCATCTGAGTGACGGAAAGATCTGCGGAATCAACAGAGACATCCCTCTGGAAGAGATATACAGACACTTCCCGGACTGTCAGAACTGTGAATATAAAAGGGTTTACGCTCAGGATGTCCAGGCCGAGTGTATCTTCATGGACTCGTGTTCAAGCACTCTCATTTCCACCTCAGAGAAGGGAGACTACATAAATGTCGGCATGAATTTTTTGAAGAACGCGAAAGTTCTCATCAGCTCTTATAGACCAAAGCAAGGCTATACCAGTGAGGCTCTGCTTTTCCACCATCTCATCTCTCATGGATTCGAAGCAGGAGAGGTGCTCTACATCCTGAACACGAATTCCTACAACCACTGCTCGGACTATTTCCCATACATACTCTATGGCTTTCCGAACGCAAAGGTGACCAATCCAGAAAAACTGGAAATAGACAGGCTGAGAATGGAAAAAAACGAAATAGTTGTAGATATCGACAGAATTCCTGGAATGAGGCTTCTGGAGATTCATGCAGAGAAAGACATTCTCAATGAAGTATTGAAAAGGCGGTTCTATGTGTTTTCCAACAATGAGATAAAGAAAGACGTGTTCTACTCGGTGATACCCTATCCGCTCAAAAACAGTGTCAAACTCTTTTTGTATTCCTGGGAAGAAGTGAATGGGCCATTGAGAATTATCTTTGGAGTGGGGAAAAAGCCAAGAGTAGATGTGTATTCAAAAAGATATTTCAACATGAGAAAACTGGAACTTCTGGGATTCAGGCACAAGAAGATCCAGAATCAGGTTCACGATTACTTCTCGAAGATAAACGAGCAGACGGAGGTTCTGGATGAAGCAAACAGAAACCTGAAGAACTTCGATCTGCACAGATTGAATAAGAATCTGTCGATGGTGGAGGAAAGAATCTATAAATTCCTAGCTGATCATCTTCTTTCACAGAATCCGAAGTTCTTCATAGAGGTGTACGGCGAAAACATGACGATCAGATGCGCAGAAGAAGACCTTCACAAAATCACCAGGTGTCCGTACTGCGGTAATTACCTATCGATAAAGGAGAGCGAAAACACTCTCGTACCTGTGAAAAGATACTCTGGATTTTGCAGCAACTGTCACAACGTTTTTGACACCGAGAGCGTTCAGCCCCCGAAGTATCCTGAGATAGCCCTTGTTCACGAGCAACCCGACAGAAAGATCTTCTCCGTGAAAGTCTGGAACGAAAATGCCCACACCACGAACAACCTGGTGTGTTTCAACCTGTGGTGTGAAAACAGAAGCGAGATGGAGAATATTTACTTGAGCAGAGATTTTCAGATCTTTCCGCTTGAGCCTGGTGGGGAGGAAAAGTTCGAAGTCGAGGTGGCCCTGAAAGAGACGGATCAGAGAATCAACAAGACCTACTGCCTTTATGTTTACTGGTTTGAAGACTTCAATCTCAGTGTCAGCACCTACACCTTCAGATTGAAGAACGTATAGAGGGGGTGAAAGGGGTTGAACAGAAACCTCCTTCTTTTCGCCGCCGGTTCGTTCGTTTCGCTGATCGGCACCAGGATCTATCAGGTTGCGCTGGCGTGGTGGCTCTACTCGAAAACCGGCTCGAGCGAATACGTGGGCCTCTTCATGATATCCTCTTTTCTTCCTGCCATAATAGTGAGTCCCTTCGCTGGAACGGTGGTGGACAGGCACAGCAGAAGAAACATGATGGTCGTTATGGATCTTCTCAGAGGAGTTCTGTTTATGAGTCTGTTTCTCATGGAGTACCTCTCAGAGTTAACGATGGCGCTTCTTTTGATCGTCACCGTCCTTGTCTCTGTGTTCGATTCTTTCTTCAATCCAGCAGTTGATTCCCTGCTTCCCGATCTGGTCAGAAAAGAAAACCTGGTCAGAGCGAATTCACTCTACAGGTTGCTGAAGAACCTCTCAAAAATACTTGGACCTGCCCTTGGAAGCTTCCTTCTGAAGGTAGTGGGACTTGCAGGAGTGATTCTCATAAATTCTCTGTCCTTTTTGATCTCAGGAATCTTTGAGATGTTCATAAAGGTTGAAGAAAAGCATCTGAAGAAAGTATCAAAAGAAAGGAAGATGTGGCAGGACATAAAATCTGCTCTTTTGTACATAAGATCGGTGAGGTTCATCCTGGTGACGATACTGGTCATTGCCATCATGAACTTCTTCACAGGTTCAATGCACGTTCTGCTACCTGAGCACGTCTCGAAACTGGGAAAGAGCGAGTGGGTTTATGGAACGTTGATGAGTATGCTGTCGTTTGGAGGGCTGATTGTTACATTTCTGATGGCAACGATAAAAACAAGAGCCAGTGCGAAAACCCTGGGTTTGAATCTGATGGGATACGGGCTGGCTGTTTTCGTGTTTGCCATGACGGGTAACCATTGGCTTATGTTTGCCATGTATTTCCTCATTGGAATCTTTCAAACCCTTTTCAACATAAACGTTATCACACTGCTTCAACTGGCAATACCTGAGGAAATGAGAGGAAAGATCTTTTCTCTGATCTCAGCCGTATCTTTCTCGCTACTGCCCGTTTCCTATGGTTTCTTTGGATTTCTTTCCAGTTACGTTGCAACGGCGCACATCTTCATAACCACTTCCATGGCGCTCATCGCAGGAGGTGTGTTGATTTCTCTTCAGAGGTTTGAGGGGTGAGCGGTTGAGATATTAAAATTGAGTGTAATCAAAAGACCGTGATACCAAACATTCCTTTCAGCCCTGGAACAATTTGGCAAGTAAAAAACAAAAAGCCCGGTCATTTCGACCGGGCTGTCCTATTCATTCAACGTACAGCAAGATAGAGCGGTCTATTCTTCTTCGTTCCACAAGTGGTAAAAAGAGACGAACAAGTTCTTCTTCTGTCTCATTGTCGATGGGAACACGGTTTACAACACGAAACGTCATAATCCAGGCTCTGAGGCCTTCTTCTCCGTCTTCTAAAATGCCGTAGAAAGGTGAGTCCGTTCCAGGTATGTGCCCTCTGATGGTCGTACCAAGCCCTGTAAGCTCTTCAAACGTTCCTTCTTTTGCTACAAAAGTGTACTCTCTGCCGTCTGTACCCTTCACAGTTTTCCTTATCACCACAATCACCTCCTCATTCGACCGTTCTGAGATCACTCTCGTTTTTTCCAATTCCAAAACTATGGTATCATTAAGAAAAAACAAACAACGGACGATGGGGGGGCGCCGCAAGAAGTGTCTTCAATGTGGTTTGCAGTTCTTTCATCGAATGAGGTGAGGAGAAAACCCGTTGGAGTTAGGCGACTCGGGAGAGACCTGGTGTTCTGGAGGGACAGCTTGGGAAAAGTCTACGCCCTGGAAGACTTCTGCGTGCACCGGAGGGCTAGGCTCTCAGCGGGGAAGGTTATAAACGATAGAATCCAGTGCCCCTTTCACGGGTTTGAGTACGACGGTAACGGCAGGGTGAGGCTTATACCGGCCCTCGGGAAGAACTACAAAGTTCCTGATAGATTTAGGGTTAATTCATACCCGGTTTACGAAAAAAATAACATAATATGGCTCTGGTTCGGAGAAGGAGAGCCAGAGAAGGAGCCAAAGTTCTTCGATGATATAGATGAGGACTTCGCTTATGCGGAGTTCAGGGAGCTCTGGAACGTCCCGTTCCCGAGGGCGGTTGAGAACCAGCTCGACGTCATGCACCTACCTTTCGTCCACAGAACCACCATAGGCCGGGGAAACAGGACCCTGGTCCACGGCCCCGTCGTCAAGTGGATAGACGAAGACAGTTTCATTTTTTACGTGTTCAACGAGGTCGATAGGGGGCAGAGGGTCAAAAGACCCGAGGAACTCAGCGGGGAGGAGTCGAGGGTTTACCTTGAGTTCATATTTCCCAACCTCTGGCAGAACCACATAAGTGAAGGTACGAGAGTGGTAGCCTTTTTTGTTCCCGTGGACAGGCAGAAAACCATGATATACCTCCGCTTTTACGTGAAAATGACGGGATTGAAACCCGTTGATTCCATCATAGCCCGTTTAAGCATGCCCTTAAACAGGATAATCCTCCACCAGGATAGGAGAGTTGTGGAGACCCAGGAGAGGGACATAAGGAAAGATGTCCTCGTCCAGGGTGACCTGCCCATAATGGAGTTTCGCAAAAGGCTTTATAAGGAAAAGAAACTGATTGATTTCCTGTTTGGTGGAGGTCAGTGAGATGTCCGGAGTGAAAACCTATGACCCGACTTCATGGAGACCAAAGCACCTTGACCTCCTGCTTTCAGCTGTAATAGCCTTCTCTCTCCCTGCTGTGGCGGGATGGCTCTATGATCTGAGCGGGGTCCTCATTCCCATGCTTATCTACTACTCCCTCGCCTGGGGCCTTGTGAAGCTGAGAAGAGGCGTTGTAGGCTATGGAACACCCTTCCCGAAAAAGCCTCCCAAGTGGTTCTATGTGAACGTCCTTGTAATACTCACGGCCCTATTCTTTGCCTACCAGGCACGGATTAGAGTTGAGGAAGTTGACCGGTTTGGTGTTCTCCTTACGGCACTTTTGTGGGCTCCGGTGAATGCTTCGACCGAACAGATACTCTGGCTCTACCTGTTTGATTCATGGGACCTGTACCCTGAAAAACCCAGGCTCAGATATCGCCTTGCAGGCCTGGTGTTCTTCGCCGCCTTCGTGGGGCTAATACACACGATGTTCTGGACAAAGTTCCTCCATGTAGCAAGTCCCGAGGGATTCTTTGGGGTGGCGTTTGTGCTGATGACGACCATTTCAGGGTTCATCCACATAGTGGTATGGCGTCAGTCCGGAAACATGGTTTTCACGTTCATACCACACTTTCTTCTGAACCTCGGCCCGCTCTTCTGGACGGGCTATAGCATAGTACCATACCTGTGGAGGTGAGAACCTGCGTCTCTGGTCGCTCCACCCAAAATACCTTGACGCCAAAGGGCTCGTGGCACTCTGGAGGGAAAGTTTACTGGCTAAAAAAGTGCTCGAAGGAAAGACCAGGGGGTACAGAAACCACCCGCAGCTTGAACGTTTTAAAAACCATTCAGAGCCGTTAAAGGCCATAAACGCCTACCTCTTTGAGGTATGGAGGGAAGCGGAAAGGAGGGGCTACCGCTTTGACATCAGGAAGATAGAGGTAGTGGAACTCAAGGAAAAGATCCCGGTCACGAAGGGCCAACTTGAATATGAGTTTCACCACCTCCTCAAGAAACTTCAGAAAAGAGATCCAGAGCGATATGAAACATTGAAAAGCGAAAAGGATATCCACGCCAGTCCTGTGTTTCTGATCATCGAGGGAAAAGTAGAACACTGGGAAAAAGGAGTCTTCCCTTGAATGGATACGAACCTTTTCTGGTTTACCCCGTTCTCATGCCTTCGTTTTCTTTCACTGGATACAGTCATATCCTTTTCTATCCACGAACACTTAAGGCAAGAACCCATAAAAACAAAATAACCCGGCCAAAACGGCCGGGCTGTTCATATCGATCTGGTAGCGGGGGTGGGATTTGAACCCACGACCTTTGGGTTATGAGCCCAACGAGCTGCCAGACTGCTCCACCCCGCACCGTCTAATCCCGTTTTTATAATATAGCATCACCCCGTTAGGTTGTCAAGAGGGAGAAACTCTTGAAAGGTTTCCCCAATGTATGATAAAATAATCAACGAACGAGCGGGTGTAGCTCAGCTGGTAGAGCACCAGCTTCCCAAGCTGGGGGTCGCGGGTTCGAATCCCGTCGCCCGCTCCACAACCCGGCACATGCCGGGGTATGTTTTTGTGGTATAATCATCCTTGACCCCAGTCTGGGGAAGAACCTGGGCTGGCGGAGACTGATAAAATGGAGGTGTTCGGTGGTGTCTCTCGACCCTGAAAAGAAAAACGAAATCATCAAGGAATTCCAGATCCACGAGAACGACACAGGATCCGTTGAGGTGCAGATCGCTCTTCTCACTGCGAGGATCAAACATTTGACAGAGCACCTGAGAAAGCATCCAAAGGATTTCCACTCCAGAAGAGGACTCATGAAGATGATCGGAAGAAGAAGAAAAATGTTGAAGTACCTGAGACACAAGAAACCGGAAGTTTATCGAGAACTCATCGCCAAGTTAGGAATCAGGAAATAAAATTCTAAGGAGGGGGAAGCGGGCTTGTTGCCCGCTTCCTGATTTAAATTGATTGGGTAGAGGTGATAGGAATATGAAGGAATGGCGACGTAACATCCTTGGAAGAGAACTCGTAGTTCAGTACGGAAAAGTAGCGAAACAATCGAGTGGTTCAGCCCTGGTGAGGTTTGGTGACACAGTTGTTCTGGCAACCGCAAACATTTCAGACAAAGCAGTGGAAGGAATCGACTTTGTACCTCTCACCGTTGAGTTCCAGGAAAGGTTCTACGCTGCCGGAAAGATCCCCGGTGGTTTCATAAAGAGGGAAGGTAAACCCAGCGAATCCGCTATTCTCTCAGCCCGCCTCATCGACAGACCGATAAGGCCTCTCTTTCCAAAAAAACTCAGAAACGAGGTCCAGGTTATCGTGACCGTGCTTTCGGTGGATCCGAACGTTCCACCGGACGTTGTGGGAATTTTTGCCGCGTCCCTCGCATTGAACGTTTCAAAGATACCGTTTGAAGGTATAGTGGCGGGTATCAGGGTTGGTTACAGAGACGGACAGTTCATAGCCTTACCCAGTGAGGAAGACATAGAAAAGGGCCTGATGGATATCACCGTTGCTGGAACAAAAGACGCTGTCACCATGGTCGAAGGTGAGGCGAAAGAAGTAGCAGAAGAAGATATGGTGAAGGCCCTGAGATTCGCGCATTCCGTTATAAAAGAACTCGTCGATTTCCAGGAAGAGATTCTCTCAGAGTTCAACGTGGAGAAAATCCCCGTTGTCGAGCCCACACCACCTGAAGGCCTCGTTGAGGCTTTCAAAGATCTTCTAAACAAAGAAGAACTGGAAAGAAGAATCCTCGTAAAGGTGAAGAAGGAAAGAGAAGCGGCCCTCAAAGAGTACGAAGAACAGCTTCTGAATCAGATTGCAGAAAAATTGTCCGTAACCGATTTGGAAGGAATCAAACCCTTTGTCTCGGAACTCTATGAAGATGCCGTCAAAAAAACAATGAGGAGATTGATAGTGGAGAAGGGCATTAGAGCGGACGGGAGAAAACCGACCGAGATCAGACCCATCTCCTGCGAGGTTGGATTGTTCCCGAGAACACATGGCTCTGCTCTTTTCACCAGAGGGGAAACACAGAGTCTCGGCATCGTTACTCTCGGCGCTCCCATGGACGTTCAGATCATAGACACACTCCTCGAAGAAGGCGTTAAGAGGTTCATGCTGCACTACAACTTTCCTCCGTTCTGTACAGGAGAGGTGAAGCCGCTCAGAGGTCCCAGCAGAAGGGAAATCGGGCATGGACATCTGGCAGAAAGAGCTCTGAAGAACATGCTTCCACCCGAAGAAGAGTTCCCCTACACCATAAGAGTGGTTTCTGAGATCCTGGAGTCCAACGGTTCTTCCTCAATGGCCACGGTGTGTTCAGGATCCCTGGCGCTGATGGATGCTGGAGTTCCTATCAAGAAGCACGTTGCAGGAATAGCGATGGGGCTTATTCTCGAAGAAGACGCCGAGATCATACTCACAGACATCATTGGAATGGAAGACCACTACGGTGATATGGACTTCAAAGTGGCTGGAACAAGAGACGGAATCACCGCCTTTCAGATGGACTGTAAGGTCTCAGGTGTCTCAGATGAACTCCTCATGAAAGCGCTCATGCAGGCAAGGGAAGCGAGAATGTACATTCTCGACAGGATGTATGAAACCATCTCTGCTCCAAGACCGCATCTGTCCAAGTATGCACCGATCATAAAGGTAACCAAGGTCGATCCAGAAAAAGTGGCAGATGTCATAGGACCTGGAGGCAGAGTGATAAAGAAGATCATAAAAGACTTCGATGTGAAGGTGGAGATCGACGACGAAACAGGCCTCGTCAAGGTCGTTGGAAGTTCTGAAGAAAACGTTGACAAGGCCATCGAACTCATAAGGGAAATAGCCAAAGAAATAGAAGTGGGAGAAGTTCTGGAAGGAAAGGTCACAAGGATAGAACCTTACGGGCTGTTCATAGAGGTGAGACCGGGTAAGATAGGCCTCCTCCATCAGAGCAAAGTAGGAGAAGATATGAGGCAGTTCTTGAAAAAGGTGAAAGTCGGTGATACCATAAAGGTACAGGTGATCAACATAGATGACCTCGGAAGACTGCAGTTCAAACGTGTCACAGAGGGGGAAAACACTCAGCATGGAAAGACACACAATAAACGAAATTGAGATTTTCACCATACCTTTTGACAAGGCGCGGACGATCTCCTGCGCCTTTTTAATTAAAAAGGGATCCGCTCACGAGCCAGAAGAACTTGCGGGGATCTCCCATTTCATAGAACACATGGCTTTCAGGGGAACAAAAAGCTACGATCACTTTTCTCTCAAGTACACCGTAGAAGTGGTTGGAGGAACTCTCAATGCCTTCACCGATAAACTCGCCACCGCTTATTATGCAAAAGTTCCGGAGTTTCACTTCGGAAAAACGCTGAACGTGTTGAAAGAGATAACTTTCTATCCCATTTTCTCTCCCGAAGACACCGAGATAGAGAGAAAGATCATTCTTGAAGAGTACAAGATGTCCCAGGATGATCCAACCAGTAAACTCTTCGATACTCTGGTGGAAACTGTCTGGCCCGGGCCCTACGGAAGGCCCATCATTGGAAGGAAGGAAACTATTGAGAAGATCTCGTCGGAAGATCTCAGAGAGTATCACAGGAAAAACTACAATCTTCCGGATACCAAAATCATCCTCGCTGGAAAAGTAAACGATGACTACCTTTCTCTTCTGGAAAAAGAATTGAGCGAATTAGAAAGGAACAAGCCAGGAGATCCTCTTCCACCTCCACCTTCGTTCGAACACACGGAACCCAGATACATCGTGAGGAACGACCTGGAGCAGGTACACATTGCCATGGCAAGACCCATTTGTGGAAGAATCAGTGAAGATATATACCCGCTTTATGCTCTCAACACCGCACTGGGAAGTGGAATGAGCTCCATTCTGTTCCACGAAATAAGGGAGAAAGAGGGCTTCGTTTACGATGTGTTCTCCCAGATCTACGCGCTGAAGGAAACAGGAATCATCATCGTGTACGCGGCTCTTTCTCCTGAAAAGATAGATGAGTTCTTCTCAAAGATGAAAGACGTTCTCTCCAATGAATCTCTTTTCATGAAGAATTTCGAATACGGAAAGATGAGATACCTTGGAAAGCTCGATATGGTCACAGACAATCCAGCCGGCATGATGAGTTTCGTGATCGATGATCTCTCTAATGACTCTCTGGAGACCATAGAGGAAAGGGTCGAGAGAATAAAGAACGTTTCGAAAGAAGACTACAGAAGGGCCTACGAGAGATTTATTGCGGGTAACTGGAGCGTGTTCGGAATAGGACCTGAGTCCGGGAAGATTATTGAAAAACACGAGATGATCGTTTGAGGAGGGATTGGATGAAAGAAGCCCTGACCTTTGACGATGTGCTGCTTGTTCCACAGTACAGCGAAGTCCTTCCAAAAGACGTGAAAATAGACACCAGGCTCACAAGACAGATACGAATAAATATACCACTTGTGAGTGCCGCCATGGACACAGTGACCGAAGCGGCTCTGGCAAAGGCTCTCGCAAGGGAAGGCGGCATTGGAATCATTCACAAAAATCTCACTCCCGATGAACAGGCGCGCCAGGTATCGATCGTAAAGAAGACCGAAAACGGCATCATATACGATCCTATCACCGTAACCCCGGATATGACGGTGAAAGAAGCAATTGATCTCATGGCAGAGTACAAAATAGGTGGACTTCCCGTTGTGGACGAAGAGGGAAGGCTTGTTGGCCTGCTCACAAACAGAGATGTCAGGTTCGAAAAGAACCTTTCAAAGAAGATAAAAGATCTGATGACACCAAGAGAAAAGCTCATCGTTGCCCCTCCAGACATCTCCCTTGAAAAAGCAAAAGAAATTCTCCACCAGCACAGAATAGAGAAACTTCCCCTCGTCTCAAAAGACAACAAGCTCGTTGGATTGATCACCATCAAGGACATAATGAGTGTGATAGAACATCCCAACGCGGCGAGGGACGAAAAGGGAAGGCTTCTCGTGGGCGCAGCGGTTGGAACGAGTCCTGAAACCATGGAAAGGGTGGAAAAGCTCGTAAAAGCGGGTGTGGATGTGATCGTCATAGATACCGCTCACGGTCACTCCAGAAGAGTGATAGAGACCCTCGAGATGATAAAAGCGGACTACCCGGATCTACCAGTTGTAGCCGGGAATGTGGCGACCCCGGAAGGAACGGAGGCACTCATAAAGGCGGGAGCGGACGCTGTGAAAGTAGGTGTGGGTCCCGGATCGATCTGTACAACGAGAGTGGTAGCTGGTGTCGGCGTTCCTCAGCTCACGGCCGTTATGGAATGTTCTGAAGTTGCAAGAAAGTACGACGTTCCCATCATAGCAGACGGAGGAATCAGATACTCTGGAGACATTGTGAAAGCACTTGCAGCCGGTGCCGAGAGTGTCATGGTCGGAAGTATCTTTGCCGGTACCGAAGAGGCACCGGGAGAAACGATACTGTATCAGGGTAGAAAGTACAAGGCCTATAGAGGTATGGGAAGCCTTGGTGCCATGAGGTCTGGAAGTGCGGACAGATACGGTCAGGAAGGGGAAAACAAGTTCGTCCCCGAAGGAATAGAGGGTATGGTGCCGTACAAAGGAACCGTAAAAGACGTGGTGCATCAGCTTGTGGGCGGACTCAGATCCGGTATGGGATACGTTGGTGCCAGAACAATAAAAGAACTCCAGGAAAAGGCAGTCTTCGTGAAAATCACTCCAGCTGGAGTGAAAGAAAGCCATCCACACGACATCATCATAACGAAAGAATCTCCGAACTACTGGGTCCAGGCTTAAGAGAGTTTCTTTATGATTTCGTACTCTTTCATCGCTTCTTCGTGCATACCGATTTCTTCATAAAGACGGGCGAGCTTCAATCGGAGCTTCACATTTTCCGGCTGTTTCTGGAGCAGCTTCAAATAAATCGAAGCTGCTCTTTTTTTCATGCCGATTCTCCTGTAAAAAGACGCTCTGAATCGAGCAGAAAGAAACGGTAGAGCAAGAAGAACAGGGAGAAACGGGTAATATCTACCTCTTTTCTCTTCAGACACCTTCGACTTTTTTGAAACAGCGGCCAGTTTTTCTCTGAGCTTTTCCTTGGGAATGGTGAGCTGTTCGTACTCGTCGAGGATCTCCTCCACGTTCCCAGAGGCGTCCACCTTTGCAGAGATGGAAAAGTATTTCTTTATCTGTTCTTCGAGTTCGTCTGTTTCACTGTATCCCAAGTGGTGTGCCACTTCAAAAAGTCTCAGAATATAGGAGTAACTCTCCTCTTTCAGAGGTATCTCCTTTGCTTTTCTCACAAGATGGTAGGCTATTTCTTCGGCATTTTCCACTTTCGAGAGAGCCTCCACCACCTCAAATGAGAACACGAAAGGATCTTCAAGAAACCTGTTCACAAGATCTTCGGCGAACTTCTCGGGGTTTTCTATTTTCAAACTGATGCCGAGCTTCCAGAAAAATGGTGAAGAGAGAAATTCCTCCACGTCTTGCAGTTTCTCAGCAAAACTCTTCAGCTCTGGAAAGATTTCTTCCAGCAGGGGAACCTCTTCCTCGGAGAACATTTCTTCTGTGTCTCTTAGTTTTTCAAGGAGACCATGAAAGTCTTCTGAGATGATTTCCCGAGAGAGGGAGGGGTGTTTTTCAACGAGCTTTTTTTTGGCAAAGAGAAACTCTCCAGCATTTTCTAATTCTGGATCAGAGGGGTGCTTTTTCATGTAGTCGAGAAAAAGATCTATAGCGTTGTCCAGATTCGTCTTCGAAAGGCTTTTTATTTCCTCAAGGGATAGCGCCATCGTTAGAAGAGAAGGTATCAGTAGAAGAATGAAGATAATTCTCAAAACTCTCACCCCGCCTCAAAAAGAGGCCTGAGAAATTTCCTCCAGAAGACTTTGAAAAACAGAGCGAGCGGCACTCCCACAAAAGACCCGAACAATCCGAAGAGTTTCCCAAAGAACAGGATGGACAAAATTATGTAAACAGGATTCAGCTTTTCGAGGCCTTTCATCAGCTGAATGAAGACAACGAAGGCAACGGCATGTATGAGGATCGCAAAGAGAGCTATGAGAAGAACACCTTTCACACCGAGAGTGAGAGAAAAAAGAAGTACAGGGATGTATTCCAGGACCACTCCAACGATTGGAATGAAGTTGGTCACAAAAGCCCAGAGGCTTATGATGGCGCTGTACTTCAAGTTGAAAGCTTCGAAAACAACCCAGTAAGAGAGTCCTATTATCACAGCATTTATGAAGATGACCCTTATGTACCTTCCCATACTCGCGTACACATCACGGAAAAACTCTCTCGCTTCCGCTCTTGCACTCTTTGGATAGATGAGGACAAAGAAGCTGGCTATTTCGCGAATATAGAACAGGGTGTAGCCGAGTCCGAAAAGCGTGAAAACAATTATCGTCGTAACAGAGACAAAATTCGTTGTCACGAGCGAAAAGACATAGTTCAGGAAATCTGTGAGCTTTGGTTCAAGAAAATTCATGATTTTATCGAATACCGGCATCAATTCAGGAGATTTTATGTAGTCTTTCCATATCTTGCTTTCAAAAACTTTTGTCATGAATTCGATGAAACTCCCAAACTCGTTGAAAACAGGAGGAATGATCATGTAAAGCGAATAAACCATCACGAAAAAGAAGAGAAGAAGCGCTGCTATCCTGGAGAAGTACTTTCCAAATTTCAGCTTCTCCAGGAAACGAATGACCGGATCCAAAAGGAGCGTGAAGAACACCATCAACACAATCACTGCAAAGACATCCGGGAAAATCTTGAATACGAGAAATGAAATCAATATGTACAGTGTCGTGAAGAAAAAAGCTTTGTCCTCTAAGATCTTCCTGAACTCCTTCAACTTATTTCCCTCCGAGTTTTTCGAGACTCCACTCGACTATCGTTTTGAAAAACTCTTTCTGGTGCTCTGGATCTTCAAAAAGTTCATGGTATCCTCCAGGAAAGCTCACCAGTTTTTTCTCTGTGTTCAGCGCTTCGAAAAACTTCTTGCTTCCTTCAAAAGACACCACCCTGTCATCGGTTCCGTGAAGAATGAGAACTGGTACCTTTATCCTTTCGGCGTCTTTGAGAACCTTTTTCATATGGGAAAGCATATCTGAAGCGAGCTTGAAGGAGATTCTGTCGTGAACGAGGGGATCTCTTATGTACGCTTCCACCGCTTCTCTGTTCCTGGAAAGATCGCTTGGATTTATTCCGTTGCTCATCGTGAGGAATGGAACAAAAACGGACAGAAACCTCACCATGAATTCAAGGACTGGAGAATGGGTATCTGGAAGCAGGATAGCGGGGGCCGACACCACCAACCCTTTCTGGTTCTCTGGCTGAAAAATCTGAGTGAACCTGATAGCTATCAATCCACCGAGACTGTGACCAAAGAGCACGAACCTTTCCAGATCTTTCGTGATCTCGTTCAATATTTTAAAAACGTCATCAAAACGAAGGTGCCCTCTTTTTCCAGGAGACTTGCCGTGACCCGGTAAATCGAAAGTGATCACCTGAACACCCTCTGAAACGAATTCTCTCACAAGTCTCCTGTATCTCCCGGAGTGTTCACCGAGACCGTGTACGATCACAACCGTACCTTTCCAGTCTTCTCCGTGTTTCTGGATGTTCATTCTCATCCCCCCAGAAATCTTTCTATTCTTCTCAAAAAGATCTCCTTTCCAAGAAGAGGAATAATGTTGACGAGTTCAGGACCTTCTTCTCTACCAGTCAGAACTCTTCTCAACGTCATATAGAATTCTTTGGGCTTTACACCGTGTTGTTTCAGTACTTTCTTGAAGACAGGTGTGATTTCTTCCATGGTCCACCGAACGTTCTGGAGCTCTTCTTTGAGCTGTGAAAACACTCCTTTCATGTCTTCCGGTATTTCAACGGGTGCTGGATCTTCAAAGAAGAAGCGGGACTCTTCAGGAAATTCTGAAAGCACCTCCACTCTCTCTTTTGTGATCTCCAGTACCTTTTTAAAGTACTCCTCATCGATTATTTTTATCCCGGCTTTCTCAAAGAACGGCTTTGCCAGTTCTGCGAGCTTCTCAATCGGCACGTTTCTCAAATAGTAACCGTTCATCCATTTCAACTTCTGTGGGTCGAAAATTGCAGGGTTCGGGCTGAGCCTGTCCAGAGAAAACGAAGAAATCAATTCTTCGAGAGTGAGGAGTTCTTTACCATCTGGGTGAGACCATCCAAGAAGTGCCAGATAGTTGACAAGCGCCTCCGGGAGATATCCCATGTCTCTGAACGCTTCCACAGAAGTGGCTCCATGTCTCTTGCTCAGTTTTTTTCCATCGGGTCCCAGTATGGTGGAAACGTGCGCAAAAACGGGGGGAGCCTTTTCAAACGATTCGTAGAGAGCGAGCTGTCTCAGTGTATTTGAGAGATGGTCGTCTCCACGGATAACATGTGTTATCTCCATGAGCATGTCATCCACCACGCAGGCAAAATTGTAGGTGGGAAGACCGTTGCTTCTCATTATCACAAAATCCCCAATTGCTCCCGTCTTGAACACAACTTCACCTTTCACCACATCGTTCAACACATAGCCTTTTCTGGGCATCTTGAAAAACACAGCCGGCCTCAAACCCTTTTCTTCGTATTCCCTTCTTCTCTCGGGAGTATCAAACTTTTCGAACATCTCCTGGGAGTAGTGTGGTGCCTTTCCTTCAGAGAGGAGTTTCTCCCTCATCTCTTCGATCTCTTCAGGGTAAGCGTAAACGTAATAGGCCTTCCCCTCCTTTACAAGCCTTTCAGCGTGTTCTCTGTATATCTCCACTCTCTCGCTCTGCCTGTATGGACCGTGGTCTCCTCCCACGTCCGGTCCTTCATCCCACAGAAGACCAAGCCACTTGAGAGATTCCATGAGCTTCTCTTCGTACTCCCTCTCAGATCTCTCCAAATCGGTGTCTTCTATTCTGAGGATGAACTTTCCTTTTTCTTTCCGTGCGAAAAGAAAGTTGAACAGAGCGGTTCGAGCTCCTCCAACGTGGAGAAAGCCAGTGGGGCTCGGTGCGAATCTCACCCTTACCAATTCGGAACACCTCCCAGTGTGTATTCGCTGTTAAGGATCTTCTTCAGTACTTCCTCGGGTGAATGTGGCACTCCAGATATGTCGATGTACCTTCTTCCTATATCAGAGGGAAAATGGGCGTCCGATGTCACTATCACCCTGAGATTCTTTTTCTGGGCATTTTCTTCTCCTTCTTTACTCACCACTTCAGCAACAGGAACCTCGAGATCTGGAAAGAAACCGAGCTGGTAGAGAACACCGAATCTCTTCTCAACATGCGCGTAAACCGGTATCCCTCCAAATGATCGAATCAGCTCTACAGCCTGAGACAGTGTGAGATCTGAAGGAAAACCGAGCGGAACGTCTTCATAGCCCGTGTAATTCCCCTTTCCGTCTACAAAGAGCTGATAGCCCATTTTCTCATGATCGTGTTTCACCGATGGAAGATGTTCATAAACGATCTTCGTGACTTTCAATGCGCTTTCGATATCGGAAAAAAAGCCGAGCACATGAACATCTTCCACTGTCTGTATCTCTATTCCAGGGACAACGAGTTTCTTCATTTTCAGAAAAGCAGGAACGTTTTTTGCGCTGTTGTGATCAACTATGCCGAGAATCTGTACATCTCCCGATGCCCTCTCCACAACGGGCGGTATCATGAGCAGATCTGCGCACGGTGACAAACACGTGTGCACATGTAAATCCGCCTTCATCTCAACCCCAGCTCGTACACCTTCCCAGAAACTATGAAGGAGTTCTCCTGGGATTTGAGGAGCACCACTCCGTTCTCCTCTGCCTTCTTCACAGTGTCCTTTTCGTATTCGTGACCGTCACAGAGAACGATCCCCTTTATTCCGACAACCGTGGCAACCGCTATTATGTTGACGTGAGACTGAACTGTGATCCAAAGCGTTGAAGGCTGGGCTTTCCCCAACACTTCACTCAAAAGGTCACAGGTGAAACCGTGTTCCACTTCCGTGTTCAGATCACCGCACACATGTTCAAGCCCCAGTTTTTCCACTATCTCCCCTATCCTCACCTCTATCCCTCCTGAAGAACACCATCTCAACGATTACACCCTTTCCCACCTCTGAAATGATGACCATCTTATCGGAGTACCTTTTCATGTTTGGAAGCCCCATCCCTGCACCAAAGCCGAGTTCCCTTATGTGGTCTGGAGCCGTTGAATAACCTTCTCTCATCGCGAGTTCCAGATTTTCTATCCCTTTTCCCCTGTCTTCTACCCTCACCGTGATTTTCTCACCGTCGATAAAGCAGTATATGTATCCATCGGATTCGCTGTGGATGACAACGTTTGCTTCCGCTTCGTAAGTAGCTATTGCTATTCTTCTTGCCAGTTCTTCATCCACCCCTCGCTCTAAGAGAAACCTCTTCAATTTGGAAGCCCCTATCCCGATCATGTTCACATCGAAGTAATCTATGTGGAAAACAAAATCCGCTTTTCCTTTTTCCAGGACCTCTCCCGTGATCAGTGAGGTTCCTTTTTCCAGGACTTCTTCCATCCTTTTGTCGTGCAGATACATGATGCCGAGTTTTGCCAGAAGAAAATAGATGATGTCATGCTTTGTCACGATCCCCACAAGTTTTTCCTCATCGTCGACAACGGGAAATCTCCCGTAACCGTATTTTTCAAAGATCTTGACGGCGTCCTGAAGGGTGTCTGTTTCTTTCAGACATACCACGTTCTTCGTCATGCGCTTTTCAACACTGTCTTTTATGTAACTTCCCTCGAGGGCCTTTATGATGTCTTCCAGACTGACGATTCCCACCACCCGTTTTTTGTCATCCACTACGGGCACACCTGAGATCCTCTTTATCCTCATAATCTCTTTCACGTGAAGAAGTGTCTTGTCCGGCGTTACATATATCACATCCGGATTCATGAACTCGGAAACTCTGACATCCTGGAAGATGGCTTGCAATCTGTCTATGATGGAAACGCTCATTCTATCGCTCTCCTGACGGGCTTCAAACCGTTCATGTAAAGTCTGCCACAAGTTTCGAACATGGAAAGATTCGTTGCAAGAACGGTGATGTTGCATTCTTTCGCAAAATTGACTATAGTCTCAGGAATATCTCTTTTTCTGACGAAGAGAACAGCGGGTATCCCCACCACCATGGCGGTTCGCACGGCCTGTGGAGAGTGAAGTCCTGTGATCAGAAGAACGTTCGGCTCAGCAAACGCGAGAACATCACTCATGAGATCTGTGGCAACGGCTCTTTCTATGTTCAGATCTTTGTTTCCACAAAGGATCTCTCCTTCTACGATTCTGGCGATCTCTTCTATTGTCACGCAAACACCTCCTAAGAGACCTTCCTGAGAATTCTAGGAGGTTTTCTGTCTTTTCTTCTGAAACGAAACAGAGAATAATAGGCGAAAACGCTTCCCAGCGCAAGTACGAAGGTTACCCAATCTTTCAGCCTAAAAAGGTATCCAGTTATCACAGTCACCGCGAATATCACAAGCGGAAGAAAATAAACGAGTGTTGATACCTTCAAAGGATCGTACTCGGGTATGTCTACCATAACCTCATCACCGGGCTTCAAATCTTCTCCGTTCCAGTCTATCTCGAGTTTTATCTCGTTGTCGGAAAGACAGATGTTCTTTGCCGGGCAACTCCCACAAGCGCTCGTTCTAGCTTTTGTCACCACCACTTTCCCGTCTTTCACTTCTCGAACATACATTTTTTCTACGATGGTATCACCCCTTCACAACACCAAGAGGAATCATCCTGGCTACTTTTCTCGAAATACCTATCTCATGAACGATCTGCACCACTCTGTCCACGTCTTTGTAAACTTCAGGAGCTTCTTCAACCAGAGTCTTTTTACTCTTGCTCATGACGACAATATTTTTTTCTGCCAGTTCATCGAGAACTTCCCTGTAATCCAGCTTCTTCAGGGCAGCGGACCTTCCAAGGACTCTCCCCGCTCCGTGTGCGGTGGAACCGAAGGTCTTTTCTTCGGCTTTCTTTGTTCCTACCAGAAGATAGGAAGCAGTCCCCATGTCACCCGGTATGATGACGGGCTGTCCCACTTCTCTGTAGATCGAAGGAACCTTTTCGCTTCCGGGACCAAGAGAACGTGTGGCACCCTTTCTGTGGACGACCAGTTTTCTTCTTTTTCCGTCAACTTCGTACTCTTCCACTTTTGCGATGTTGTGAGCAACGTCGTAGATGAGATCAACACGTGTGTCTCTCCCGAACACTTTCCAGAAAGCTTTTCTAACGAGATGCCCGAGGATCTCCCTGTTCGCGAACGCGTAGTTCGCTGCACAATTCATGGCAGAATAATAGGCCTGTCCAAGTGGATGTTCGAACGGAGCGTTTATAAGCTGTTTGTCGGGTAGATTTTTGTTGTGTTCCTTCAGATTATCCCTCATGAGCCTTATGTAGTCGGTCGCAACCTGATGTCCGAATCCTCTGCTTCCGGAGTGAATCATCACCGTGATGGTACCGATCTCCAGACCGAAAAATTCAGCGAGTTCTTCGTCGTATATTTCCTGAACCATTTGAACCTCCACGAAGTGGTTTCCCGCACCGAGAGTTCCGAGCTCGTCACTTCCTCTCTCGAACGCTTCCTCCGATACGTACGAGGGATCCGCTGGATGTATCTTTCCACCGTCTTCGATTCTTTCCAGATCTTCCTCAAGACCGTACCCTGACTTGACAGCCCACTCCGCACCTTCAACGAGAACTTTCCTGAGCCCCTTCTTGCCGAGAACGATGTCTCCCGTTGAACCAACACCCGCGGGAACGAATTCGTATATAGCTTCGACAAGAGACCTCATTCTATCTTTCACATCTTCGTAGGTGAGATCTGTCTTCATCAGGCGTACTCCACAGTTTATATCGAAACCCACACCACCCGGCGAAATGATTCCTTCTTTCACATCGAAAGCGGCGACTCCTCCTATTGGAAAGCCGTAACCCCAGTGTATGTCCGGCATGGCGAGGGCGTATTTCACAATGCCGGGAAGCGTGGCCACGTTCATGAGCTGTTTCATCGCTTCTCTGAACTGAGGATCGTTCACACTCTCGGCGTCCGTGAATATGATCGCGTCAACCTTCATATCTCCCTCTTTTGGAATTTTCCAGATGTATTTATCGAGTCTTTCTATCTTCATAATTTATCCCTCCCACTTTTAGTTTATCATTAAATAGTGGAGGATAGATTATGAGTGAGGTTCGATTCGCTGTCGATGCCTCGCTGGTACCGCTTGCAAAAAAGTTGAGAATCCTCGGGGTGGATGTGAAGGTTTGCTACTCTGAAGAACCCGGGAAAGTCCTTCTGATATGCAGGAAAGAGGGTAGAATTCTTCTCACAAAGAAATGTTCTCTTATAAAATTTTTCGAAAAATATGGGCAGAAAGTCTTCTATATCAAAGATGAAAAAGATTTGAAAAGGGTGATAGAACATTTTAAACTGAAACCAGAACGTGCAAGGTGCCCGTACTGTAACAGAGAACTCTTGCCGACTCCACGTGAGGAAGTGATTGAAAAGGTGCCTCTGTACGTTTTTCTGAACGCAGAGAAATTCTCCAGATGTCCCAGCTGCGGAAGAATCTTTTGGAGAGGATCTCATTTAGACTGGGTGAAGGAAGTGATACCAGATGGTTCCGGAGAGACTGAAACAGATAAAGGGAATAAGGATTCTGGAAAGCGAGGATGAAATCCCTCAGGAAGGTTTCACCTGCAGATTTGGAAAGCATACAGTTGTGGCAAATGATGAAGAGTCTTTCGAAATCGTCAGACTCTACAAAAGGCTCACCGTTTATGAGCTGTTGCTCTCTCTTGTGGATTCAATATGTGTTCACCCGAAAGAGGAAGCTCTCAGGTTTTCCCTCAAAAAAGTCAGAGAATTTCTGGATGCGGAAGAAGTCTATCTGATAGAGGGCGATGCTTCTTATTCTTCGAAGGGAGAGAAACTCTCCATCGATGAGATAAAAAAGAAACATCCAGGGGCGAGTGTGAGAGAGTGGAGGAACAAACTGCATCTTGTTGTGGTTCGCGAAGGCGCATTCGATGAAGAAGAAGAGGTACTCTGTACGAAACTTTTAGAATTCATCGGAAACGTATCAGAAAAACTCTGGAGGCTTAAAGAAGAAGTCCAGAAATTGAAAAAGTCGTACGAAGAACAGCTGAAAGTTTCAGAGATACAGAAAGAACACATAAAGAAAATGAGAATAATTTATTACGTCAGCCAGGCCATGAGATCTGTTTATGATCCGAACAACCTTTACCGTGTGATTTTGCTCAGCCTTGTTTCAGAGAGAGGATTCAATTTCGACCGTGCTGTTCTTCTCAAAAAAGATGAAGGTACAGGCTCTCTGATGGTCGTTTCCGCGGTGGGTGGCGATACACTTCAGGAACACGAAGAACTCAAGAGATACCTCAGAAAAAGAACCTTGAGATACACAGATCTGGTACAGTTTTTAAGGGAGGAGGCGCTCACATTCTCGTTTGAAACGAAGTTCAATGAAAAAATAAGGGGAAAGAGATTTTACTACAGAGAACATCCGATATTCGAAAGGGTGGTTTTGAGAAAGAGTATAGTGAGGACTTCGAGAGAAACTCTCGAAAAAATCAGGTACGAAATAGAAGATGTTATAAGTATCCTTGAAAACGATGAGTTCATAGTCTTTCCACTTGTTGGGCGATGGGACACTCTCGGTGTTGTGGTGGTGGACAACAAATTCAGCAAAAAGGAAGTCACCGATCTGGATCTGGACGTGCTCAAACTTTTCTCTGAAAGTGCAGGTCTTGCTCTGGAGAACGCGTACAATTATGAAAGTTTGAGAGAGAAAACACTGGATCTTCAACGTCAAAACGAACTTGTGGAACACCTCAGGAACTTCAGTGAAAGCATTCTGGAGAGCTTAGAAACAGCCATCATAACGCTGAGCAAAGAAGGACGTGTAACCGAATGGAACAAAAAGGCCGAACAACTGTTTGGTCTGAAGAAAGAAAACGTACTCGGAAGAAGGCTCAAAGATCTCCCCGACTTTGAAGAGATCGGATCAGTCGCAGAAAGCGTTTTTGAAAACAAAGAACCCGTGTTTCTCAACTTCTACAAATTCGGAGAAAATTATTTCAACATAAGATTCTCCCCTTTCAGAAACGCCAAAACACAGTTGCTTGAGGGAGCCATCATCACGATCGACGATGTTACAGAACTGTACAAATACGAAGAGGAAAGAAAAAGAAGAGAAAGACTTTCCATACTGGGAGAAATGACCGCGAGAGTCGCTCACGAAATAAGGAACCCAATAACGATAATAGGTGGCTTCATAATGCGCATGAAAAAACATCTTGACGATCCAGAGACACTGAAAAAATACATCAACATAATAACGAACGAACTATCCAGGCTTGAAACGATCGTCAAGGAAATCTTAGAATACAGCAAAGAACGGCAGGTGCTTGAATTCACCGAGTTCAATTTGAACGAACTCATAAGAGAGGTTTACGTTCTATTCGAGGAAAAGATCAGAAAGATGAACATAGACTTTTGCTTTGAAACGGACAACGAAGACCTCAGGATTGAAGCCGATAGAACGAGGATAAAACAGGTACTGATAAACCTTGTTCAAAATGCAATAGAAGCGACAGAGGAAAATGGTAAGATAAAGATAACGTCGGAAGATATGTACACCAGAGTGAGAGTGAGTGTCTGGAATTCGGGTCCTCCCATACCGGAGGAGCTGAAAGAAAAGATATTCTCACCGTTCTTCACCACAAAGACTCAGGGAACAGGTTTAGGACTTTCAATCTGCAGAAAGATCATAGAGGATGAACACGGGGGAAAAATATGGACAGAAAACAGAGAAAACGGGGTTGTTTTTATCTTCGAAATTCCAAAGACACCAGAAAAGAGGTGAGAGAATGAAAAGGATACTGGTTGTCGACGATGAGCCGAACATAAGGGAACTTCTAAAGGAGGAACTTCAGGAAGAAGGTTACGAAATTGACACGGCAGAAAACGGGCAGGAAGCCTTGAAAAAATTCTTCTCCGGAAATTACGACCTGGTGGTTCTCGACATAGAGATGCCCGGTATCAGTGGACTGGAGGTAGCCGGTGAGATCAGAAAGAAAAAGAAAGACGCAAAGATCATTCTGCTCACGGCCTATTCTCATTATAGAGCCGATCTTTCTTCGTGGGCAGCGGATGAATACGTTGTGAAGTCGTTCAATTTCGATGAACTGAAAGAGAAAGTGAAGAAGTTACTTTCGTGACACAGGAGGTGTAAAGAGTTGATGGACTACAAAAACACGCTGAACTTACCGAAAACTTCATTTCCAATGAAGGCAAACTTGGTGAGCAAAGAAAAAGTTTTTCTTGAAGAATGGGAAAAGATGGATCTTTACAACTACGTACTCGAGCAGAGGAAAGGAAAACCTCTTTTTGTTCTGCACGATGGACCTCCTTACGCAAACGGCCACATCCACATCGGGACAGCTCTGAACAAGATCCTAAAGGACATCGTTGTCAAATACAAAACGATGAGAGGATACAGGGCACCGTACGTTCCCGGCTGGGATACTCATGGTCTTCCCATAGAACACAGGGTGTCTCAGGAACTCGGTGACAGGATAAAAGAGATGTCACCTGCTGAGATAAGAAAGAAGTGTGAAGAGTTTGCCTTGAAATTCGTTGAAATACAGAAGGAAGAGTTCAAAAGGCTGGGTGTGCGTGGAGACTGGAACAATCCTTACATCACTCTCAAACCGGACTACGAGGTGAAGATCCTCGATGTATTCAAAACACTCGTCGAACAGGGAAACGTTTACAGATCTTTGAAACCCATCTACTGGTGTCCAAGATGTAGAACCGCTCTTGCAGAAGCGGAAATCGAGTACCACGATCACAGATCTCCTTCCATATACGTGAAGTTCAGATCGAAGGATGATCCAAACCTCTACATCGTGATATGGACCACTACCCCGTGGACCCTTCCTGCAAACGTTGGTATAGCACTTCATCCCGATTTCGAGTATTCTGTCGTGAAGGTTGGAGATGAAAGATGGGTGATCGCCACAGATCTTCTTGAGACTTTTTCCAGAGAAACGGGCGTTGACTGCTCCGAAGTGGTGGAAAAGATAAGGGGTAAAGATCTGGAAGGGAAGGAGTTCCAGCACCCTATTTTTGAAGATAAGACCTCTCGCGTGATACTGGCAGATTACGTTTCTCTGGAAACGGGAACGGGTTGTGTCCACATCGCTCCGGGGCACGGTGAAGAAGACTACGTTTACGGTCATGTGAAATACGGTCTTCCCATCGTCTCTCCGGTTGACGAGGAAGGACGATTCACCGATGAAGCAGGAAAGTACAGGGGAATGTTCATAGAGGATGCCAACAGGGTGATCATAGAGGACCTGAAAGAAAAAGGCATACTCGTTCACGCATCCACCATAACACACTCCTACCCACACTGCTGGCGCTGTAAGGGGCCTGTGATCTTCAGAGCAACTGAGCAGTGGTTCATTTCTGTGGATCACAACAACCTCAGGCAGAAAGTGCTGGAAGAAATAGACAAGGTGAAGTGGATACCGGAATGGGGCCGGAACAGAATCAGATCCATGGTGGAGGAAAGGCCCGACTGGTGTATCTCAAGACAGCGTGTCTGGGGAACTCCCATACCAGCGGTGAAATGTAAAGAATGCGGAGAAGTGGTACTCGATCCGAAGGTAATAGAACACTTCATGAAAATCGTTGAAAAAGAAGGTACAAACGCCTGGTTTGAAAAAGAGGTGGAAGAACTCATCCCCGAAGATTTCGTGTGTCCAAAATGCGGCAAGCGATCTTTCGAAAAAATGCTGGATACACTCGACGTATGGATAGATTCTGGTGCCTCCTTCGAATACATAACCACGAAGAGAGAAGATCACCCGTTCCCCCTCGACATGTACCTTGAAGGTAGCGATCAGCACAGGGGATGGTTCCATTCTTCCATCTTCCTTGCCGTCGCAAAGAGGGGGTCCGCACCTTACAAAGAAGTGCTAACACACGGATTCATAAAGGACGAACAGGGAAGAAAGATGAGCAAGTCCCTCGGAAACGTAGTGGATCCCATGGAAGTGGTGGAAAAATACGGTGCCGAGATTCTGAGACTGTGGCTTGCGAGCAGCGACTACTTCAACGACATAAAGATATCCATGAGGATCGTCGAACAACAAACGGAAGTTTACAGGAAGATAAGAAACACGTTCCGATTCCTCCTTGGAAATCTAGAGGGCTTTGATCCTGAACTCGACAGAGTTCCTTATGAAAAACTCTTGACGATCGACAGATGGGCCCTTGGACGACTGCAGGAGATCATAAAACGCGCCACCGAATATTACGACAGCTACGAATTCTCGAAGGTTTACAATCTCGTGGTGAAGTACTGCACAACAGAACTCAGCTCCCTCTACCTGGACGTCGTAAAGGACAGACTCTACGTGGAAGCGAAGGATTCAATATACAGAAGATCGGCGCAGACGGTGATGCACGAAATTCTCATTGCCCTGATGAAGATCCTTGCACCCATCATGACTTTCACGATGGAAGAGGTTTACTCCCACCTTCATGAAAAGGACAGAAAATACAAGACGGTTCAGGCGGAATACTGGCCAGAGTACAAAGAAGAGTTCATCGATAGAGAGCTCATGGAAGATTTCGAAAAACTCCTCTCCATAAGAGAAGACGTGTTGAAGGCCCTCGAGGAGAAGAGACAGCAAGATGTGATCGGTCACTCTCTCGACGCTGAGGTCGTACTTGTACCCAAAAATGACACCATCAAAGCGCTTCTGGAAAAATACAGAGACATACTCGAAGAACTCTTCATAGTATCGAAGGTATCCCTTTCGGACGCTTCGGGAGAATTGAAAGGAGAACTGGTAGAGGTGACCGTCAAACACGCAGAGGGTGAAAAATGTCAGAGGTGCTGGAAATACACAACGGAGATCTCTGCTTCTGAAGATTTTCCGGGGGTTTGTCCAAGGTGTCTGACAGTTTTGAAAGGAGAGAGGAAGTGACAGCGTGGAAGACATGAAAGTTTCTTTTCTGAAGATCATCACAGAAGCGTACGGTTTGAGGGCAACCGACGTGCACATTTCGGTGGGTTGCCCTCCTTATTACCGTATAGATGGGGACCTTGTACCTCAGGAAAAGTACGGAAAACTCACAAAAGAGACCATAATGAACGCCCTGAAAGATCTGTTCGCTGAGATCGGACAGCCGTTCCCACCTAAAACGAAAGAAGTGGATTTTTCCTTCACCGTGGCAGAAGCGATAAGGGTGAGGGGAAACCTCTATTACGAGAGAAAAAACCCCGCTCTCGCTTTCAGGTTGATACCAAAAAAGATCAGAACTTTCCAGGAACTGGGACTACCAGAGATCTTGAAAACATTCGTTGAGAGAAAGTACGGCTTGATATTGGTGGCTGGTCCCACAGGAAGCGGAAAATCCACCACACTCGCCGCCATGATAGATCACATCAACGAAAATTTCCCATACCACATAATAACGATAGAAGACCCGATAGAATACGTTTTCACAAACAAGAAATCCGTGATTCACCAGAGAGAACTCGGTTCAGACACGGACTCTTTCTACAACGGACTGAAGTACGCTCTGAGGCAGGACCCGGATGTGATCCTCGTGGGAGAAATGAGAGACCTTGAAACAATGGCTCTCGCTCTCACCGCGGCGGAAACAGGACATCTTGTCCTTGCCACGGTTCACACGAACTCTGCAGCTTCCGCACCCGAGAGAATCATAGATGTTTTCCCGGCACATCAACAAAGACAGATCGCTCTTCAGCTTGCGAACACCTTGATCGCCGTGATTTATCAGAGGCTTGTCCCGAAGGCCAACGGAATAGGTTTTACTCCGATCCTGGAGATCATGGTGGGAACTCCTGCCGTGAGGAACCTGATAAGAGAGAACAAGATCCACCAGCTCGAATCTCTGATACAGGCTGGTGCAAGGCACGGAATGGTTCTCTTCGATGACGCACTCGTGAAAGCGGCACTCAAAGGTGATATATCCTTAGAATCCGCTCTGCAGTTTGCCAGGAACCATGAGGAGGTGGCTCGAAGATTAGGAATGAAGCCCTCGTAGAGAAGATCTCCTCGATAGTGAAAGAAAAGAAAAAAGAGATCGAAAAGCTCCTCGCCAGGCCAGATCTGACTCCCGAACAGATGAAGAACTACGGGATAGAATACGCAAAGATAGAAGAAATAGAGAACATCGCAAACAGAATAAAAGAAACTCAGGAGTTCATCGAACTCTTGAGAGAAGAAGGAGAAAATGAACTGGAGATAGAAAAGTACGAGAAAGAACTCGATCAGCTCTATCAAGAACTTCTCTTGCTTCTTTCTTCAGAAGTGGGTGATAAAGCAATCGTAGAAATCAGACCCGGCGCAGGTGGAGAAGAAGCCGCTCTCTTCGCACGGGATCTGTTCAGAATGTACACCAGGTACGCAGAAAGAAAAGGCTGGAACCTCGAAGTCGCTGAAATCCACGAAACAGATCTCGGTGGAATAAGGGAAGTGGTCTTCTTCGTAAAAGGAAAGAACGCTTACGGTATACTGAAGTACGAAAGCGGTGTTCATCGAGTACAGAGAATTCCTGTCACGGAGTCTGGAGGGAGGATCCATACGTCCACCGCTACCGTTGCCGTTCTTCCAGAGATTGAAGAAAAGGATATAGAAATCAGGCCGGAAGACTTGAAGATAGAAACTTTCAGGGCATCGGGACACGGTGGACAGTACGTCAACAAGACCGAATCCGCTGTAAGGATCACACATATTCCAACGGGAATAGTGGTGTCGTGTCAGAACGAAAGATCTCAGTATCAGAACAGGCAAACCGCTTTGAGGATCCTCAGGGCAAGACTCTATCAGTTACAGAAAGAACAAAAAGAAAGGGAAATCTCACAGAAGAGAAAATCGCAGATAGGAACCGGTGAGAGAAGTGAAAAAATCAGAACTTACAACTTCCCCCAGAACAGAGTTACGGATCACAGAATAAACTACACCTCTTACAGACTGCAGGAGATCCTCGATGGAGACCTGGACGAAATCATATCGAAGCTCATAGAACACGACATAGAAAACAACCTCGAGGAAGTTTTAGGAATCGGAGCCTCAGTCGAAGAAAAGTAATAGTGGAGGTGTGAAGATGTTCAACTCGAACTTCTACACGCTAAAACAGGCGATGGACGTTGCTCTTTTGAGACAGAACGTTCACTCACTGAACATAGCGAACGTGAGCACACCCGGTTACAAGAGAAAATACGTGGCATTCGAGGAACTCTTGAAGGAATCAGAAATGAAACTGAAGCTTTCGAAGACAAACGAAAAGCACCTCATCGGTTCAAAGAGTGTCGTAGAACCACGTGTTCTTGTGGACAACACAACCACCATGAGAAACGATGGAAACAACGTTGATATCGATTACGAGATGGTCCAGCTTGTGAAGAACGGACTCAGGTATCAGGTGCTCTCCAGGCTCATGTCGATGAACATAGATAGGTACAATGCTGTACTGAGGGGTGTCAGATGATGAGCGAATTCGAGATCATGAACATCAGCGCAACTGGAATGTCCGCTCAGAGACTCAGAGTCGAGATCGTCTCAACAAACATAGCGAACGCTGAAACCACCAGAACTGAAACAGGAGAACCTTACAGGAGGAAGGTACCTGTGTTCGCCGAGTATCTGAGAAGAACACCAAATGGTAAAATAGAAAGCGCTGGGGTGAAAGTTGTAAAAATAGAGGAAGACCCTTCACCGTTCAGACTCGTGTACGATCCCGCACACCCTGACGCGGATGAGAACGGATACGTGAGGATGCCCAACGTGAATATCGTTAGAGAAATGGTGGATCTAATAAACGCGCAGAGAGCATACGATGCGAACGTGGCGGCTTTCAATGTGACAAAGGCTATGGTGAACAGCGCCCTTCAGATAGGAAGGGGGTAATGGGTGATGGTTGACAGGATAGAGGGGCTCGGCCCTTTGAGCCAGAGTGGAAAGACTCAAAAGAAAAATGAAAACAACTTTTCAGAAGCGCTGAAAGAAGCCCTGGAAAAGGTAAACGACATACAGAAGAAAGCCGAGAAGGCAGCGGATGATTTCGCCCAGGGCAGGATAAGCAACATACACGAGGTTATAATAGAAGCCGAGAAGGCTTCCATAGCGTTGAGGCTCACCGTCGAAGTAAGAAACAGAATCGTGGAAGCTTACAGAGACATCATGAGGATGCAAATCTGACGGCGACCTTCTCGCCGTCTTTTATTTTTTTCAGATCTTCCAGCCCTTCCACGATCTTTCCTATCACGTTTACAGCACTCGCTGGTTGAATTTTGTCATCGCTCATGGGAGTTTTCCCAAAGAACAGACACAGCGCTTTTCCGGAGGCCAGTATCCAACGTCCCCTACCTCAACTACTTCCCTTGGGTTTTCCATCTTCTGAACGTTCACAGGAGTTGAGAAGTATATCTCCTCGCCCCAAGTGTTCACGACACTTTCGAATGGAATTTTTTCCTTCAACAATTTGACGACCTCGTATTCCTCATTGAGATCTATCACACATTTTCCACTTTCAAAGAGGAGTTCAACTCTCATGTTCGCTCCCTCCTCAAAGAAGAAGGGCACCTTTTTGGAGGTGCCCGGATGGTGCCGGGGATCGGACTCGAACCGACACGGGGTTATAAACCCCAGCGGATTTTAAGTCCGCTGCGTCTGCCAATTCCGCCACCCCGGCTCATTTTTTTATTATACCACATCGACAGAAAGATTATTTCAACCTTACAAAATTCAGAACTTCTTCATAATAACCGTGCATGTGTTATAATCAATTAGGAAAACATAAGAGGAGGGAACGAAATGCTCAGGATTGTGGATCTGCACGCAAAGCTGAGAGACGAAGACAAGGAAATATTGAAGGGTGTGAATCTGGAGATAAAAAATGGAGAAGTACACGTTCTCATGGGTCCAAACGGTAGCGGGAAATCGACCCTCGCGAACGTCATCATGGGAAATCCCAGGTACATTGTAACAGAAGGAGACATCTTTTTTGAAGGGAGGTCTATAAAGGATCTGCCCACGAACGAGAGAGCAAGACTCGGTATAATGATGACTTTTCAGAATCCATACGAAGTCGAAGGAGTGAAACTTTCTCAGTTTCTCATCACAGCCCACAGAAGAATTCACGGAGAGGATAAAAACTATCTGGAGTTGAGAAAAGAACTCGAAGAAACTGCCGAAAAACTTGGTTTAGACAAAAATTTCCTCGAAAGGTACCTGAACGTCGGATTCTCTGGTGGGGAAAGGAAAAGGTCCGAGATTCTTCAGAGTCTTTTCCTACGACCGAAACTGCTCATCCTCGATGAGATAGACTCGGGTCTCGACGTTGACGCGTTGAGATCGATAGCGAACTTGATAGCCAGACTGAACGAAGAGGGAGTGACCCTTCTCATCATCACACACTACAAGAGGCTTCTCGATCATTTGAAGAGAATAGACAGGGTTCACGTTTATGTGGATGGACACATAATCACAAGCGGCGGTCCGGAGCTGGCAGATGAAATAGAGGAAAAGGGCTACTCCCTGGAGGGTGTGAGATGATGGAAAGACTGATAATTGACGATTCCCGGTTCGATTTTGTACCGAAGGTGAAGACCGCCTACAAAGCACCCCCCGGTCTCGACGAGAAGCTGATAAAAGAGATATCCCGTGCGAAAGATGAACCGGAGTGGATGTTGAAGCACAGATTAGAGTCACTCAAAGTGTTCAGCGAGTGGCACAATCCCAGATTCGGTGTGGACATATCCGGCCTCGATCTCGGAAAGATAGTTTCCTACATAAAGCCTGACGCAAAGAAGGGTACCTCCTGGGACGAAGTTCCAGAAGAAGTGAAGGAGGCTTTCGATAAACTCGGGATACCGGAAGCGGAAAGAAAGTACCTCGCAGGTGTGGGAGCTCAGCTCGACTCGGAGATCGTCTATCAAAACATGAAGAAAGAGCTTGAAAAGCTGGGCGTTATCTTCCTCGATATGGAAAGTGCTGTTAGGGAGTACCCTGATCTTGTGAAGAAGTATTTCATGAAACTCGTTCCCATCACCGATCACAAGTTCGCCGCACTTCATGGAGCCATATGGAGCGGCGGAACCTTTTTGTATGTCCCAGCGGGCGTGAAAATTCCCATGCCGCTTCAGGCGTATTTTCTGATGAGCAATCCCGGTATGGGACAGTTCGAGCACACCATCATAGTCGCTGAAGAAGGCAGTGAAGTCACTTTCATAGAGGGTTGTTCTGCTCCAAGGTACAACGTCATCAATCTTCACGTTGGGATGGTGGAAATATACGTCAAAAAAGGTGCGAAAGTCAAGTACCTCACCATTCAGAACTGGAGCAAGAACACCTACAATCTCAACACGAAGAGATCGATAGTCGACGAAGAAGGATCGATGACCTGGGTCTCAGGCTCACTGGGAAGTCAGAAGACAATGCTGTATCCAATGACCATACTCAAGGGAAAAGGTGCAAGGGCAGAGAGCATGTCCATCACTTATGCAGGGCCGGGACAGCACATGGATACTGGTTCCAAAGTTGTTCATCTTGCTCCATACACGAGTTCGCTCGTTAGCGCAAAGAGCATCTCTCTCGGTGGAGGCTGGGCTTTCTACAGAGGGCTTTTGAAGATTACAAGGGAAGCCGTAAAGAGCAAAGCCTCCGTCGAGTGTGCAGCTTTGATGCTCGACAATCGATCGAAGAGTGATACCGTTCCGATCATAGAAGTGGAAACAGACAAGGCAGACGTTGGACACGAGGCAAGGATCGGAAGAATAGGCGAAGAACAGATCTTCTATCTAATGAGCAGGGGACTCTCTGAACAAGAAGCAAAAGCAATGATAGTGAA
Organism: Thermotoga sp. Mc24; assembly: GCF_000784835.1. Classification (NCBI taxonomy): domain Bacteria; kingdom Thermotogati; phylum Thermotogota; class Thermotogae; order Thermotogales; family Thermotogaceae; genus Thermotoga; species Thermotoga sp. Mc24. The sequence continues at coordinate 137,138 of NZ_JSFH01000009.1, read as the reverse complement.
AGGATTCGTTGAACCTGTGGTGAAAGAACTCCCGTTCGAATACGCTGTTGAGTTGAACAAGTTACTCGAACTGGAAATAGAGAAGAGCATAGGGTGAGGTGTTCATTATGGAAAAGACTCTGGTGATAGAACATGACGGTGAAAGAGCGGTCGTTTGGGAAACTCCTCAGATTTTTTCCGAAAACGATTACGACTACGAAGTGCTTGAGAAAGCCCTGGAAAACACCAGTGATCTTCTGAGAGAGTGGAGAAAGAAAAAATACCAGGAGTACAGGGAATGGGGATTCCCAAGATGGAAAAGGTGTAATCTCGATGGTATGGCTCTTCCGGAATTGTCTTTCAAGCGGATAGATCTCGACGTTGATGTCTCTCTCCTTGAAAAGCTGGACTTCGAAGGTACTCACAGGAAATTCGTTCTTCTTGGAGACACGTTCTTCACGGATTTCAAAGTATACAGCGATGGAAAACACGTGGTGAGATTCGACGGAGACGGGATCGAAAACGTGCTTGTGGTCGTCGAAAAAGAGGCGGAGATCTACAAACTCTCCAGCACGGATCGATTCAGAAATACGGTGATGAGGATCTTGGTGAAAAAGAACGCATCGCTGAAGTTCTTCAATCTGGACTTTTTTGGGAATTTTTCCTTCGACAACGTGTTCATCGTTCTCGAAGAAGGTGCAAGACTCACGTTGAGAGACTTCAAAGCGTTCGGTCACAGAAAAGCGGGGTACATTCTTGTGAAATTGAACAAAGCGAGCAAGGCAGACATAAAGTCGTTCTTCTACCAGAACGGATCAGGAGTAGCCGATTTGCTCTATCTTATGAGATTTGAGGGAGAAGACGCCGAAGGGAAATTGAAGGGAAACGGCGTAGTGGATGGTGCAGGAAAGATCGTTTTTCGCGGAATCCTGGATGTGAAAAGGGGTTCTAAGAACATCGTCGCAGAAGAAACAGAACACACACTCATTCTCTCTCCAGAGGCTCGAATGGATGCCATTCCGAGTCTCTGGGTGGACGAGAACGATGTCACCGCCTCACACTCCGCGAGTTCCTCCTCTCTCGACGAAGGCGAACTCTTCTATCTGATGACCAGAGGTATTGACGAGATAGAAGCCAAGAAACTGATCGTTCGGGGAGTGTTCAACGAACTGCTCGACGAACTGGACGAGTCAATGAAGGGAGAGGTAGAAGGTGTTGTCAACAAGATTGTATGAAGACTTTCCAACTTTGAAGATGAAGATTAATGGAAAAAGGATCGTTTATCTGGACAGCGCAGCCACTACATTGAAACCAAAGCAGGTTGTGAAAAGACTGGAAGAATTCTACTACAACAGCTACTCGAATGTTCACAGAGCTGTCCACACTCTCGCCGTGCGCGCCACCACCGAACTCGAGGAAACCAGAGAAGAATTTGCAGAGTTCCTGGGGGTTTCTCCCCAGGAGATAATCTTCACCTCGGGTACCACCATGGCCATAAATCTTGTCGTTGTGTCTCTTTTGAGGAGTGGTATTCTGAAAGAGGACGATCTGGTTCTGGTCTCGCTTCTGGAACACCACGCGAATTTTGTTCCCTGGCTCAGACTTTCGAAACTTCACGGATACAGAATCGGCTTCATCAGACCCTCAGGAAGATTCGGGACACTCGAGATGGACGACCTGCTGAAACACATGAATAAAAACCCAAAAGTTGTTGCCATAACAGGCCTTTCCAACGTGACCGGCCAGAGAATACCCATTGAAGAACTGAGGAACGTCTTTCCGAATTCCATCATTCTCTTGGACGGCGCCCAGCTGGTACCTCATGAACGGGTGAAACCGGAAGATATAGGAGTAGATTTTCTCGCTTTTTCACTTCACAAGATGCTCGGCCCCACTGGTGTCGGTGTACTTTACGGAAGGAAAGAGCTATTGGAACAGATGGAACCATTTCTCTACGGAGGAGAGATGATCGACAAAGTGTCCCTCGAAGACGTCACATTCAACGAATTACCTTACAAATTCGAAGCGGGAACTCCGAACATAGCAGATATAGTCGCATCCAGGGAAGCCTTGAGGTATCTGAAGGAAATAGGTTTCGATGCGGTTCATGAAAAGATAGAACAGCTCACCCGGATGGCTCTGGAAGAGATGATGAAAATCGACGGAGTGGAGATTTACGGACCTCTCGACAAAAGACAGCACGGGATAGTCTCGTTCAATATAAAGGGAGTACACCCACACGATGTAGCCCACATTCTCGATCAGGAATTTGGCATAGCCGTAAGGAGTGGACACCACTGTGCGCAGCCTCTGATGAGTATTTTGAAAGAACACTCTCAGATTGAGTTTCCAAATTCCACCTGTAGAGCCAGTTTTTACATCTACAACACGGAAGAAGATGTTAAAATTCTCGTTGAAGGTGTGAAAAAAGTAAGGGAGTGGTTTTCAAGATGATGTACTCGGAAGCCATCCTGGATTACGCGAATTCCAAAAGATTCAGAGGAAAACTGGACGATGCCACCGTTATCGAAGAGGGAAAGAACATCTCCTGTGGCGATGAAATCACACTCTACCTGAAAGTGGAAGACGGTGTTGTGAAAGATGCCAAGTTCGAGGGAATGGGATGTGTCATCAGTCAGGCTTCGGCTTCTTTGATGCTGGAGAGGATCATCGGAGAAAGGGTGGAAGAGATAATTCCCCTCATCGAAGAGGCAGAAAAAATGAGCCGGGGTGAGAATTTCGATGAGGGAAAGCTGAAGAACGTAACACTCATGTCGGACATAAAGAACTACCCCGCAAGGGTGAAATGTTTCATTCTTGCCTGGAAAACCTTGAAAGAAGCCCTCAAAAAGATTTCACGGTCTTGAGAAAATCTATGAGGTATCCCTTCAGATACGATGATACTTTCCCTATGAGTTCAAGGGTGTAGCGCTTCAAAAGAGAGAGGCCCCCTCTTTGATCCGCTTCTCTGAACTCTTCAACAGAGACGACGGTGAAGCTTTCCAGATCACCCGTTCTTTCTTTCAGTTTTTCTCCAAAGACCTTCTTTATCTCTCTGTGGACCTTTGGAAAGTACGATAAAGCGAGCTTTCTCACTTCCTGAACGAGGTGCCACTCGGACTTCAAAAATACGGGGGTGGCTCCTTCGATCGTCTTTATCGTTTCTTCATCTCCGGAGTATATGAGATACGCTAAATAATCATCGTACACGTAATGGGCGTTCATCAACATCTTCATGATGGATCTGTCGAAGAGTGCCTGGAAGATTTCTCCTGTTTCACCTGGAGTGTTGTGATAGGGCTGTGATAGATCTTCGATATAGTGGAAAGCCCTGGCGAGGAACCTGTATCCCCAGTATCTGTCTCCCTTTCTAAAAGCTTCCTTCGCCATATCGTGGAAGTAGTAAAAGCTTTTGTCGGCTTCAAAGAATTCAAGGCCAAGGATTCGATACTTCATGTGGCGCACACCCTGACTGTTTCCTATGAGGAACTGATACGGTGATAGATCGAGACCTTGGTCCATTCCCCAATCTGGCTCCGAAGAGTACACGGTTAGGATCTGCCAGGCGGGGACCTTTCCGTTTTCAGGAGGGGGATTTGGAGGCAAAATGGCTCCTTCCCAGGCCGACATCGTGTTTTGACCACATACATCCTCGAGAACGAGTTTTGAGAGATTGTAAACTCTGTTTTCCTGATAGTTGTACGGTGTGATGGCGACCATTTCATCTGGTACAATATCTTTCACGATGTAGTAGGTCAAACCCTCGTGACCGCTCCAGGAGAAAACAATGGCGGAAACGACTATCAAAAAGACGATTGAAAGTTTTCTCAACCCGATCACCTCCAATCAGAGTTTAGCACAAAGAGGTGTGTGGAAGTATGAAGCTTTATCTTATAAGACACGGCGAAACCATCTGGAACGAAAAGGGCCTGTGGCAGGGAATCACGGATGTTCCTCTCAACGAAAAGGGAAAAGAACAGGCAAGAAAGCTGGCAAACAGTCTGGAAAGAGTCGATGCCATTTACTCGAGCCCACTCAAAAGAAGCCTCGAGACAGCAGAAGAGATCGCTAAGCGTTTCAAAAAAGAAATCATCGTCGAAGAAGACCTGAGAGAATGTGAAATATCCCTCTGGAACGGTCTCACGGTGGAAGAGGCCATCAGGGAGTATCCTGTGGAGTTCAAGAAGTGGTCGTCGGATCCGAATTTTGGAATGAAGGGTTTAGAGTCCATGAGAAATGTACAGGATCGTGTGGTGAAGGCGATCATGAAGATCGTCTCACAGGAAAGGTTGAACGGTTCAGAGAACGTGGTCATCGTATCACACTCTCTGTCTTTGAGAGCTTTCATCTGCTGGGTTCTCGGTCTTCCGCTTTACCTTCACAGGAATTTCAAGCTGGACAACGCGTCTATCAGCGTGGTGGAAATAGAGAGCAAACCGAGACTCGTTTTGTTGAACGACACGTGTCACCTTAAGGAATCTTGAACACCCCTGCATATGTGGTATCATATTCTATGTGGACGGCGGCGTAGCCAAGCGGTCTAAGGCGGGGGTCTGCAAAATCCCTATTCGTGGGTTCGAATCCCACCGCCGCCTCCAGAGAGCCAGGCTACACGGCCTGGCTTTTTATATTGGAAGAAGGGAGGTATTGATGATGAAAAAGGTGCTTCTTGCCATGCTGGTAGTCCTGTCAATCTCGATCTTCGCGAAAGCCACCCTCTACATTTACAACTGGGCCGATTATATTCCTGAAGACGTGATCAGAGCTTTCGAAGAGAAGTACGATTGCCGCGTGGTATATGACACCTACGCTTCAAACGAAGAGATGTACGCCAAATTCAAAGCCGGTGGTGGAAAAGGCTACGATTTGATATTCCCTTCCGGCGACTATGTTTCGATAATGAAAAAAGAAGGAATGCTCCAGAAACTCGATCTTTCCAAGATACCGAATTTCAAATATCTCGATAAAGACATTCTCACGAAGACCACCTACGATCCCAACCATGAGTACAGCGTTCCTTACATGATTGGATCTACCGTCGTTATCGTGAACAGGAAATACGTGAAAGAGTACGAAAAATCTTGGTCTATTTTCGATAGGGAAGATCTCAGGGGAAGGATGACTCTCCTCGATGACATGAGGGAAGTCCTTGGTGCTGCCCTGAAGTATCTCGGTTACTCCGTCAACACGAAAAATCCGAAAGAACTGGAAGAAGCGAAACAGGTTGTTCTCAGATGGAAGAAGAACATAGCCAAATTCGATGCCTCTTCATACGCTGATGGTATTGTTTCTGGTGAGTACTGGGTGGTGCACGGATACGCGGAAAACGTCTTCCAGAGGATACCTGAAGGAGAAGAAGAATACTTCGACTTCTTCATACCAAAAGAAGGCGGTACGTTGTGGATCGACAACATGGTGATCCCCAAAGGAGCAAAGAACGTGGATCTCGCGTACAAGTTCATCAACTTCATTCTCGAACCAGAAAACGCGGCGAAGATAGCAGACTATCTTGGTCTTCCCTCACCGAACGTGGAAGCCAGAAAGTACATGCAGACAGAACCTATTTACACTGTAGAAGATCTCAAAAACTGTGAATTCATTGAAGACGTGGGAGAAGCCCTCGAACTTTACAACAAAATATGGCTCGAGATCATCATGTGATGGAGTGAGAGAAATTGATCGGTGGAGAAGTTTCAATAAAGAACATCAACAAATTTTTCGATGATTTCCAGGTTTTGAAGAACGTCTCACTGGATATAAGGAAAGGAGAGTTTTTCTCCATACTCGGACCATCGGGATGTGGAAAAACGACGCTTCTTCGTGTGATAGCAGGCTTCGAAGGAGTGGAAAGCGGAGACGTTCTTCTGGATGGAAAATCGATACTGAATCTGCCTCCAAACAAAAGGCCCGTGAACATCATATTTCAGAACTACGCCTTGTTTCCTCATCTCACGGTTTTTGAAAACATCGCGTTCCCGTTGAAACTCAAAAAACTATCCGAAAGCGAAATAAACCAGAGAGTGAACGAACTGCTTTTGCTCATAAGAATGGAAGAACACGCTCAGAAAATGCCTTCTCAATTGTCTGGTGGTCAGAAACAGAGAGTAGCGATAGCGAGGGCCCTCGCCAACGAGCCGAGGGTCCTCCTTCTCGATGAACCGCTGAGTGCTCTCGACGCGAAACTGAGGCAGGAACTTCTTGTTGAGCTTGACAACCTTCATGACAGAGTCGGTATCACTTTCATTTATGTGACACACGATCAGGCTGAAGCGATCAGTGTTTCAGACAGAGTCGCTCTCATGAACGAAGGGGAAATTGTTCAGGTTGGGACTCCCTACGAGGTGTATGAGAGCCCGGTCAACGTTTTTGCGGCGACTTTCATTGGAGAAACGAATCTCATGAAAGCAGAAGTTGTTGAAGTAGAAAACGATTACTACATTGTAGAAAGTCCTGAGATCGGCCGGTTCAGATGCTACAGAGACAAGGAAGCGAAGAAAGGTGATAAGTTGCTCATCACCCTGAGGCCAGAAAAGATCAGAATATCGAAAATGGGATTTCAGGCCGGTAAGATTTTCAACGTGTTTCACGGAATCGTAGAAGAAGAAATATACATGGGGCACCAGACGAAGTACTTCGTTCGGCTCGATGAAGGCTACATAATGAAAGTTTACAAGCAACACGCAAGGTACATACTCGATGAACCGATCATAAAATGGGAAGATGAAGTGTTCATCGCCTGGAATCCAGATGACAGCTTCATTGTAGAGGTGCTTAAAGAATGAAGTACGCCTACTTTCTGTGGTTGCTCTTTCTCTTTATCCTCCCTATCTCAATAGTTTTCATTTATAGCTTTCTGGAGCCACAGATCTACGGTGGGGTCAAGTGGAACTTTTCCCTGGAAGCGTACGGCTATCTTCCAAGGTATCTGGCACTCATCTGGAGATCTGTTTGGATCGCTGGTGTTGCGACGCTCATCACCCTCGCTGTGGCGGTTCCAGTTGCCTTCTACATAGCCAGAAGCAAGCTGAAAAACTTTCTTCTGCTTTTGACGGTCATACCTTTCTGGACCAACTCTCTCATCAGAATTTACGCCTGGAAGATAGTCCTTGGCAACAACGGACTCATAAACCAGTTTCTCGGGTTGTTCGGTATCGACCCCGTTCAGTTTCTCTACAACTCCTTCGCCGTCATACTGGTGATAGTCTATACCTACCTGCCTTTCGCTATACTTCCTCTTTACGCTGCCATGGAAAAGGTAGAAGAAAGCATCCTTGAAGCGTCTCTGGACCTTGGAGCCAGCAGGATGTACACGTTCGTCAGAGTCCTTCTTCCCAACGTCAAAGCGGGCCTTCTCACAGCTTTCGTTTTCGTGTTCATTCCTGCCCTTGGAGCTTACGCCATACCGGATCTTGTCGGTGGCGTGAACTCCAAGATGATAGGAAACGAGATCGTAAGGCAACTTTTGACCGTCAGAAACTGGCCCGTCGCGTCTGCAATGTCCAACATTCTGACCCTGATCGCTCTCCTGAGTATCATCCTTGTGATGAAAAGGGGAGAGAAACGTTGAAACCAGGAAGATTCGTAAAAACCATCGTGATCCTGACAATGGTGTTTTTCTATTTGCCACTTTTCATAGTGGTGTTGATGTCCTTCAACTCCGCGAAATCTCCTGTTTGGAGTGGTTTCACACTCAAGTGGTATCTGGAACTGTTCACCCGAGAATATTCGGTTTGGCATGCGTTCAAAAACTCACTGATCGTGGCCATCGCCTCCAGCGCTGTATCAACAGCGATTGGAACCCTGACGGCAACAGAGCTCTTTTGGAGAAAGAGCAGATTAGAAAATTCTATCTGGTTTCTCACGTATCTTCCATTCGTAGTACCTGATGTGATCATTGGTATCTCCTTGCTTTTACTTTTCTCGATGCTCAAGATTCAGCTGGGACTCTTCACCATAACACTCGCACACGTAACCTTTTCGATTCCGTACACTATGATGATCGTTCATTCCAGACTTCAGGATTTCGACAAAAGCATCATAGAGGCAGCTTACGACCTTGGAAGCACAGACTTCCAGGTGTTTTACAGGGTGATCATTCCAAACCTTGTTCCCGGTATAGTGGCCGCCTTCCTTCTTGCTTTCACACTTTCTATAGATGATTTCGTGATCACCTTTTTCGTGGCAGGTCCAGGATCTACCACCCTTCCGATTCAAATCTATTCCATGATAAGGTTCGGTATCTCACCCACAGTCAATGCCATTTCCACCTTCATGATTGCTGGGACTATCCTGATCGGTTTTGTGCTCAGAAAATTTGTGAGATACATCTTCTGATAGAATTGTGTTAAGGGGAGGGATAGAATGATAGATATAAAGCTAATCAGGCAGAATCCCGATTTCGTGAAGGAAGCCCTCAGAAAACGAGGAGAGGATCCTGCTACAATCGATGAGATTTTGAAGATCGATGCCGACTGGCGCACTACCATCACGAAAACAAACGAGCTGAGATCCAGAAGAAACGAAATTTCCAAAAATGTGGCAAGGTTGAAAAAAGAAGGGAAAAACACAGAGGCAGAGGCACTCATCGAAGAAGGGAAAAGATTAGGAGAAGAGATAAAAGCGTTAGAAGAAAAAGAAAAAGAACTTCAGAAGCAGTTGAACGACCTCCTTTTGATGGTCCCGAACATCCCACATGAGAGCGTTCCCGTTGGAGAAGACGAATCCCAGAACGTTGAAGTGAGAAGGTGGGGAGAGCCGAGAGAATTCGATTTCACCCCGCTCGCTCACTGGGATCTTGGACCTGCGTGGGGGCTCATGGATTTCGACAGGGCGACCAAACTCAGCGGTTCCAGATTCACCGTCATGTATGGAAAACTCGCAAGACTCGAGAGAGCTCTGATAAACTTCATGCTTGACGTTCATACAAAGGAACACGGTTACACGGAAGTGTGGGTCCCACATCTGGTGAAAAGGGAAACCATCACTATAACCGGACAGCTTCCCAAATTCGAAGAAGAGCTTTACCTCGCTGAGAGGGATGACCTGTTCCTCATTCCGACCGCTGAAGTCCCACTCGCAGCACTTCATAGTGAAGAGATCCTCGAAGAGAAAGAACTACCAAAGAAATACGTCGCTTACACTCCCTGTTACCGTAGAGAAGCGGGAAGTTACGGGAAAGATGTGAGGGGAATGATCAGGCAGCATCAATTCGACAAGGTCGAGCTTGTATGGGTGACCACACCGGAAAGATCTTTCGAAGATCTTGAACAGCTCGTAAAAGACGCCGAAACCATCCTTCAAAAACTGGAGCTTCCTTACAGAGTCGTTGCGCTCTGCACCGGAGATCTTGGGTTCACCTCTGCGAAAACCTACGATATAGAAGTGTGGCTTCCTTCCTACAACGCGTACAAAGAAATATCTTCCTGCAGTAACGTGACGGACTTTCAGGCGAGAAGAGGAAACATGAGATACAGAAGAAGATCTGATGGAAAGCTCGAATACGTTCACACGTTGAACGGATCGGGTATCGCTGTTGGAAGAGCACTCGTTGCGATACTGGAAAACTATCAGCAACCAGACGGCAGCGTGAGGGTACCGGAAGTGCTTGTTCCATACACAGGGTTTGAGGTGATACCGTAGTGCCTCACCTCTTTTATGGAGTGGCTCAAAACGGTGAGGTGATATTCGACGAAAGAGAAACACACCACATGAGGGTTGTACGCTTAAAAGAAGGGGATGTAATCGAAGCGACAGATGGGAATGGCTTTTCATACACGTGTATTCTCGAAAACCTGAAGAAAAAAACGGCCACAGCCAGGATCGTAAAGGTGGAAGAGAAAGAAAAAGAACCCGTGGAGAAGTTGAGCGTTGTTGTTCCAATCGGTAGGTGGGAAAGAACACGTTTTCTCATAGAAAAGTGTGTTGAACTCGGAGTGGATGAGATCTTCTTTCACAAATTCGAAAGATCCCAGTACGAGCTCAGCCTGGATAAGACAAAAATCGTTGTTAGAGAGGCAGCCAAGCAGTGCAAAAGATATCTCTTTCCGAAGGTAGATTTCCTGGAGAAATTAGAGTTCAGCGGAAACGTGATAACACTGGATCTGGATGCCTTTCAAAACCTGCTCGACGCGAACTTAGAAGGCTCGATAACGGTGGTGGTTGGCCCTGAGGGAGGTTTCTCTGAGAAAGAAAGAGAATTATTGAGGTCTTCTACAACCGTTGTGAGCCTTGGGAAGAAGATACTCAGATTCGAAACAGCTGCGATATTGACCATCGGATACATCGCTTTAAAAAAACAAAAAATCTGAACGGAGGTGTTTACACATGAAGAAAGGCGAAAAAATCCTCTCTTTTGTCAAGCAAGAAAAAGAATTGATAGAAGACTACAGAAAAAGCCTTCATGACGTCAAGAGAAGTGATGAAGTTGGAGATGTTTTCATCGAGTTCGCCCTCAGATTCCTTGAAAAGGTTCTGGAAGACTTCAAACCTGAAGAATACACCGAAGACATCGCTTTCGAACCAGAAAAAGAGAGCTACAATCTGAGCGAACGTCTGAAGGAAAGGATAGGGGAAGATCTTCTCAAGAAGAGCGATCTTCCGGCCATTCTTCAGCGATTCTGTGAGATGGCAACACACAGATGGAAACAGCTCAAAGCCGATGAGGAAAAAACAGACTTCTTCAAGAGACCCGGTCACGAGATGAGGAGAGATTGAATGAAGAATGAAAGAATACTGGTCGTGAAAACGGAAGACTTTTTAAAGGAGTTTGGCGAATTCGAAGGATTCATGAAAGTGAACCTCGAGGACTTTCTGGATATTCTGGACCAGTATGGATTTTTCCGGGAAAGAGACGAAGCGGAATACGATGAAACGACAAAACAGGTGATACCTTACGTGGTTATCATGGACAGTGATAGGGTTCTCATCACGAAAAGAACAACCAAACAATCCGAAAAGAGGCTTCACAATCTTTATTCTCTTGGAATAGGTGGTCATGTGAGAGAAGAAGATGGGGCAACGCCACGGGAAGCGTTTTTGAAAGGACTCGAACGCGAAGTGAACGAGGAGGTAGATGTTTCGCTAAAAGAACTGGAGTTTCTCGGACTCATAAATTCATCAGTGACCGAAGTGAGTAGAGTACACCTTGGTGCTCTGTTCCTTGGCAGGGGAAGGTTTTTTTCTGTAAAAGAAAAAGATCTGTTCGAATGGAAGCTCATAAAACTCGAAGAACTGGAGAATTTCTCAGGAGTGATGGAAGGTTGGTCAAAAATATCGGCAACGGTTCTGTTGAACTTGTTTCGTACGCAAAACTGAATCTCTACCTGGATGTACTTGGGAAAAGATCAGACGGATACCACGAGATAGTGGGATTGTTTCAGACGATTTCTCTTCACGACACACTCATTGTAGAAATCTGTGATAGAGATTTCCACTTGGAAAGCAACGTAGCTCTACCCCCGGACAACACGATAAAGAGAACCTGGGACATCTTCAGGAAAAATACAGGAGAAGAATTCGGCCTCAAAGTCACGTTGAAAAAGAAGATCCCGCTGGGTTCTGGCCTCGGCGGGGGAAGTTCTAATGCTGCAGCGATTCTCAGGTACCTTGGTGAAGTTTTCAAAACACCTCTTGAGGACCTTCTGAATATAGCGTCTCAAGTGGGAAGCGATGTGCCTTTTTTCCTTTACGGAGGAACCGCCCTTGTGAGGGGAAGAGGAGAAATCGTAGAGAAACTCGAGGATATCGAAGGATACTCTGTCGATTTGTTCTTCCTGGGCATCCACTCTTCAACGAAAGAGATGTACAGGTCTCTCACACCAGAAATGTACAGGAAAGGACCTGGCAAAGTAGAGGAACTGCACAGGGCTTATCTCGAAAGAGATTACGAAAAGATAAAGGAGCTCTCTTACAACGTGTTCGAGAAGGTGTTCTTAGAAAAACACCCGGAGGTAATGAATGAACTGAGGAACTTTGGCGACGGTTCCATTGTGAAAATGATGACGGGAAGCGGGAGTGCTTTCTTCGCTCTCTATCCTCTGGACAAAGGAAATTACTCGTTTGTGGGAGGTGTTTAAGTTGGATCTCAAACGTTTCATAAGAGATATACCGGATTTCCCACAGAAAGGCATCGTATTTCGCGACATAACTCCCCTTTTGAGAAATCAGGAGGCTTTCAAAGAAGCGATCGACGGAATGTGCGAACTCGTTTCTGACAGGGAGTTCGATCTCGTGGTGGCTCCCGAAGCGAGGGGTTTCATCCTCGGAGCTGCCATGGCGTACAAACTGGGAAAGGGCTTCGTTCCAGTGAGAAAACCTGGAAAACTCCCCTACAAAACTGTGCACGAGGAATATCAGCTGGAGTACGGCACTGAACAGCTCCATATCCACGAGGATGCCATAGAAAAAGGTCAGAAAGTGATCATAGTGGATGATGTGCTCGCAACGGGGGGAACAGCGGAGGCGCTCATAAGACTGGTTAAAAAACTCGGTGGAGAAGTGGTTTCTCTTGCTTTCCTCGTTGAGCTCTCATACCTAGAACCAAGGAAAAGACTGGAAGGTTACGATGTTAAAACTCTGATAGTCTACTGAGAGGTGAAAGTATGAGTTTGAAATTCGACTTTTCCAACCTCTTCGAACCGAACATCTCCGGTGGTTTGACAGATGAGGACGTAAAAAGCGTAGAGGAGAGAGTTACAAGTGCGGTTCGAAACTTTGTAGAAAACACTCCCGATTTTGCAAAGCTGGACAGAAGTTGGATCGATTCTGTTAAATCTCTCGAAGACTGGATAATAAACTTCGATACGGTCGTTGTGCTGGGAATCGGTGGTTCTGGACTCGGGAACCTAGCTCTCCACTACTCCCTCAGGCCTTTGAACTGGAACGAGATGACCAGAGAGGAAAGAAATGGGTACGCCAGAGTGTTCGTGGTGGACAATGTGGATCCAGATCTCATGAGCTCTGTTCTGGATAGAATTGATCCCAAAACAACTCTTTTCAACGTGATTTCGAAATCCGGTTCCACTGCCGAAGTAATGGCAACCTATTCGATAGCGCGCGGAATCCTCGAGGCTTATGGGCTCGATCCAAGAGAACACATGCTCATCACAACAGATCCGGAGAAGGGCTTTTTGAGAAAACTTGTGAAGGAAGAAGGTTTCAGAAGTCTCGAAGTGCCTCCTGGAGTGGGAGGAAGGTTCAGCGTTCTCACACCTGTTGGACTCCTCTCGGCCATGGCGGAAGGCATCGACATAGATGAACTGTACGAAGGTGCAAAAAACGCTTTCGAAAAGAGCATGAAAGAGAATATCTTTGAAAATCCAGCGGCAATGATAGCACTCACACACTACCTTTACTTGAAGAAAGGAAAGTCCATTTCAGTGATGATGGCGTATTCGAACAGGATGATCTATCTTGTGGACTGGTACAGACAGCTCTGGGCGGAGAGTCTTGGAAAAAGGTACAACCTCAGGGGAGAAGAAGTTTTCACCGGTCAAACTCCAGTGAAAGCATTGGGAGCGACCGATCAGCACTCACAGATACAGCTCTACAACGAAGGACCGAACGACAAGGTAATAACATTCCTGAGGGTTGAAAACTTCGATAGAGAAATAGTGATCCCGGAAACCGGAAGAACTGAACTCAGTTATCTTGCAAGGAAGAAACTCTCCGAGCTTCTCCTCGCAGAGCAGACAGGAACAGAAGAAGCGCTGCGAGAAAACAATAGACCGAACATGAGAGTGACGTTCGACAGACTCACACCGTACAACATAGGTCAGTTCTTTGCTTACTACGAGGCTGCCACTGCCTTCATGGGTTATCTTCTTGAGATCAACCCGTTCGATCAGCCCGGTGTGGAGCTCGGAAAGAAGATCACGTTTGCTCTCATGGGAAGAGAAGGTCACACTTACGAAATAAAGGAAAAGTCGAAGAAGGTGATCATAGAATGAAAATCTTCGAAGAAGTGATGAGAGAAGGAGAAAAGGTTTTCTTCATAGAGGGTGGCCCTCTCGGTGAGGATGGAACGTATATCATCGTTTCAGATGATCCAACCATTGAGGAGAGGATCGCAAAAGTCATCGAAGAACTGAACGCGACAAGTGTTATCTTTCTTGCTGAAGATGAATACGAAAGGTTCAAAAACGAGCTCGAGAAAAAGGCAAAGAGAATATGGTGATCGGTGTTACTGGAAAGATAGGAACGGGAAAGTCCATTGTCTGTGAGATTCTGAAAAACAAATACGGAGCCCACGTTGTAAACGTGGATAGAATAGGTCATGAAGTGCTTGAGGAAGTGAAGGAAAAGCTTGTTGAGCTTTTCGGAGAATCCGTTCTGGAAGACGGGAGAGTAAACCGAAAGAAACTTGCTGGCATCGTCTTCGAATCACAGGAAAACCTGAAGAAGCTCGAATCGCTCGTCCATCCCCTGATGAAGAAGAAGGTACAGGAAATTATAAACAAAAAGAGCGGCCTTGTTGTAATAGAGGCCGCTCTTTTGAAAAGAATGGGACTAGATCAACTGTGTGATCACATCGTCACGGTGGTTGCAAACAGAGAGAAGATACTGGAGAGAAACAGAGAAGCGGACAAACGTTTGAAGTTTCAGGAAGACATTGTTCCACAGGGAATAGTGATAGCAAACAACTCCACTCTCGAGGATCTTGAAAAGAAGGTAGAGGAAGTGATGAAACTCATATGGGAGAAACGAGAATCACAGGGGGAAAGTACAGAGGAAGGAAATTAAAGACAGGGGATTTCTTCAGACCCACCATGTCTTCCGTGAGAAGTGCCCTGTTCAACATGATAGATATCGAGGGAAAGAGCTTCCTTGAACTCTTCTGTGGAAGCTGTGTGGTGAGCTGTGAAGCGTTGAGCAGGGGAGCGAAAAGAGTGGTCTGTGTCGACAGATCAATTCGTGCCCTCAGTATATGCAGAAAAAATCTTAGATCACTCAACGAAACGGCCACGATCATCCACAGTGACGTAGAGGCCTTTCTCCAAAACACCGCTGAAGAGTTCGACGTGATCTTCCTCGATCCTCCGTACAACGATGTAGAGATCATAAACAAAACGCTTTCTCTGCTTCCAAAAGTCATGAAAGAAGGCAGTTTGGCCGTTCTGGAGAAGAGCAAAAGAATCGAACTGGATTTTTCAAACTTCGAAGTCGTCAAAAGAAGGGATTACGGTGAGACCGAACTGGTTTTTCTGAGGGTGAAACGATGAAGCTGAGGCCCTGGGAATTCTACGATAGAATAGCGAGAGTGTACGATAGTATGTACGAAACACCAAAGTGGAAACTCTATCATAGGCTGATTGAATCTTTTTTAGAGGAGTATCTGAAAAACCCCTGCAGAGTTCTCGATCTCGGTGGAGGAACCGGAAAGTGGAGCCTGTTTTTACAAGAGAGAAGCTTCGAAGTGGTTCTCGTTGATCCGTCAAGAGAGATGCTGGAGATAGCAAGGGAAAAGGGTGTTAAAAACGTTGTTGAAGCCAGGGCGGAAAATCTCCCCTTTCCTTCAGGTACTTTCAAAGCAGTTCTCGCTCTCGGTGACGTTCTGAGTTACGTTGAAAACAAAGATAAAGCATTTTCAGAAATAAAAAGAGTACTTGTCTCCGATGGATTGTTGATAGCGACCGTGGACAACTTTTACACTTTTCTTCAGCAGATGATCGAAAAGGACGCGTGGGATCAAATCCCGCGCTTTTTGAAAACACAAACCACAGATGTGGGAAACGCACTCTTTTCTTTCAATTCCTATACCTTCAAACCAGAGGATCTTACTCTGGAAGGATTCGAAACGGTAGATATCCGTGGAATCGGTGTGATGGAGTACTCGGACAAACAGATCAGTGAAAGAGAAGAAATCATCTTCCAGCTGGAGCGGGAGCTTTCAAAGGACAGAAGCATCATCTGGAAAGCCGATCATATATTCTTCGTTTTGAAAAAGAAAAGAGGAGCCTGAAGGCTCCTCGGTGGTGGGTGCGGCAGGGATTGAACCTGCGACCTCTTCCTCGTCAAGGAAGCGCTCTCCCACTGAGCTACGCACCCATTCCGTTTAATTATGATACTACAAGCACTCGAGTATGTCAACCGTTCGGCCCAATTTCCCTATACTGTTCAACACTTACCAGAAAATTCCCGATGAAAGTACTTGAAAAGGGTGAAAACCTGTGCTATTATATATGTCGGAGTTGCCGAGGTGGTGGAACTGGCAGACACGCATGGTTGAGGGCCATGTGGGCTTCGGCCCGTGCGGGTTCAAGTCCCGCCCTCGGCACCAGAAGTCAGCCGGAGGATATTTCCTCCGGTTTGTTTGTTATCCCTCCAAGCCCAAGAAGAATCCCCAGAATTATGAACAGATAGTAATTGAAGAACCTCCAGACGAGCAAGGATACCATCGCGTCAGTCTTTTCAATTATGTTCGAGTACACAACGTAATAAACCAATTCCGTTGCACCACTGGCACCGGGTGTAGGGAAAAAATACACGATAAGGCTGAGGGCAAGCTGGATACTGACCACTTGGAAAAGTGACACATTCACATTACGATTGACGGCTTTCATCGCAAAATAAGTACTTGAGTGTATCAGCACGACCATCAAACCTGATAGAATCGCCACCGCTAAAAACTTCAGCCTGGAAGTTCTCCAGAATTCCCTGGTGGCCGAAACGTATCCAAGTACTTTTTCCTCCACGAGTCTTTTTAAATCGTCCTCCGATTTTCTGGAGAAAAACATGAAGATCTTCAAAACAGGCCGTGACATGAAAAATCTTCGCAGAAAACCCTTACTGAAGGACAGAAGGATTATGAAAACATAGAAGAGCAAAGCCAAAACGATTCCTGCGAAGAAAAAGTCGCCGAGGATACCGAGTTTTTCGAAGGTATCAAGATAAACCAAGAAGAAGACAAAACCGGAGATGACGGAAAATGAAAAAGAAGAGAAAAACCTCACCGCTATCGCAGATGCCGATTTTTCAAAGGGAATTCCAGCCCTCGTGAGGTGATAGATCTGGAAGGGTTGTCCTCCTGCAGTGAAAGGTGTTATTGCCCCCACATAGAATCCCCAAAGGGAATTGGCCACACAGGTCCTGAAGGGAATATCTTTCAGGAGTATTTTGGTTCTAAGAGCGTCCGCTAAAACGATACCAAGAAAGTTCAGTGAAAGAACCATCAAGAAGAAAGGATCTACGCTCTTTAACTCCTTCCATGCGTCACCGCTGCCCAGAATAGAGAACATGAGAATCGTGGCTCCAAGGCCTATGATCAGAGCTGAGAATAACTTCTTCTTCATAGCTCTCTCCTTCCAGTGTCTTTATTAGAAATATTAACATACCACATGGTAAGATTTTTCTGGGAGGTGATACCACATGTTCAATCTGGAAGAGTACACTGAAAAGGCTCAGAAGGTAATGATGAGCATTCAGGATATAATGACCCGATACAGACAAAACCAGCTTTCCAGTGAACACATACTGCTCGCGATACTGGAAGAAGGAAACAACGTTGGCGTTGAACTTCTGAAAGAGTTGAACGTGGATATAAACAGACTCAGAGATGAAGTGGAGGTGTTCATTGGGAAATACGGAGTTAGAGTCCCTGAAGGTTCATCTGTCTCTCAGATTTTCATAACCCCAGACGCAAGGCATGTCATTGAGAAAGCAAGAGAAGAAGCGAGAAGAATGGGAGACTCAAAAATAGGAACCGAGCACCTTATTTTGGGTATGGTACTGTCACCTGATTCCACGGCATTTCGAATTCTCTCGAGATACGGTGTAACACCTGAGAGAGTCTATGAGGCCATAAGGAAGATCAGGTCAACGGGTAAAACAGATGAGGCAGAGAACGTGGAAGCGCTCGCTCGTTTCACAGTGGATCTCACTCAGCTGGCCCGCGAAAAAAAGCTCATGCCCGTAGTGGATCGTGAAAAGGAAATCAGAAGGGTGATACAGATACTGTCCAGGAGAACGAAGAACAACCCGGTTCTCGTAGGAGACCCGGGAGTGGGAAAGACTGCCGTCGTCGAAGGGCTCGCCCAAAGAATAGTTGAAGGAAAAGTCCCTCTGTTTTTGAGAAACGTCAGAGTCTTGAAGCTTGACATGGGGAGGCTGGTAGCAGGGACCCGTTTCAGAGGAGATTTTGAAGAAAGACTGAAACGTCTCCTCGATGAATTGAAGAGGAAAAAAGGAGAAGTAATACTCTTCATCGACGAGGTGCACACGGTGGTAGGAGCAGGAGCTGCTGAAGGTGCTCTTGATGCTGCGAACATAATGAAACCAGAACTCACAACGGGGGAGATTCAGATAATAGGAGCGACCACCGTTGAAGAGTACAGAAAATACATAGAGAAAGACAGGGCACTTGAGAGAAGATTCCAGCCGGTCATGGTGGAAGAGCCGACGGTCGAACAGACAATCGAAATACTGAAAGGGTTAAGAAAGGTCTTTGAAGAGCATCATCACGTGAAAATAACAGATGACGCTCTGGAAGCTGCGGCGAAACTCTCCGCGCGATACATAACCAACAGATTCCTCCCGGACAAGGCCGTTGATCTGATAGACGAAGCAGCTGCGTACGTGCGCCTCGAATCCTCGTACCCTTCAGAAGAACTCCTGAAACTCGAAGAAGAGATCAAAAACCTTGAAGACAAAATAAACGACGCCGTTGTGAAGGGAGAATACGAAGAAGCGGCAAAACTGAAGGTCGAACTCCAGAAATTGAAAAAAGAATACGAAGAAAAGAGAAAAAAAGAAGAAAAGGTGGAACCCCATGTCGATGAAAACGTCGTGGCGAAGATCGTGGAACAGTGGACAGGCATTCCCGTATCTCGAATCATGGAATCTGAAAGAGAGAAACTACTGAAACTCGAAGAATTCATCCACCAGCGCCTGGTGAATCAGGAGGAAGCCGTAAAGATAGTGGCGCGGACCATAAGACGCGCGAGGGTCGGTATCAAGAACCCGAGAAGGCCCATCGGTGTCTTTCTGTTCCTCGGCCCAACGGGTGTAGGAAAGACAGAGCTCGCCAGAACCCTCGCGGACGTGCTCTTCGGCAGCGAGGACGCCATGATTAGACTCGACATGAGCGAGTACATGGAGAAACACTCCGTTGCCAGACTCATAGGGGCACCTCCGGGTTACGTAGGTTACGAAGAGGGAGGACAGCTCACCGAGGCTGTGAGAAAAAGACCTTACAGTGTGATTCTCCTCGACGAGATAGAAAAAGCGCACCCAGACGTTTTCAACATCCTGCTTCAGGTGTTCGAAGACGGGCGATTGACCGACGGGAAGGGAAACACTGTGGATTTCAGAAACACCATCATCATCATGACGAGCAACATAGGAAGCGAGAAGATCATCGAAATGTCAGAAAATGGCGTGAGAATCGAGATAGAAAGAGAACTGCGAAACACCTTCAAACCCGAGTTTCTGAACAGAATAGACGCAATAGTCTATTTCAAACCGCTCACGATGGAAGAAGTGAAGAAGATAGTGGAAATCATGGTGAGGCAGCTCCAGGAGATGCTGAAAGAGAAGAACATCTCCATCGAGCTCACAGAAAGAGCGAAGGAGTACCTGGCAGAGGCGGGTTATGTGCCATCTCTCGGTGCAAGACCGCTTCGAAGAATCATAGAACTCGAACTCGAGTCGATGATAGCAGATAAAATCCTGGAAGGAGAGATAAAAGAGGGAGACAGAGTTCTGGTCGACGCGGACGAATACGGTCTGAAGATAGAGAGGAGGTGATGATCCGTGGAGGAAAAGAAAGAAAAACTCTCCATGAAGGATCTCATTCTCCTCTTCTTCAGCACTATAAGTGCTCGGTGCTGGGCAAGGCTCGGCCTCACGGAAGACGAATACGGAGACTACTACCAGGACCTCGAAGAAGCACGGCTTGGAATAGACACGCTCGACGCGGTATTCAACAAGATAAAGGATCTCGTGGATGAGGAAGTTCGCCGGGAAATGGAAGGAGTGATTGCTACCCTGAAACTCAACTACTTTCATCAGTATCAAAAGAGCAAGAAGAGGGAGACAGAGAACGCATGAACGTAGCGATTCTGCTCGCAGCGGGAAAAGGTGAAAGAATGTCTGAAAACGTTCCAAAACAGTTCCTCGAGATAGAGGGTAGGATGCTCTTTGAGTATCCACTTTCTACATTTTTGAAAAGTGAAGAGATAGATGGTGTTGTGATAGTAACACGCAGAGAGTGGTTCGAAATTGTAGAGAAAAGAGTGTTCCACGACAAAGTACTTGGAATAGTTGAAGGAGGAGATACACGAAGTCAGAGTGTGAGAAGTGCCCTCAAATTTCTTGAAAAGTTCTCTCCTTCTTACGTTCTTGTGCACGACTCGGCACGACCGTTTCTGAGGAAAAAACACGTGCTGGAGGTTCTCAGAAGAGCCCGTGAAACGGGAGCGGCAACTCTTGTGTTGAAGAATTCCGACACGCTTGTAAGAGTTGAGGGTGACAGAATGGAATACATCCCAAGAAAAGGAGTGTACAGGATTCTTACACCACAGGCTTTTTCTTACGAGATCTTGAAAAAGGCCCATGAAAACGGCGGCGAATGGGCGGACGACACGGAACCAGTTCAGAAGCTCGGAGTAAACATAGCCCTCGTCGAAGGAGATCCTCTATGTTTCAAGGTGACGTTTAAAGAAGATCTGGAACTGGCGAGAATCATCGCCAGGGAATGGGAGAGGATATCATGATTTACTACGGCACGATGTTCGATCACAAGGTGAGATTTTCGATCGTTCGAATGAGAGAGGTGGTAGAAGAGGCTCGAAACAGGCACAACCTCTCGTACCTCGCCACTGTGGTCCTCGGAAGAGCCCTCATCGGTGCGGCTCTTGTGACACCATGGCTCGCCGAAAAAGAAAGGTGGACGCTGGATATAGAGGGAAACGGACCGATAAAGAGAGTCGTTGCACAGTCGACCAGCGAGTTCACCGTTAGGGGATATGTGGCAAATCCCATGGTGGAACTGCCTTTGAATGAGAAGGGAAAGTTCGACGTTGCCGGTGCTATCGGTCAGGGTGTTCTCAGGGTAATAAGAGATTTGGGATTGAAAACTCCCTTTGTCTCTCAGGTACCTCTGGTGAGCGGTGAGATCGCCGAAGATCTGGCTTATTATTTCACGGTTTCTGAGCAGATCCCTTCTGCCTTCTCCATCGGTGTTCTCATGGATTCGAACGGTGTGAAGATAGCAGGAGGATTCGCCGTTCAAATCATCGATCGCACTCTTGAGCAGGAGAAAGTGGAGATGATTGAAAGGAACATAAAGAAACTTCCGTACATAACCGAGCTTTTCCAAGAAGCGGAACCCCTGGACGTTCTGGAAAGAATATTCGATGAGAAGGTAGGGTTCGTCGAAACAGCAGAGATAAAGTACAAGTGTGATTGCAACAGAGAAAAAGCCAGAAACGCCCTTCTCGCTCTGGACAAAAAAGAACTGGAGGATATGCGAAAAGAGGGCAAAGGAGAGGTCATCTGCAAGTGGTGTAACACGAAATACGTCTTCTCCGAGGAGGAATTAGAAGAACTCCTCAAGTTCAAGGTAGATGACTCTAGTTCCTGAAAAATTGGAGATCTTCAAGAACCTCTCTGTGATCTCAAGAAATATCCTTTCGGTGTCCATCCGTGCGAGGGCACTTCTCAATTTCTTTGAAGGAAACACCACAACAAAATCTCTTCCGGATTCCACAAAAAGTTCCGCAGTGTAACTGAGATTCTTTCGTTTTACCTGAACTTTCAGACTTTCCCCTCTTCTTGAGATCGTGGCGTAATCTCCTCTTGAGAGCACTGAGGCTTTTCTCACGAGCTTTGCAAGGACCTGCTTCTTCGCTTCTATCCGTTCTACGGTCTTTTCTTCCAGCAAAGCCCTCAGTTTTTTGATCTCTTCTTCTTTCACTTCGTCACCACAAACTTCCATAACAAAATGAGGATACTTCACCACGAGTTTTCCAGATTTCTCATAGAAGTCCAGAGTCTGAACATCCAGTCTTTGAAAAGCTTTGAAAATGTGCCTCACCGTGACGTACGGAATTTTTGTAGAAAAGGGCTTCTTCGGAATTGTAGAGATCTGTGCGAGGGTCATAATGCCTGCTGATGATCCAAACATCAAAACATCTTTTTCCTCAAAAAGAAGAATCAGGAATTCCCCTTCGTCGAGATTAGAACTGGCAAAGTTCAACGCTCCTTCGAATTCACGCTTCGTGAGTGTGCAGAGAAATTCCTCTTCGCCATCTCCTGGAGGAATTTCTCCCGTTTTGCACCGAACGTCCAGAACTTCATTCCCCGCTCTCAGAACGAGCCGCTCCTGAAGGACAGTGATCTGTACATCACTGACTCTAACATCACTCAAAAAATACTTCACAAGATCTAGAGAAACGATCCTGCTGCCTTCGAATCGGGGTATCTCCCCCAGGAATATCTCCACTTTAGCACAGTTGTCGCTCGCACTCACCCAGAGCCCATCTCTGTAAAAGAAACTGAGAAATCTCGCAGTGGGTTCGGTTGTTCCAACCAGTTTATCGAGCAGATAGACCCACTCTTTGAGTTCATGAGCATCAACGACAAGTTCCACAGAGTTTCACCTCAGAAACTCTTCGAGACGTTCCAGAACGCCTCTTATCTTTTCCGGATGTCTTCCACCCGCCTGGGCAAAATTCCTTCGGCCCCCTCCACTTCCACCGAGTTCCTTCGCTATGTTCCGTGCTATGGAAGAGGCATCGTATCTGTCAAGGAGATTCTCAGAAACCTTCACAACGAGGGAAACCTTGTCTTCGAACTTACTGAGGAGAATAACAATGCCTTCCCTTTCCTTTTTCAAAACGTTGTCCGCTATTCCTCCAAGGTGTTTTGCTTCGACATCTTCAAAAACAGCGTAGAATACCTTTACACCATCTTCCAGCTGTTTCATGGCTATCTTTTCTTCGGAAATCCTTCCCTGAGAGAGTTTCTTTTCGAGTTCCTTCACTTTCTCTCTCAAACCCAGAACCCTGTCCGTGAGCTCGTCTTCCCTTGCTCCGAGGATTTCTTTCAGCTGATCGATCAGTTTTTTCTGGTTTCTCAGGAGTTCCAGGGTACTAAAGCCAGTGACCGCTTCGATTCTTCGCACACCTGACGAAACGGATTCCTCCGAGATGATCTTGAACAGACCTATCTGCCCTGTGTTGCTCACATGCGTTCCGCCACAGAGTTCTTTACTCACACCAGGAACCTCGACGACCCTGACCACATCTCCATACTTTTCCGTGAAAAGCGCAACAACTCCGGACTTTACCGCTTCTTCGTAGCTTGTGTACCTCACCTCGACCGGAATCGCTTCCATGATCCATTCGTTCACCAGATTCTCCACCTGTTCTATTTCTGCCATCGAAAGACCCTTGAAATGTGTGAAATCAAATCTCAGCCTGTCGGGTGCAACCAAGGATCCTGCCTGCCTCACGTGGTCTCCCAGGACCTTCTTCAAAGCCGCGTGAAGTAGATGCGTCGCCGTGTGATTTCTCATTGTGGCCTCTCTTCTCTTCTTATCCACTCTGAGAACCACTTTCTGACCTCTTCTCAGAGTGCCGGCCAGTACCTTGATTCTGTGGACGATCACACCCTCTGAAGCTTCAAAAACATATTCTACAAGCGCTTTTCCATCTTCCCATTCCACCGTTCCCGTGTCGGATACCTGACCACCCTTCTCAGCGTAGAATGGTGTTTTTGAAAACACTACTTCCACCGCGTCTTCTGTTGCATCTTCCACCGCTTTTTCGTTCTTGGCTATGAGGACGACCTCACCCTCATCCTCGAGTTTTTCGTACCCAGTGAATTCGGTTCGGAAATCTTTGGGGAGTTCTTCAAGGTATTCGTACCTCCTGGCAAATTCCACATCTCCCAGAGCAACCCTTGACTTTCGCTGTTGTTCTTCCATGTATTTGTTGAATTCTTTCACATCGACTTCCACACCCTTCTCCCTTGCGATTTCGAGTGTGAGTTCCAGTGGAAGTCCGTATGTGTCGTAGAGTTTGAACGCGTCTTCGGAATCTATCCTTCCCTCTTTCTCAACGATCTCGTCGAAGACCTTCATTCCCTGCTCGAGAGTCTTTAGAAATCTGCTTTCTTCTGCAGAGAGAACTTCTTTCACCATACTTTCACCGCGAACGATCTCCGGATAGACCTTTCCCATCTTCTCCGCCACAGCATCAACGATTCTGTAAAGGAACGGTTCACTCATGCCAAGGAGTATTCCGTGTCTCATCGCGCGTCTTATGATCCTTCTGAGAACGTATCCTCTTCCCTCGTTGGAAGGGAAAACACCTTCACTGATCAGGAAGGTGATGGCCCTCATATGATCGGCTATGACCCTGATGGAAACGTCTTTTTCTTCATCTGTTTTGTAGCCAACCCCCGTCAATTCCTCTATGCGGTTTATTATCGGCTGGAACAGATCTGTGTCGAAATTGCTGTAAACTCCCTGCATCATCGCACAGAACCTTTCAAGACCAGCTCCCGTATCGATGTTCTTTCGTGGAAGCGGATGGAGCTTTCCTTCTTCATCCTGATAGTACTCGGTGAAAACGAGGTTCCATATCTCCACAAATCGTCCCTCAGAATTGGCAGGAGTACATTCTTCACCCTCAGGACAGCCTTTTGAATACCCTGTATCGTAAAAGATCTCCGTGTCAGGACCGCACGGCCCTGTTGGCCCAGCCGGCCCCCAGAAATTGTCCTCTTTTCCCATTCTCAAAATTCTCTTCTCGGGAAGACCTATCTTTTCGTTCCAGATTCTGAAGGCCTCTTCGTCTTCCTCGTAAACGGAGACCCACAGTTTTTCCTCGGGAACCCCAAGCACCTGAGTGAGAAACTCCCAGGCCCACTCTATGGCTTCTTCTTTGAAATAGTCTCCAAAGGAGAAATTACCAAGCATTTCAAAGAACGTATGATGTCTTGGAGTCTTTCCCACGTTCTCTATATCAACGGTTCTCAAACACTTCTGACAGGTAGCCACCCTCGTGTAAACAGGCTCGACTTTGCCCCAGAAAATAGGTTTGAAAGGAACCATACCGGCTACGGTGAAGAGAAGCTGAGGATCGTCCGGTATGAGAGAAGCGCTCGGTAGTATCTTGTGTCCCTTTTTCTCAAAGAATTTCAAAAAAGCTTCTCTGATCTCTTCGGAAGTCATGTATCTCATCGCACCACTCCTTCTAAGATTTTGAACACGATGTAGCTGACAGGAGCAACAAAGAGCAGTCCATCTATTCTGTCGAGCATCCCTCCGTGACCCGGAAGGGTTTTCCCAGAATCTTTGACACCGTAGTGTCTTTTCAAAGCCGATTCAAAAATATCACCAAAGGTGTCCATAATCGCGACCGTTGCGGCGAAAGGAAGGAACGTTCTGAAACTTATCACGTTCACAGAGAGCAGATCATTCACAACGAGTCGATACAAAAAGGTGTAGATGACAACACCCAGGAATCCTCCTATCACTCCCTCAAGGCTCTTTCTTGGACTGTATCGAGGAGAGATCCTCGTTCTTCCAAATTTCAAACCCGTGAAGTATGCAAAGGAATCAAACACCCAGGTGGAGGTGAGAACGAGAAGAGCGTTCGCGGCACCAAAATCCCGATAAATCGGAAGAAAGAAACTGAGGAAGAAAGTAACGTAGATGAGAGCGATCGAAAAGGCAGCGACTGTCTTGAACACCTGCGAAGGATCTTTGTCTGTTATCAGAGAGAAAACCACTCCAGTTATGAAGAGGATCGACAGCGGCTGCGCGGGTTTCTCAAAAACAAGACCGTAGAGGACGGGATACAAAGCGAGGAGTATCACATAGAAAAATCGTGCATCACGCTCTTTCATTTCAAGTGTGATGAGTTCGTAGCCGGCCAGAATGACGATTGCAGAAACGA
This sequence comes from Thermotoga sp. Mc24, assembly GCF_000784835.1. Classification (NCBI taxonomy): domain Bacteria; kingdom Thermotogati; phylum Thermotogota; class Thermotogae; order Thermotogales; family Thermotogaceae; genus Thermotoga; species Thermotoga sp. Mc24. The sequence continues at coordinate 111,258 of NZ_JSFH01000009.1, read as the reverse complement.
GTCCTATCAAACTCTCGTAACTCACGAAACACAGAACAACGAAAGGTGCTACGACACTCGCGGTTATGACTCTGGTTTTCAAATCATCCATTGCTCAAACCCCCGAATCGTCTTTCCCTTTTTGAATAACTCTCTATAGCCCTCAGAAAATCCCTCTTCGTGAAATCCGGCCACAGTTTTTTGAAGAAATAAAGCTCGGAATACACGGACTGCCAGAGAAGGAAATTACTGAGTCTCATCTCACCTGAGGTCCTTATTATCAAATCTGGATCCGGAACATCCGGTAGATACAGATATTGACGAAAGGTCTCCTCAGTGAGTTCTATTTTCTTCCCATGAGATACATCCTTTAAGATAAATTCTACCGCGTCGAGGATCTCCCTTCTACCTCCGTAGTTGAACGCGATAATGAGTGTCATTCGGTCGAACTCTTTCGTTTTTTCCTCCACTTCCTGCCACTTCTTAAGCACCCTCTCCGGAAGACCTTCTTTTCTTCCAAGAATTCTCACTCTGACTCTTTCTCTTCTGAGGAGCTCCATCTCACGATCTATCATCTGAACGAAAAGATCCATGAGAAACTCCACTTCTTCCTTCGGTCTTTTCCAGTTCTCTGTGGAGAAGGAAAAAGCTGTGAGATACTTTATCCCCAGTTCCAAAGACCATTTCACGGTGTTGTGGAGCACCTCTGCACCTCGCTGGTGCCCTTTTATTCTGGGAAGACCTCGCTTTTTCGCCCATCTGCCGTTTCCATCCATTATGATCGCAACGTGCTGTGGTATCCTCAAAATTCCATGATCTCCTCTTTTTTGATTTCGAACACCTCGTCCAGCTTTTCGATGAACTCGTCTGTTAGCTTCTGTATTTCGTTTTCCAGCCTTTTGGCATCATCTTCTGGAATGAGACCCTCTTTCTGATCTTCTTTTATCTTCTTCAAAATCTCTCTTCTGATGTTTCTGATGGCGATCTTCCCCTCTTCGACGATCTCCTTCGCCTTTTTAACCCACTTTTCCCTCTGCTCAGTGGTTGGAGAAGGAAAGACAAGCCTGATCACGTTTCCATCGTTTATGGGGTTCAAACCAAGATCGGACGCGTTTATCGCTTTTTCTATGAGGGAGAGAACACTTTTATCCCAGGGTTTTATGACAAGGGTTCTTTCTTCAGAAATGGAGATCGTGGCGAGCTGATTCACAGGAGTTGGAACACCATAGTAATCTACCTTGATCTCCTCAAGAATGGCTGGAGAGGGCTTCCCTGTTCTCATTTTTCTCAGTTCATCCTCGATTTTCTCCAGCGTTCTCCTCATCTTTTCCTTCGCTTCTTTTATGAACGGATTAACCATGCCTATCCCCTCCCTGTTGAAATTTGTGTTTACACCATCAATGGTCGTTGTATAATATTCCCAACACCTCTCAAGATTATAGCAAACAGATTTTTTGCTTTCTCGTTCCTTTTGATAAATATGCTTCATCCGTCTGTAAAAATTCTGGTAGTATAATTAGTTAAAAAAATAACAAGCACCACCATCCTGGAAAGGGGGAGTTCCATGGGAAAGTTTCTTAAGAAACACTACATAATGGCACCTGGACCAACACCAGTCCCAAACGATATTTTAACAGAAGGAGCGAAGGAAACAATACACCACAGAACACCTCAGTTTGTTTCCATAATGGAAGAGACCCTCGAAAGTGCAAAGTACATCTTTCAGACAAAAAACAACGTGTACGCCTTTGCTTCCACAGGAACTGGCGCTATGGAAGCGGCGGTGGCGAATCTTGTGAGCCCTGGAGACAAAGTGATCGTGGTTGTGGCTGGAAAGTTCGGTGAAAGATGGAAAGAGCTCTGTCAGGCTTACGGTGCTGATATCGTAGAAATCGCCCTCGAATGGGGAGACGCGGTCACACCTGAACAGATCGAAGAGGCTCTCAACAAAAACCCCGATGCGAAGGTCGTCTTCACCACCTACAGTGAAACATCAACGGGTACAGTCATAGACCTCGAAGGAATTGCCAGAGTCACGAAAGAAAAAGACGTTGTTCTTGTGACAGACGCTGTCAGCGCTCTTGGAGCAGAACCACTGAAGATGGATGAATGGGGTGTGGATGTCGTTGTCACAGGTTCTCAGAAGGGTTTGATGTTACCTCCGGGATTGGCTCTCATCTCTCTCAACGACAAAGCGTGGGAGCTCGTGGAAAAATCCAGATCTCCAAGGTACTATTTTGATCTGAGGGCCTACAGAAAATCTTACCCCGACAATCCTTACACTCCCGCAGTAAACATGATATACATGTTGAGAAAGGCTCTTCAGATGATAAAAGAGGAAGGCATAGAGAACGTATGGGAAAGGCACAGAATACTGGGAGACGCAACAAGAGCAGCGGTGAAAGCACTTGGACTGGAACTCCTCTCGAAAAGACCGGGAAACGTTGTAACAGCCGTGAAAGTGCCTGAGGGCATCGATGGAAAACAGATTCCCAAGATCATGAGAGACAAGTACGGTGTGACCATCGCCGGTGGACAGGCTAAACTCAAAGGAAAGATATTCAGGATAGCACACCTCGGATACATGTCACCTTTCGACACCATAACTGCCATTTCCGCTCTTGAATTAACCTTGAAGGAACTCGGTTATGAGTTCGAACTCGGAGTCGGTGTTAAGGCAGCCGAAGCTGTCTTCGCTAAAGAATTCATTGGGGAGTGATGGAGATGACGAGATACAGAGTGCACGTGAACGATCCTCTCGATAAAGAGGCAACACAGCTTCTTATGAACAAAGAGGAACTCGAAGTCACATCGGAACACCTAGAAAAAGACGAATTGATGAAGATCATACCGGAAGTCGATGTTCTTGTCGTCAGAAGCGCCACTAAAGTCACAGCCGACATCATAGAGGCCGGGAAAAATCTGAAGATCATCGCCAGGGCAGGCATCGGGCTGGACAACATAGACGTTCAAAAAGCCAAGGAAAAAGGAATAAAAGTGCTCAACACACCAGGTGCCAGCGCTCCATCCGTGGCAGAACTCGCGATGGGTTTGATGCTTGCTTGTGCTCGCCACATAGCAAGAGCTACCATATCTCTCAAAGAAGGAAAATGGGAAAAGAAAGCACTCAAGGGCAAAGAACTTCTTGGAAAAACGCTGGGACTCATCGGATTTGGAAACATCGGACAGGAAGTGGCAAAAAGAGCCCTTGCCTTTGGAATGAAAATCATCGCTTACGATCCCGCGAAACCTGAAACAGATCTACCTGTTGAATACGTGGATCTGGACACTCTTTTCAAAGAAAGCGACTTCATTTCCCTGCATGTGCCTCTCACAGAATCAACCAGGCATATCATAAACAGAGAGAGTATCGCGAAGATGAAAGACGGTGTCATCATAGTAAACACGGCCCGTGGAGGAACAATCGACGAAGAAGCCCTGTACGAAGCCCTTGTGAGTGGAAAAGTCTACGCTGCAGGGCTCGACGTCTTCGAAGTGGAACCACCAACAGATGAAATCAGAAGGAAACTTTTGAGCTTGGACAACGTTGTCGCCACTCCCCACATAGGTGCTTCCACAGCAGAAGCTCAAAGAAGAGTAGGAATAGAACTCGTGGAGAAGATTTTCAAAGAACTGGGAATTTGAAGCCGGGGGTTGTCTCCCGGCTTCTTTTCTTCTTTATCGATCTGAACATTATTCTCACGTTCAAAGCAAGGAATTCGTAAATAAAAAGTAAAACGCAAAAGAGAAGAACGAAAAAATCCCGTACTCTCTCCATGTTTTCCCCTCCAAATTAATAGATCCTTTTCTCTGTCTTCAAGTTCAAACTGATTGACACATCCATGCATATTATTTTATAATCCCAGAGGATATATCTATCGATATATCTTTTGACTCTATGGAGGTGTCAGAGATGGAAGACATTATCGTCGTGGAAAATCTGGTGAAAAAGTTCGGAGATTTCGAAGCGGTCAAAGGAGTCAGCTTCTCAGTGAAGAAAGGAGAAATCTTCGCTTTTCTTGGTCCAAACGGTGCGGGAAAAACCACCACCATTCACATGCTCACCACGCTTCTAAAACCGACGAGTGGAAAGGCATGGGTTGCCGGTCATGACGTGCTGAAAGAACCTCGAGAGGTTAGAAGAAAAATCGGTATAGTCTTTCAGGATCAATCACTGGACAGAGAGCTCACCGCGTATGAAAACATGTACATACACGGAAAAATATACGGCTACGGTGGAGAAAAACTCAAAAAGAGAATCCTTGAACTTCTCGAGTTCGTGGAACTTCTGGAGTTCAAAGACAAACCGGTCAAAACGTTCAGTGGTGGCATGGCAAGAAGACTCGAAATAGCTCGCTCCTTGATACATGAACCAGAAGTTCTCTTTCTCGACGAACCCACTATTGGTCTCGATCCACACACAAGAGCGCATATGTGGGAATACATCTCGAAAATGAAAAAAGAACACAACATGACAATCTTTCTCACCACCCATTACATGGACGAGGCAGAACAGCTTGCTGACAGAGTGGCGATCATAGATCACGGGAAAATCATAGCACTCGGAACTCCAACCGAGTTGAAGAGAATGGTCGGAAAAGAGATTATCTACGTGAGATTCTCTGAAGCCGTTGAATGTCTCGAAGGCGACTTCATAGAGTCGTGTAGAAAACTCCCCGATGGAAGGCTGGAACTGAATGTGGAAGATTCTGGAAGGGCGATACCAAAGATTTTCGAACTGGCACAGCAGAAGGGTTTGAAAATAGAAGAAATCACCTATCATAAACCCACGCTCAACGATGTTTTCCTCCATCTCACAGGAAGGGAGCTCAGAGAGGAAGGACCGGAGAACTCTTTCAAAACCATGGCAAGAATGAGAATGAGGATGAGGAGGTAATAGCATGGCAGCCTTTGTGACGATGATCTACAGGCAGTTCATGAGATTCTTGAGATCACGCTCGAGAGTCATTGGAATGATAATAAACCCTCTGATATGGATCATCTTCTTCGGGCTGGGATGGAGCAAAGTTTTCGATAATCCCTGGGCGAAAATGATGTTTGGTGGAGTGGATTACCTGACTTACCTCGCACCTGGTATCTTCGCTATGACAGTTTTCAACATGAGTTTCATCAGCGGTGTGAGTTTGATCTGGGACAAACAGTTTGGCTTCTTCAAAGAGGTTCTGGTGGCTCCCTCTTCACGAAGACTCAGCATCACAGGTAGAATCGTTGGAGATGCGATCGTTACCGTTTTACAGGGACTTATAATTCTCGTCCTCAACTACTTCCTCGCAGAAAGTTTGAAAATATCCGGGCTACTTCCCGCTCTCGCCGTTGGATTTCTCATGTCAGTTACCATTGCAAGCTTTGGTATTGCGCTTGCTTTGAAGATGGAAAGCACTGAGGGATTCCAGATGATCATGATGACTCTGATGATGCCTCTGGTCTTTCTGAGCGGTGCAATGTATCCCATCGATTCCATGCCAAACTGGATGAAGGCTCTTGCCTACATAAATCCCCTCACCTACGCGGTGGACGCCTCGAGAGGGTACTTAGTGGGAGAAAAAGTGATGAAGTTCTCTTTCGGCCTCGACTGGGGAATTCTCTCGATCTTGATGCTGGTGGGGCTCATCCTCGCGATGGAAAGCTTCGAAAGAGCAAGAATAAGTTGAGATATCAACAGTAAAACAAAGGCAGGGGATTTCCCTGCCTTTTTGCTGGTATAATGAAATCGATGAGTTCATCAAGGGGTGGCACCTATGAAGATTGGACTTATTCTGGAAGGAACGTATCCTTACGTAACAGGCGGGGTTTCAAACTGGGTTCACACGCTGTTGACAAATCTTCCAGAATTTGAGTTTGAAATATACCATCTGAAAGCTGTCACAGAACCACAGACAATCAAGTACAAGATCCCAGAAAATGTGACAGCTGTACACGAGCTGAATATATTTTGTGATTTTGAATCTAACAGTTCTCAAAAAGCAAATTTAGAGTCTCTTGAAAGAATAGTTTCACAACTTTCTATTGAAAGAGATATACGTTCAATCGTCTCTTTCGCAACAGACTTCATCAGGGAAAACGCGGGGAAAAACGTTCGAAAAATGCTGAAAACGAAGGGATTCTGGAACATTTTGTTGAAAATATACGAAGAATTCTTCTCGGAAAGAGGTCTTACCGAATTCTATTGGATGATAATGAACCTTTTCCTTCCTGTGGTTAATGTTCTCCAGTTTGTACCAAACAGATGTGATTTGTTCCACGTTCCAAGCACAGGATACGCTTCCTTGGTAGGTGTGAACGGAAAATTTGTTCATGACGTTCCTCTTGTGATAACAGAGCACGGTATTTATCACAAAGAGCGAGAAAGAGAGATAATCCTCTCCACCTGGGTACCAGATGCTTATAAACCCATGTGGATCGAACTTTTTCGAATTATAAGCATGATCGCCTATAGAGTTTCTGACGCTCTCACCACTCTTTACAGAAAAAACCAGATTTATCAACTCGAGCTCGGTGCTGATCCGGAAAAAATGTTCATCATACCAAACGGAATAAACGTGGAAGAATACGATCTTCCTCCAGAGAAACACGAAGGATTCGTGGTGGGATTTGTGGGACGCGTTGCCAGAATAAAAGATCTTAAAACCGCCATAAGAGCTATCAGTATTGTCAAGGAAGTGGTTGGAGAAAAACTGAAATTTTTGATAATAGGACCGGTCGACGCGGAAGATTATCTTGCCGAATGTAAAAGACTTGTCAGGGTTCTTCGACTAGAAGACACCGTTGAGTTTCTAGGTCCTCAAAACGTGAAGGAGTACTACCCCAAGTTTGATCTTCTTCTTTTAAGCAGTGTTTCGGAAGGACAACCACTTGTGATACTCGAGGCGATGGCAGCAGGCGTTCCCATCGTTGCCACTGATGTGGGAGCATGCAGAGACATAATCTACGACAAAGATGGACAGTGCGGTATAGTCGTCCCTCCAAAAGATCATCTTTCAATGTCAAAGGCTATCATAAAACTATATGAGGATAAAAAATTGAGAGATACTTTCTCGAAAAATGCAAAAAAGGTGGTCCAGAAGTACAGAGTGGAAACTATGATTGAGAAGTACCGGAATCTTTATCTTTCTCTGACTTCGAAAAAAACAGTTTCAACTGTCTGAGCTCAGGGTAATTTCTTCGTTTTAGAAGTTCGAATAGAAGTGTTCTGTAAATCAGTGGAGATCTCGTTTGTTTCAATCCTTCCCAAAGCACTTCCAGGTTCTGTTCTACTCTATATTTCATGATGAAGTATCTTTCGTCCTTGCCCAGCAACTTCAAGCGGTCCAGCAGCAGAAATCTGTAGTATTCTTTCAATTTGCCCGACACAAAATCCGCTTCCAGATAATCCCATACTCTCTCGTAGAGTTCCTCACTTTTACCATCGAGATTTTCGATATTTAAAAGAATCTCTTCCTCTTTTTCGAAAGATTTTTCCACTCTCTCAATACTTTCAGTCGTATAGAGTCCAACATCGACACCTGAGTTTTTCATCAATCTTTTCGAGGCAGAAATCAACCTTTCTGGAGGCACCTTTCCTTTTTCAACATCTTCAGATAGTCTCAAAATCGATCTCTTCTTGTCTTCATCCCGACCGAAGAAAATAGCTTCTTTGAACGATCTTTTCATCAAGTTTATTCTTTCGACTTTTTGGGGTTTTTCCACCTCCTCGAAGCGGAGCTTTTTCTTTTTGAGAGGTACCACGAGGCCGAGAGGATACGTCATGATGGCGATCACTATCTGCGACACATCTCTATTCACGAGGAAACTTATCACGAGATTCAAACAGAGGATCATTATGAAAAATGGATTCTCCCCTTGAAGCAAAAGTCCTATGTTTAAAACTCCCAGTGCGAAATTAATGAGATTCACAATCCACAATTTCGACTTCACTTATCTCACTCTCCAAGCGCTTTTTTATGATGTTGAATCCTATCTCATCGCATAGGGGGAAGAGAAGCTTCAAAAGCAGATACTCTCCGTCTTCAGACATCTTCGTTGCCAGGTCGTTTCTCCTCAAGATCTTCAGAAGTTTTCCCAACTCCTCCCTTTTTATACGAACGCAAACTTCAATGAATGGTATCCCATGTTGAGCTTCTAAAACTTTCAAGCGATTTTTCTCTGTTTCGTAAAAGTCTGCAGGAAACGTTCCATCTTTCAATCTGTATTTCTCGTACTTTTCGAACTCGAGTTTTCTCATGACGATGTGGATCCATGCGGCAAGCGCCGTGAGATATTCTTCCACGAGCTCTAGGTTATCTGTTGCGGTCTCCTCCACAGTTATTACCCCGAGGATGTTTTCTTCGTCACCTATCCTAACCGCCAGCCAAGGTTCATTCGATGACTTCACCTGATCTACAACATCCAGTATTCTGCCCACTTCCTCCTGTAGCGCTTTATCCACTACCAGAGAGACACCTTTTTTGAGAGAAAAACCCAGTTCAGGTCTTCCAATTCCCGCCGCCAACCGTAAAAAACCGTCCTTGTATCTGTACACATACATTCTCTTTACATCGAAGTATTCCGAGACTATTTCCACAAACCTCTGTGCGAACTTCTCGAAGTCCTCGGTAAAAATTTCCCTGAGTTCTATCAACAAGGAACTGATTCCCGTCGATTCGTAGAAGAGTTTTTGTTCCAGCGAATTGATCTGCTTCTTAAGTTTTCGAACTTCTTCTTCCAGTCTTGAGATATCCTCATTTCTGTAAGCAAGTTCAAGGGATAATCGTTCCATGTTCTTTACCCTAACTTCGTTTATCAGTGAGAGCACTGTGGAAATAACGAGCATAATGGAATTTGCAAGTGCAAAATCACTGGAGAAGTTCAAACCTTCCTCACTCAAAAATTTTGAAACCACTATGAAAGTGAAGAAAAGAATTGAACTGAACACATGAACGACTAGATCGTACCTGACACAGAAAATGAGAAGAGGAATCCAGTAAAAATTCAAAAAAGCCTCTTTGAAAACGTCGGTTTTGTATAAATAATCGAACAGAAAAACAATACCATAGGAAATTAGAACCTCAACGAACCAGCTCTTCTTTCTCGGTTTCATCGAATCATCTCCTTTGGTTTCCAGGAAGTTTTCTTTACTTTTTCCAGGCCGAGTGGTTGCTTTGTGTAAACCTCGTAGAGAAAATCTTTCGACTTGAACCTCAAAAGAAGGTAGAGAAAACCTCCAGAAAAAGCCACAGCGAAACTAAGACCCGGTATATTTTCTATGAAAAAAACAGACAGGATCATGTTAGAAGTCAAAACAAGAGCAGTTCCCTCCAGGGCAATACCGTAATACTCAAAATGAAGCGACGCAACAAGCAGGGACATAAAGGCTATGTTCATACTAACTCCAACAACATCCCAGACGAAAATTCTGTTGAAACTTTCAGAAAGGTTGAACCACAATCTGAGAGAATCTCTGAGAAGGAAACAGGAAATCATCGCTACCATGTTCAGCGCAAACATATTGGAAAAAGCGTGTCGCAATGAAAGTGAAAGCTTTTTCAGATTCTCACTTATAACGCGCATCGGTTTATCGCTCACTATTGATTGCATGAGACCTTTGTAATTTCTTTGAAAGACAGTTTCCATACTTAGATTGAACACCACCAGACTCGGTATGAAAAACAGACTCGCCATGAACTTCGGTATGTCGTATTCTGGAGACATGAAAAATCCAGGTGCGATTTCAATCCCTTTTACTTTCCAGGCAATAAAGTTGTCGATCCAGATCGAAAGATAATAAAAGTATCCGATAAAAAGGAGCTGAGGATGTTTTCTTGTTAGCAGAAGAAAATCAAATCCTATTCGGATCGAGCTTCTCAAATAGCTAAGAATGAGAAAATTCAGCATGAAGATTATCAGACCTATTCCAATGTCCAGTGTCAAAAGAAGCTTCTCTTCCATTGAAATGTCCCAGAAACGCGCAAGGAGAACAGAAACCACGATGCCACCTGCAAAAGCCAAAACTGCAAGCGATTCTTTCTCCGTTACAGAAGCAAACTGCATCAAAATCCAGACAAGCGAAAAGCCAACAAAAGTGTAACAGGCAAGGATCTTTTGAACCAGAAAATATTGATTGTTCACGGCAAAAAATATCAATCCGATCACAAGCGAAACAGAAAAAACCAGTAATACAGCACCTATATAGCTCTCATAGATCTTTCTCTGATCCCTTGAATAGATACAATTTGCTAGAAATCTGGAAATGAGAAAAGACATACCACCAGAGATTATCATTGAAAAGATGAGAGAATAACTCAACACACTGAGAAAGAAGGGAGAAGGTGAGAACCACCTGGACGACCATATGATGTAAAATAAAACCACCAACCACGGTGCAAAGTATACAAACGTCGAATAGAAAAATGCGAGCACATCCGAAAAAAGGTTGTTTCTTGAAAACAGAAGGTCAAAGCTCTTACCTGCCATCCTCTATTACCTCCGAGATCTCCATTTTGTATTCCCTTATCTCCACCACGCAAAGATCTTTATCTCTGAACAGGATCACCCCACCATGTACGTTCACATCGCCTTTAGCTTTCAAAAAGAAATACCGGGGAAGTTCAGCTGTTCTCGGAAGAACAATCACTATTTTTTTGTCATGATACAAAATTCTTGGCTTGTTTTCAAAATAATCTTTGAAAGTGTTGTATAGTTCCTTTGAATCCATATTTCTAAGCCAGGGATAATTTTCCTTCATGATTCGGAAGAAAGACCTGAGTTGATCAAACATTTCATTCCAACTGTACCTTTCTGGATTTCTGTCAAGACTTATGACATCGTCTGGATGAGAAAAGTGATGATAGGTTCCAAGATTCAAAAGGGTGGACACCGTTTCCATGAGAAGTCTCTGAAGAGGGTAGCAACCGCTCGTTGTTCTTGGGAGTATCAACGCATCATCCAGCAAGGTGAACTCTCCTGTACTGTCTTTTAGTGAATACGCCGTACCTATCACCTTTATCGTTGGAAATACACTTTTGAGAACTTCTATCCCCGCCTGATCTATTTCGTTGTTTGGAGCCACAAAAGCTACAGGTTCATAACTTGATGACAACTGACTAAGAAAAATTCTCAAAGACTTATATGCTTTTCCAAGTTCTTCTAAATCCCAATTCTCTGATTTCGGTGGCACATGATTGTAACCATGAATTCCTGTATCCACCCCTTCGTCTTCGATGAGGTTCTTCAAAACCTTAAGGGAACTATCCTTTTCAAGGAACTCAAAAAAGCCGTTGTAATCTGTCTTCTGCTCGTAACTCGTTACAAGAGCGGTGATGGGTTTTATAGAAAAATCCTCACAAAGTTCTTTCATATCACGCCACCAGATTTTATAATAGAAGATTTCATCGGTTGTATCTAAAATATCGTATTCGATACCATATGCAGGAAGTGGAAAATCGTCAAGAAAGACGGAAAAAGCGTTTACCATAGGAGATATCACAAAATCGGACGCTTTGAGAAACTCGTTGAATAGAATGCCTCTCGACCACTTTTCCAAAAGATCCTCAGGGAAAAAGACGAAAGCACCCTTTTCCCTCTTCTCCATCCAAGAAACAGGTGTCCCGCTAATTGTTATGAATGCTTTCGCGTTCTCGGGTGCTGGGATGTAGCCCACTTCTCTCTCACCAACGGTGATATCTTGAGGAATGTACAGATTCTCTTTTTCCAGAACAACTTCTCCCTGAATGTAATGCGTTCCACTTCCTACCAGCATCACAACACCGCCGTTCTCTAAGTAGGATTTTATTTCCTTTTCTTCCAAAAAGGATACGTCCGGAATCACGATTGCTCTGTATTTTTGAAGGACACCAGATCGAGAACTATCAACTTCAAAGAGGGCATACTCAAACATCTTCCTTATGTGATGATTTTCATCGAGCATCAGCACTTTGTTTTCACGATAACCGTCGACAATATCCATGACAATTTTTCTTAAATCAACAACAGGTTCACCGTTCTCATTGAAAGCGTGATCGAAAAGCGCCATGCCGCCAAAAGGTCCGTAGAAGATTACCGGATGCTTTCCTTTCTTCGTAACAGCGTACGACACTATTTTGACATTCGAAGAAAACACTTCGAAACCATCGAATGCTTTTTTAACGGGAAATGAGGGAAGTTTTATGAGATATCCATCTTCGATCTCGTAGCTAAAAACCGTCTCCTGTCGCCAACCGTATCTGAAAGACACACCCAAAAGGTTCAGAAGAGTGTTTATATCGCTCAGAGAGGGATTGTCCCCAGAAGAATCTTCGAACGCCCCCAGATTGTTTATGATGAACAGCTTGCCTCCATTCAAAAGAAAATCAACCAGTTTTTTCAAATATTTCTTCGCACCGGGCATCGAGGAAGAATAGTAACAGGTAATGACGAAATCGTAGTCCTCAAAATCGGGCAGTGATTTTTCCACGTCTACAAACTCGTAATCCTCCCCCAGAACTTCCGGCTCCGGAGCTAACCATGAAAGGATATTGTAACCATAGCCTCCTTCAGAACCTTTGTAGAGGAGGAGAGTCTTAGAAAAGAAGGGGAACGCAAGCAGAACAAGAATCAAAAGGAGGAATTTTCTCATATGTCTCACCTCAAAAACATTCTGTTCATTATTATAGTATCATTGTTTTTCATTTCCTCCTGCTCAACGGTTATGTCAACAGAGGGATGGTTCATGCCTTTTGACAATTGGCTTTATCAACTCCAGAACGCTGATCCCGTGGAGATATCTTCATCCGGCTTTGAAATTGCCGTTATAGATTACTCAAAAGACGGAAGTGAAAGTGGAGAATATTCACCTGAAGAGATTAAAATCATGGTAGATGCGGGAGTTGTTCCTGTTGCTTACGTCAACATTGGTCAGGCGGAGGACTATCGCTTTTACTGGAAAGAAAGTTGGTACACGAACACTCCTGAGTGGTTAGGTGAAGAAGATCCTGCTTGGCCAGGGAACTATTTTGTCAAATACTGGTACAATGAATGGAAAGAAATCGTGTTTTCATACCTCGATAGAGTCATCGATCAGGGATTCAAGGGAATCTACTTAGATAGGATCGATTCTTTTGAATACTGGGCTCAAGAAGGTGTTATTTCAAGACGAAGTGCTGCCAGAAAAATGATAAATTTCGTGCTGGAAATTGCTGAATACGTCAGAGAGAGAAAACCAGACATGCTGATAATACCTCAAAACGGTGAGAACATTCTCGATTTCGATGATGGCCAGCTTGCCTCGACTGTTTCGGGATGGGCTGTTGAGAACCTGTTTTATTTGAAAACAATCCCTCTTGAAGAAAACGAGACAAAGAGTAGATTGGAATACCTCATTAGATTGAATCGAAAGGGAAAATTCATTCTCTCTGTTGATTACGTCGATGACGGTTCTGATTCTTTTGAAAACATAAGCCGGATTCTGGATTACTACGAGAAGGCCAAAAGAAATGGATGTATACCGTACGCTGCTCGATCCGACTTGGAACTCGACGAAATGAATGTGATAGAGGGAATACAACCGCCAGAGGCATTGAAAGATTATGAGAGTAGGACTTATCGCTGAGGGTACCTATCCTTATATTACAGGGGGAGTATCGAGCTGGATTCAAACTCTTATTTCTAATCTTCCTGAGTTTGAATTTGAAATTTATCACCTCCGCCCCGATTCGAAGAAACGAGAGGTTAGATACAAAATACCAAAAAACGTTGTTCGTATACATGAAGTGAATATCTTTGGAGATTTTGACCCTGAAATACCTGAAGAAGCTAACCTTTCGGCACTTACCGAAATAACAAAGGCTATTGTTCAAAAACAAAATTTAGATGTTCTGGTCGAAAAACTGAAAGATTTCATAAGAAAAAACGTCGGAAAATATTTTTCAAAAATATTTTATAGTAAAGAATTTTGGAACCTTGTAGTTGAAACCTACAACGAATTTTTTAAACATAGAGGATTTACCGAATACTATTGGATAATTAGGAATCTAATCCTTCCTGTGGTGAATTCTTTGCAGTTTGTTCCAGAAAAATGCGATGTATTCCATGTTCCAAGCACAGGATATGCCTCCCTCGTTGGAATTGTAGGAAAACTTGTTCACAATTCCCCTTTGATAATAACTGAGCATGGTATTTATCACAGAGAAAGGGAAAGAGAGATAATTATTTCTAAATGGCTTCATGAAGACTATAAACCCATGTGGATAAACTTATTCAAAGCAATAAGTATGCTTGCCTATGATTTTTGTGATGCACTAACAACACTTTTCCAAAAAAACCAGATGTTCCAGTTAGAACTCGGTGCAAATCCAGAAAAAATGATAATAATTCCTAATGGAATCGACGTAGACAGTTTTGATCTGCCGAAAGAAAAACACGAAGGATTTGTTATTGGCTTTGTGGGGAGAGTAACAAGGATAAAAGATGTTAAAACAGCAATAAGATCAATAAGGATTGTCAAAGATGTTCTAAAAGACGAAAAAATAAAATTCTTGATAATTGGTCCTACCGATGAAGAAGAGGATTACTATGAGGAGTGTAAGGCGCTAACAAAAAATCTTTTCCTAGACGATGTTGTGGAATTTTTGGGACGTCAAAACGTGCGAGAATATTATCCCAAACTAGATCTTCTTCTTTTAAGCAGCGTCTCGGAGGGACAACCACTTGTAATATTGGAAGCAATGGCAGCGGGAGTTCCTGTCGTTGCTACTGATGTAGGAGCTTGTAGGGAAATTATCTACGATGAAAATGGGCAATGTGGCATTATTGTTCCTCCCAAGAATCACCTTATGATGGCAAAAGCTATTTTAAAATTGATTGAGGATAAGGAGATGAGAGATACATTTTCTAAAAATGCGAAAAAAGTTGTCCGTAAGAAATACAGACTCGATCTCATGATAGAAAGATATAAGAATCTCTATCTTCATCTTTACTCGTCTCAAAAGATTTTCTCAACAAGAAATTGAGTCTTTTATAATCGCCCAACCTCAATAATTCCTTCAACAAAAGCCTATAAATCTCCTGTGATTTTGTTCTCAAAAAACCTTCTATGAGTATGGATACATCTCCTCTTACTTCATAGTGGAGAATAAAAAACCCTGGACTTTCATCTGGCGGATTTTTCAACTTCTCAAGTAAGAGATTTTTATAAAAACTACCCACTTTTCCCTCTAAAAACCCTGACCTTATGTAATCCAAAGCAACTTCATAATTATTTTCATTCAAATTCTCGATAATCTCTTGAAAAGATTTTTCAACTGCGCTAAAATGACTTTCTATTTTCCCTATCGCTTCAGACGCATATAATCCAACATCTGGATGAGGATCCAGTACCATTTTCTGAAGGATAGAAACGGCTGTTTTTACAGGTATTTTTTTACTCTCAACATCGTTAACAATCTGGAGTATTAATTTTTTCTTTTCAGACGGTGTCCCAAACAGAAATGTTCCTTTTAGGGGAAATATCTCAAGGTTTTTCTCCTTGAAGGTAAAAGAGAACTCTTCGGGATAATCATCGGAATACATCAGTAGATCAATTTTTCTTCTTTTTGTGAATACCAATAAACCAAAAGGGTATGTAACTATAGAAATCAAGGTTTGTGATAAGTCTTTATTCAAAGAGAAATGAATAATAAGATTGATCATGAAAACTAATTCAAACATATCACTTTCTCCATTTATCCACATTAGCACATTAAGAAAAGCTATCGAAAAGTTTATCAAATTAACAACTTGAAAATTCAATCGTTTTTGCAACATATTTTAGTCTCTCCATAACTGCAATTTGCCCTATTTCGTCACAGAAGGGAAGAAGTATTTTCAAAAAAATCTTATGATCACTGGTTTTGATTCTTGTTACGACGTCATCCGATCTAATAGTTTTTATGATTTTTTCTATTTCATCCTCGGAGATTGATATACAAATTTCCGAAAATGGAAGATTGTATCTTGTTAAGAGTTCCTCCAATCTCTGCTTTGTATAGTTGTAAAAATCAACAGTATATGTTCCGTCAGGTAATTTATGCTTTTGAATTTCTTCTTCTACTTTTTCTAACCTCGTTATAAACCACACTGTAAGAGCTCTCAAGTTCTTTTCTATGCTGTTCAAATGAACAGGGTTTTCCACTTCTTCTACAGTTATAACCCCTAAAATATCCTTTTCACCAACCCTAACAGCTAACAAAGGTTCTTTATTAAGCTGAACCTCCTGATTTAAAACATCGAATATTGAACAGCTTCCTTCTTTTATAGCTTTTTTTACTACAAGTGATTGATGTACCGACGCGGAAAAACCAAGTAAGGGACGGCCTATGCTCGCTATCAATCTCATGAATCCCGCTTTGTACAAATAAAAGCTAGATCTCTTTATTTCAAAAAAAGAACTTATCTTTTCCAGAAAATAATACGCAAATTCTTTCAAGTCTACAGGAGAAGCATTAGATAACTCAATTAACAGGGAACTTATCCCTTCACTTTCGTATATTAGTTTTGTTTTCAATTTATCAATAACATCTTCGAGGTAATCAACGTATTTTCTTATATTCTCAAGATCATTTCTTGACTCCTTTAAATCCTTTTCTAAAAAGACAATTTTTAGAGTATGATTATGATTTATCAAAGAAACTATTATTGACGACACGATCAAAACATAGTGTAAGAAAACATCTTCAAATTGGTTTTTGTTCTCAGAAAGAAGCAACACGAAAAGATAATACATGAGTACATTAACTGTTTGAACTGTAGAACCATACCTTGCTCCCAAAACCATCAGGGGTACTATGTAGAGTTTTTCAATAAAATCATTTTGGAAGAGGATCAGCAATAAATATAAGGCAAAATAAATGCCTATTGTTTCAAGAAAAGGATACAATTTTCCATAACTGCTATGGCTTCCAAGATATTCTTTTAACTTTTTCCAGGCCATGAGGTTGGGATGAATAAATTTTGAATATTAGATCCTTAAGATCAAATTTGTGGAGAAGAAACACTGAACCACTCAAGAACGATACCAGAAAACCTATCCCAAGAATTGTTTTTCCGAAAAACCAAGACACTACAAAATTCACCACGAAAGCTATTAGATTTCCTTTTAAAGCCTCTGCATAGTATCCAAAATAAAGGCACATGATCATAAGGAAGACGAACACTGCATTAAAAAAATGACCAAGAGATGATACTGTAAAGGCAAGTATTGAATTCTCGTTGAGAATCCCCCATTCCTTAAAAAAAGGAGCAATTGAAAAATTTAAGATTAATGTTGTAATGCCTACTAATATCACTTTGAAAAGGATGTGCTTTATCGAAAGTTTGAGTTTTCTCAAATTTTCTTCTATTTGATTCAAAGGTTTATTACTCTTTATAGAAGAAAAGAATGCTAAGTATTTTTCCAAAAAGATAGTTTCAATGTTCAAATTGATCAAAACGATGCTAGGTATAAAAGAAACGCTTGTTATAAAAAGAGGAAAATCATAATCAGGATATATAACAATACCAGGAGCAACTTCTATCCCTCTTTGTATCCACAAAACAATATTGTCGATCCAATATGAAAGATAATAGAGATAACCTATTAACAACAACTCCGGATTTTTTCCTATAAGCTTCAAAAAATCAAATCTTATTTGTGTGGTACTTTTCAAATATTTAGTAATGACAACATTTAATATAAAAACAGACAAACTAATTGACATAGCAAAGGCCATAATCCCCATTTTCTCGTTGATATTGTTTTTAAAAAAGTTGAAAAAAAGCGCGACCAAAGAAAAACTAGCACCTACCGAAAAAAGCGTTAAATATGTCTTTTCAATAGCTCCAACGAATAAACTGTTCACTTGTAATACTGATAAACCCATGAAAAGAAACATAGCGATTTCTCTGTAATGATAATCATGAAAAAAAATGTACCCTGAAGCGAGAGAAACAAAAAATACCAAAAAAACTGCTCCTGAATAGTTCTCGTAGATTTTTCGAGGTTGATTCAGGTATATGAAGTCTGATATTATCCTGACTATAGCAAATGCTAATCCCCCTAAAACGATTGTAGAAAAGATAAAGGAATACGTTATGACTCCAAACAAAGCCTCAAACAATAGTGTCTTTCTAAAGATAAATGAGAAAAAAAAGAACGGAAATAACCACAACAGATTGCTTTCAAAAGCAGAAATAGAGAAGGTCAAAAAGTTTCCTAGAAACGTTTCCCTGAAGAATTTAAGCTTAAAGAATTTCCCCGCCATTTTTCTAAACTTTATTGCCCATTTGTTTCTACAATTCAAAAATTTATTGAATCACTTTTTTGAAAAATATAGATTAGCATCAAGTTAACTTTTGTTTTCCCACAGAAGACAAAACTAGACTAACTTGATCCAAAAAATATTATCTACAAAAAATAAGGAATGTTGAAACAGAAGCGAAAACAAACACGGGCATCAAAATTGAAATGTCTCCATAGTTCTAAGGATGTATTGAAACTCAAAAGGGAGGCGAGATAATGTGCAGACTGGCCGCGATTCCATACCTCTAAGGAATTATTGAAACTCGAGGTTGAGGAATCAAACTATGTGACTCCCTGGCAGTTTCCATACCTCTAAGGAATTATTGAAACCCGCCGAGATCATTCGTGGTGCTCTTGTAGCACCTGTTCCGTTTCCATACCTCTAAGGAATTATTGAAACACAACACGAAGTTTCATAGGGAGGGTACTGTTCCCTGGTTTCCATACCTCTAAGGAACTATTGAAACCTGCAGGGTGCTCGAAAGAATGCTTGGTATCCCGGTGTTTCCATACCTCTAAGGAAGTATTGAAACGAATATCTCGAAGGCACCGAAGCTGTCCGGCTGTTGTTTCCATACCTCTAAGGAAGTATTGAAACGATAGATTGTACGATTTTGAAACTGACCCGAGCAGGTTTCCATACCTCTAAGGAAGTATTGAAACTTGCCACAGTTGACGATGCACAGAATGGCTAGTAGCGTTTCCATACCTCTAAGGAAGTATTGAAACAAACCGAACTCCTCGAGGGCCTTTTTGATGAAGATGTTTCCATACCTCTAAGGAAGTATTGAAACAAGGTTGCCAGTTTGGGCGTTTGCTGCAATCAGCCACGTTTCCATACCTCTAAGGAAGTATTGAAACCATGTTCTGCTTTAATGTAGTCTCCGCGGGATTTGTGTTTCCATACCTCTAAGGAAGTATTGAAACGATTCTGTAGAGGGGGGATGGGGATGCACAAGGCGGGTTTCCATACCTCTAAGGAAGTATTGAAACGTTTTGGCAGTTTGCTTCTGGATTTTTCCAGTATCCTGTTTCCATACCTCTAAGGAAGTATTGAAACGCGAATGGGTATTCGAGCACAAAGAAGGGAAGATCCGTTTCCATACCTCTAAGGAAGTATTGAAACAAACACCCGAAGAGGCAAAGCAAGAACTACAGGAACGTTTCCATACCTCTAAGGAAGTATTGAAACCTTATCTAAACTTGTAAAAACTATATCAATCAACGTGTTTCCATACCTCTAAGGAAGTATTGAAACCCATGAATAATGACTTTATCAGCTGAAAGGACAAGCCTTCGTTTCCATACCTCTAAGGAAGTATTGAAACAGAGCGCTACGAAGTTTCCCGACGTGAAAATCGCAGGTTTCCATACCTCTAAGGAAGTATTGAAACCCGTTGAGTTCGAGAGAAATTATACCACAAACACACTCTGAAAGCAAGATGTTTTTTGAACTTCCATATTCTCTTTTTCCATAAACCATTCTAACACACAACAGAGCACCTTCAAGTACTGTTTGGAAAAATGGAATAATTGCATAGTCCAACAACGAAAGAACACAAGCAAAAAACAGAAAATAAATTATATCAACCTACGTCGGGGCATTTTGGGGTGTTTCTGGTAAAAATCGATTAGTTCTATGTTTCACAAATAGATGAAAGAAGGTATTCCTCAATGTGTTAGAAATTAACTGTTAACTTCCTGAATTCAAAGCACTTACATGTCATCGATTACCACAAATTCTCTTCATATTGTCTCTTCATATCATCCATTATTCCCTTTTTAACGCATAGCTTCCGGTACCACAAACCCGCATGAAATTTTTCGTTACCGGTAATTGCATACTCTGTATCGTCCTTCCACTGCCAGTCACACGCATCACCCACTTTGTGAATGATTGGAACTAATCTGGTTTTGATGCATAAAACAAAGATAGGCTTTGCTTTCAAAGTGTTGTCTAACGTCACAACCATATGTTCTCGAGTTCAAAGACTTCGAGTTTCACTTGGTTCGATTTGACAGAAAGAATGTTGTAAACGTTCTCTGGATGGATCCTAAAGGAAAAAGCTATGGAGTCGTTGAAGAAAAATTCTACAGAACACGAATCCAAGAAAGCTCGTATTCTATTTGTAGCTTCATCTTCGACTGTCGACTTTCTAACTTCTCCACCTGAAACACCAGATCTCGTTGTATCCACGATTAATTCGTCTCGACTCTTCGTTATCACCACTTCTTCAGATTCATTTCCCATTCGAAGTTCGATTTCTCCGCTGAATTCACACACAATTTCATAACTGTTTTCCTTGACATCCAGCAGAAATGTTCCGGACTTTGCAGTTTCGAAAACCTTTCTCTTTCTGAGAGCCAAGAGTTCATCCACCGGTTTCACCTTCAACTCGTTGTTTTCTACATACAGCTCCCTAGGAAGACTCATGACACCGTTCCATCCTTCTCGTTTTGTCGGGTAAAGCCCTGTTCTCAACCAGCTTTGAAGCCATCCGATAACTACAACTCTGTCTGTTCCAAAGAAAGTTTGAGCAGCGTAGAAATCCGTTCCGTGATCGAGAAGCCCCCGCTTTTCGACATTCAGTTTTCCTTCCTTTAACTCTCCCATGGAAAACAGAACGCTGTTTGTACTCGTTATCGAGTATATGAGGATATCTTTCTCTCCAATTCTCACAAGATCGGGACACTCTATTTCTTTTGTGGTTTCATCTTCGAAGATCACACCCTCGTACTTCCAGTGAAAAAGGTCATCTGAGGTATAGAGAAGCACTCTTCCAATCTTCTCATCTTTACCAGATCCCAGTACCATTCGCCACTCACCGTTGCTTCTGTTCACCTTCGGGTCTCTGAAGGCGTGCGTCCCTTCCTCTGGGGGTTTAGATATGACCGGGTTTCCATCGTACTTTACGAAATCCAATCCGTTTTCACTCATAGCCACACACTGGGTTTCTTTTTCTCCTTTGTTGTGTGTCGGATCGCGGTAGTAGGTGTACACGAGAAACATTTTCCCATCTTTCTCGACAGCGCTTCCAGAGAACACTCCGTGTGTTTCATCGTCGGGATATAGAGCAACGGGAAGGTGTCTCCAGTGAACGAGATCGTCGCTCACCGCGTGGCCCCAGCAGATGTTTCCCCACTCAGGTTTTCTGGGATTATACTGATAGAACATATGATATTTTCCCTTCCAGAAGATCAAACCGTTCGGATCGTTCATCCAGCCTGTTATCGGGAAAAAGTGATAATTCGGCTTGAACATATCACTTTCCTCCTATTTCTTCTACCACCTCGTTAACAACTTTCACCACTTCATCGTGGATCAACCCGTTCGAGAAGATGAAATTCTTCGAGAAAGCGTTTGCTTCCTTTCCGGAGAAATCCGTGACCATTCCTCCCGCTTCCTTCACGATTATCAGACCGGCTGCTATATCCCAGGGATTTATCCTCCAGGTGACGAAAAAGTCAACCCTTCCTGCACCAACGTAAGCGGCGTTCAGCGCGGCACTTCCAAGAATCCGAATCCTTCTGGTCCTCTTTTCCATCCTCTCGATGAATTTCCCGGTGAAATCCACGTAGCTACCAGTGGAACCAACACACTCTTCGAGGCTGGCGTTCTCAGACACTCTGATTCTCTCACCGTTGAAGAAGGCACCGCTTCCTTCCTCAGCGTAGAGTGTTTCGTTGAGAGCAGGGGCGTGGACGACCCCTAGCTTGACTTCTCCGTTTTCAACGTAGGCCAAAGAGATGGAAAAGTTCGGAAGGCCGTGAACGAAGTTTATCGTTCCATCTATCGGGTCTATTATCCAGAGCCTGTCTCCTTTTTCGAATATTCCTTCTTCGGCCATGATGTTTTCGTCAGGGAAGAATTTTCTTATCTCATCGACTATCATTCTCTGGGCTTCTCTGTCTATCTCTGTGACTATGTCCTTGAAACCGGTTTTTTTCTCGACGTTGTCCACCCTTCCCCAGTGTATCATGAGGAGGTGTCCCACCTTTCTCAAAAGCTTTATAGAAAAGTCCAGTCTGTCCAATTCGATCCCTCCCTCTAAAAAAATTAACGGCTCCCCTGAGGGAGCCTGCTGGTGGGTGCGGCAGGATTCGAACCTGCGACCTCTTCCTCGTGAGGGAAGCGCTCTCCCCCTGAGCTACGCACCCATCCGTTTATGGATTTTACAACAAAATCTCCATCATGTCAAAATACCCTTTATGATCATTTCGGTCGCTTCCTCTTCTGTAAGGCCTTTGGCCATGAGTGTTTCAAGCTGTTTCGCGTTCACCCTTCCTATGGAAGCCTCGTGGGTTAGCTCAGAAGAATCGTTCTTCACAACCAGCACAGGAAGAGCTCTCACGTCCACTCCATCTCCCTTTGCGATCTCAAGACATTCCACGTGGCCTCTCGTGTGCGGCGCGTTCCCGTAAACCTCGTTCACCACAGAAACTTTCGCTCTGTCGATTGCAACTGCGTTCGTTTTGGCGAGTCCCCTCGCTCCCATTCCGTTCAGTCTCAGGATCTCCTTCACTTCCACATCGTCGTCTTCAACGGCCTTTACTTTCGTGTAGAGTTCTCCAACGGCATCTTTCTCAAGTGAAGCATCCATGAAGACCCTCAGCGTTCCTATTCTTGTTTTCACGAGAGTGAAGGTGTTTCGGTAAACCGCTCTTTCTCCAACTCTTGCTATCGATCTGGTGATCAGATTTATAGAACCCGTTTCACTGTGCGTGTGCTCGTCGTGGTACTCCATCCACGCTCCTTCTTCCAGTTCCACGTTCATCAAGGCGTCGTGTGTGAAATCTTCGGTCCACGGAAAAACACAGTGTGCCACAAAGATCGCTTTCGCGTTTTTCTCGAGCCTTATATTGAACACAACACGTTGCAGTCCTTTCTTTTCTAAGTACCCCGTACACACGTGGACGGGATACTCCACCACCACACCTTCTTTTATCCTCATGTCCACCTGAACACCGTTCTCTATCCTGTAGGGAGTGAGTTCTACTCCCTCCACACCGTTGAGTCCTATGACCTTGTCACCGCTTATTATGATGGAGGCTATCCTCCTGTCGAGGAACTTCGAAACGTCTCCCCCTGCCTTTTCGTAGGCCTTTGCCAGTGCTTCGAATTCTCTTCTGTAGTCTTTTACGATCATACGATCATCTCCCCTGATGGTTCATTCGGATGATCACATCTGTCACAGCTGTTTTTGTAGAACTGCACGATTTCAGACGGGTTTCCTTCTTTCAAGATGGAGCCGTGACAGATGAGAAAGGCGTAGTCGCTCTCCAGTGCGATTTCTTCCCTGTGAGTGACTAAGATCACAGAGCCACCCGCACTCACGAGTTCCGAGAGAACCTTCTCTATCATCTCAAGACTCATAATATCTATCCCGGAGTCTGGCTCATCGAGGATGGTGTATCTAGGTTTCATAAGAAGAATACTCGCCAGTTCTACCCTCTTTCTCTCTCCACCGCTCAGCTTTTCATCGACGTTTCTTTCCAAGTAGAGTGCCGGATTCAAACCAACGAGTTCTAAGACCCTTTCGAGCTCCTCTTTCGATACTTTTCTTCTTCCGCCGAGAGTCAAATAGTCTCTGATCTTGATTCCTGTGAATCGAGCGGGCTCCTGCCACATGAGGGTGATCCCTCTTTTGGCTCTCTCTGTTACGGAAAGATCGGTGATGTCCTCACCGTCGAGGAGTATCTTTCCCCTGGTGGGTCTGTAGCCCTCAAGCCCCATGATCAAATAGGCGAGAGTGCTTTTCCCTGCACCGTTGGTTCCCAGTATGGAGTAAACCCTTTGTTTTTCGAAGCGAGCGTTTATTCCCTTCAAAATAGCCTTTCCCTCTACCTCATACCACACATCGATGAGCTCCAGCACATTCATCACCTCAAATTGAGTCTAACACGAAATCACCTGTTGAGCACCAGAAGTTCCACGAATTTCCCAGTAGTGTAAACATACGACAGGATCGAGATAACTACAAGAGCAGGAAGATGCATTCCAAAGAGAGAAAAAACGAATACAACGAACAACCTAACATCCCTGGAGGCAAAACCGGATAGCTTTCCGACGAGAGCCGGGTGGGTACCAAACACCTTCCCAACACTGTGAAGGTAACTCACCATGAGAGAACCGCTGACGGCAAGAACTGACCAGAGGAGTAAGGAAAGAGAGGGACCATCTTTCAAGCAACCGTAAAGAGACAGCCCAAGAACGGCCAGTATATCCACGAACCTGTCCAACATCGTATCGAAAAAAGCCCCCCAGTTTGAAGACATGTTTCTTGCGCGTGCGAGCTCTCCATCCACTCCGTCCAGAACAGAAGAGACCTGAACAAGAATTCCTGCGATCCACGGAAGCTTGAGAAGATAAAACGGAAACGCGAGAACACCAACAAGAAAGCTGATGAAAGACATCTGGTTGGGTGTTATCTGCCAGTTTTTTTCGAGAATGAGATTTGTGATCCTTGAGGAAAATCTCCTGTTTATCAGAGAAGAAATCCACCCATCGGTGGATTTTCTCAGCATGCCACTCCCTCCTTTATTTTTTTCATCAACTCGTAGACTTTCTCGTTAAGATCATCGGAAGAATCTATTTCTGTCCACAGAGCATTTCCAAAATCGAACACCTTAACGATCATTCCCGTGTCAACTGCCTTCTGCAGCACATGGTACAGAGAAATTTCCTCAGTCCACGAAAAACTCTCCTTGAGCCTGTACACCTCTTTCGTCATCACAAAAACACCTGTATCGAAATAGTTGTACTCATTGATTCTCTTTCCGATTTTAACGATCCGATCTTCATTTACCAGAACTTTACTCGCCTCTTCAGGATCTATCAGGTCACTTCTCTTACTCACACCGAGTTTTATATGGAATTCATCCTCACTGAAAGCACTTTTCAGTGCCTCAGGTGGAAAGAGAGAATCGCCACACGAGAGAAAGAATTTCTCGCTCTCCACGTAAGGTTCACTCAGGAAGAAAGAATACGCGTTGCCGAGTTCCACCTTTTTGTTCTCAACGACAACTCCCTCAACACTCAGATCATTCAGAACCTTCTCTCCAAGATCTCTGTAGCCCTCTGAGACGACAAGAACGAATCTTTCAACACCGTTTTTCATCAGGGAGATCATTGGATACTTCACGAGTTCACAACTGTCGAACCTGTAAAAGACCTTCGGAACGTCTCCGGTAACCGATCTGAGTCTTTTTCCAACTCCGGAAGCCAGCACAACGGCCTCTCTCACAGAATCACCCCCACGAAAAGAAATGAGGGGCTCAAGCCCCTCACAGCCACTTCGGTTTCAATCCCGCCCAGATTCTCATCTTCTCGTAAGCGATGATTCTTGGGATGTTCTTTTCTTCCGCCGGTCCCGGGTTTTTCATGTAGAAGGCGTTCACTGGGTAGACCGTTCCGAACTCCTTCCTGTCGAGTGCGATCTTTCCGAGTCTCACAAGGTCAACAAGGAGACCTCCAAGAGCCGGGCTGTCGTTTATTCTTCCGTTTATCATGAGCTCATCTGTAGCACCGTTGAAACTCACGTACTCGATGTGAATGGCTATGAACTTTTTATCTCCAAGTGGTTCAAGATACCCTGTAGGTTTTATGTAATGCGGTGCATCGTAACCGAGAATGTCCTTCACTATACTGGACTTGGTGAATTCTTTACTCTTGTTCTTTCCATCGTCTGTGAGCGCTAGAAAGTCCATGTTTCCTCCTATGTTGAACTGCGCAACATCTTTGACGTACCTGTTTCTCTGGGCAAGATGGCTGAGAACGTCCGCTGTGAACGGTGTGGCACCGGTAGCACCGTCGTCTCCGAAAACGACGAGGTTGTTCTCTTTCGCGAGCTCAACGAAAGCCGGGTCGTTCGCTATGAAGGTCGGAATAACGTTCACAAAAGCCGCCCCTCCACGCTTGTTCGCGTACAGAGCCGCCGCGTAAGCGTACACCTGAGTTGCAGTGAGTCTCTCTTTGTCGTTGTTTTCGATAGCTTTCAGAAGATCTTCTTTGTTCCCGAAGGGTATGAAAGCCTCCGTGGTACAGGTGTTCACGATCACATCGGGATCGAGTTCTGTCCATTCCTTGACAAGAGTGTCAACCGCTTCCTTCAGAGTCATGCTGTCTTCGAGACCTTCAGCTTCGATGGGGAGGTTCCTCACGCTTCCAAGGTGTACTCCTTTGCGAATCTCAGGATCACTCGTCAGCGAGTCAACATCGTTCCAGTACTGCTTCACCACTTCGCTCAGTTTCTTTCCAATCTTCGCTCTGTCCACGTCGTAGCTTCCCACAATCTTGATGTCTTTAAAGTCGATGGGAAGTTCCCTTGCAAGGGGCACTCCGTAAGGTTCTATTTCCCCTTTCCTGAGCTTTTCAAGTCCGGCAACGAATGTACTGGCAACGTAGCCCTGTCCGAGGATCAGGACCTTGACCATGCGTTTCACCTCCTTAACTTTTATTCGCGGATTTTATCTGGAAGAAAAACATTGTATGGAGGGATTAGATTAAAAGCCAAGTCTATTATATCACGTTTTTACAGTCATATATTTCAAGTGCTTTACCAATAGTTTTCTTTTTAGTGAATCAGTTTGTTTACAAAACTTGTGAAGTAGGTAACAACATATATCACTCCCTTGACTTCTCCTGAAAAATAGTGAAAAATATAACGTGAAAAGGTTCACGATTTGAAAGGAACGATGGACATGATTGTGAGAGTATGTATGGGGAGTTCTTGTCATTTGAAGGGATCTTACGAGGTTGTCAGGAGATTTCAAGAGCTTCAAAAGAAATACAACTTCAAGCTGTACGGTTCATTGTGTTTCGGAAACTGCTCTCAGGGAGTCTGCGTTGAAATCGATGGACAACTGTTCAGCAGAGTAACTCCTGAAAATGCTGAGGAAATTCTAAAGAGGGTGCTTCAAAATGGCTGAACTCATATTCTCGAGAGAAACGGATTGCAGATACTGCTACAAGTGCTTGAGAAACTGTCCTGTTAAAGCCATATCTTTCAAATCGGGAAAATCAACAGTTTTAGAAGAAGAATGTGTTTTTTGCGGGTTATGTTTAGATATCTGTCCTCAGAATGCAAGAAGCTATCGGAAAGACGTTGGAAGATTTCTGAGTTTGTCCAGACCGTTTCTTGTTTCCATAGCACCGTCGTTTTTCGCTTACTTTGAAAATCCTCTGAGAGTTATCGGTATTTTGAAAGAGATGGGTGCTGTGGTTGTTCAGGAAACAGCCGTGGGTGCGGAGATCGTTTCCAGAAGGTACGAAGAGGTCTTTGAAAAACACCCTGGTCCCCTCATAACAACTGCCTGTCCCGTGGTTGTTAATCTCGCTGAGAAACATTTTCCTAATGTTTTGAAATATTTTGCACCTGTTGATTCTCCTCTGATGGCGCACGCGAAGTTTTTGAAGACACGATACGGTGACTTCCCAATTGTGTTTGTTGGACCATGCATAGCAAAGAAATCCGAAAGCGACCTCGTTGACGTTGCACTCACCTTCGAAGAACTCGAGGAGATCCTCGAAGAAAGAGAAGGAAAAGAAGCTCTTCCGGACGGTCCGTATCCAGACAGGGCTCGGTTTTATCCGACAACGGACGGTATAGGCTACACCGTTTCTGTCCCATGGGAAAAAAAGCTCGTGGTTGAAGGTATCGAAAACCTGATGAGAGTCTTTTCCAGGATAGATGAATACAAAAGTGTTTTCATAGAGGCTTCCGCATGCTACGGCAGCTGTTTGAACGGACCTGTGATGAAGAAAAAAAGCAACGGAAAAGAAAGGCTTCTTGAATGGCAGAAGAAACTCCCAAAAGAACCGAAGGTGAATCACCTCAAGATCGATACCTTCAGGAGCTACAGAAACAAGTCCAGGAACGTGGAAGTTCCAGAAGAGGAAATAAAAAAGGTTCTCGTGTCCATAGGAAAAGACGATCCGTCCAAAGAGTTGAACTGCGGTGCGTGTGGATACGATTCGTGCCGTGAAAAAGCCAGGGCCGTGGTCCTTGGAAAAGCGGAAAAGGAGATGTGCTTTGTGTACCTGCTTGATCTGGTCAAATCTTCCAGTTACAGAGTCGTTGAAGAATCTCCAAACGCTGTATTCGTTTTGAAAGACGAAAAAGTGATCTACAGAAACAGGGTAGCTGGGGAACTGATCCAGAAGGATCCTGGGATCCTGGAATGTGCGAAGGGCTCTGTGGGAGAAACTCTCAACATCGAAGGGAAGAGATTCTTCTTTGTGAAGGAATTTTCTCTCGAGGATGGAGAAGAAGTCATCATGCTAGTGGATATTACGCAGGAAAAACTGAAAGACGAAGAGCTCGACAAGGTAAAAAAGGAAACACTCAGAAAGGTCGAAGAAATGCTGAACAAACAAATGAGAATCGCTCAAGAAATTGCTGGGATACTCGGTGAATCCATCGCGGAAACCAAGAGCAGTTTCATGGAGCTGAAGAGGTTCATGGAGGGAGAAAATGCTGACCTGTGATGTCTTTTTTGCCTCGAAGAACAAAAAAGGCGAAGAGGTGTGTGGAGACTCGATAAAGGTCAAGAGAGAGAGTGAAAAAATAGTGGTCAGCGTTTCCGACGGACTGGGAAGCGGGATAAAAGCGAGTATTCTCTCAACTCTCACATCAACCATAGCCTCCACGATGCTGATAAAAGGTCTTCCTGTAGCAGATGTGTTCAGAACGATCCTCGCGACACTCCCCATTTGCAGAGTAAGAAAAATCAGCTACTCCAATTTGTGCTCCGTGGTGTGCGACTTCAAAAACAATACCTGCACCGTCGTCGAATACGAGTTTCCGGTTGTGATGCTGTTCAAAGGAGAAAGAAGGGTCTTTCCTGAGAAACAGGGACTCGAGATAGAGGGAAAAAAGGTCTTCGTGTGGCAGTTTCGATCTGAAGCTGGAACTCTACTCTTTCTGGCAACGGATGGACTCTCTCAGGCGGGAATGGGAACGGATCTTTTTCCACTGGGTTTCGGTGTGGAAAACATAGAAAAAGAGATGAAGCATCTTCTGAAAAACCACGTTTCTCCCGAAAACATCGTCAGGCACTTTGTAAAGCTCGCAGAAAAACTGGACCAAGAAGTGAGAGGGGATGATACACTCGTTGCTTGCTTGAATTTCCGAGAAAAGCGCATTCTGAATCTGTTCGTCGGACCACCTGAGGACAGAAAAAAAGACGAAGAGTACGTGAGAACGTTTCTCAGCCTTCCTGGAAAAAAGATCGTTTGCGGAGGAACAACAGGTCAGATCTTTGAAAGGGTTACAGGAAAGAAAGTTGAGATCGATCTGTACACCCTCTCGGAAAACTCTCCGCCTGTTGGATACATGGAAGGAATCGATCTCATGACGGAAGGAATCGTCACCCTGACTCAGGTGTTCAGGTACCTCGAAGGGCAATCGGACGAACTGGGGTACGGTGCAAAATTCATCGTCAAAAGTCTTCTGGAGGCCGATGAAATCAACTTCTTCGTTGGAAGGGCAATAAACCCGGCTCATCAGAATCCTCTGTTCAGCCACGATATCTCTTTGAAGTTCAGACTGGTCAAGGATATCGCTCAGATCCTTCGAGAAAGGGGAAAAATAGTGAACGTTCAATACTGTTAGGAGGTGTTGGCGTTGGAAAGACACTTCGAAAAGGTCGAAGAAATTTTGAAGAAATACGGTTACAAGAGAGAGAATCTGATAAAGATCCTCCTCGAGATCCAGGAGATCTACAGGTACCTTCCGGAGGATGTGATCAACTACGTGAGCACCGCTATGGGAATTCCTCCCGCAAAGATCTACGGAGTGGCGACTTTTTACGCTCAGTTCTCTCTGAAACCAAAAGGAAAGTACGCGATCATGGTGTGCGATGGGACTGCCTGTCACATGGCAGGATCTCCAGAAGTACTCAAAGCAATCGAAGAAGAAACGGGTCTCACTCCTGGAAACGTCACGGAAGATCTCATGTTCAGTCTCGATCAGGTTGGATGCCTCGGAGCCTGCGCGCTCGCACCGGTCATGGTGATAAACGGTGAGGTCTATGGAAACCTCACGGCCGATAAGGTGAAAGAAATCCTGAGAAAAATAAAAGAGAAAGAGAGGGAGAGCGCCAATGTTTAAGAACGCGAAAGAGTTCGTCCAGTACGCAAACAAACTGAAAACCCTGAGAGAGAAAAAACTGAACGGTGTCTCTATATACGTCTGCGTCGGAACTGGTTGTACTGCGAAAGGTGCTCTCAAAGTTTACAGCGCTTTCGAAGAAGAGCTCAAAAAGAGAAACCTCCTCGGACAGGTCACGCTGGAAAAGATCGATGATGACAAAGTCACGTTGAACAGAACAGGGTGCTGTGGAAGGTGTTCTTCCGGTCCCCTCGTGAAGATCATGCCCTACAGGTTCTTCTATTCAAATGTTGTACCCGAAGATGTCCCGGAGATCGTGGACAGAACCGTCCTCAAGGGTGAGCCCATAGAAAGACTCTTTCTGACGGATCCCCTCACGGGAGAAAAGGTTCCCAGAATAGAGGACACCACGCTTTTCAAAAACCAGGATTTCTACATCATGGAAGCCATAGGTGAGTCCGAGTGTGACAGTATAGAAGACTACATCGCACGGGGTGGATACGAGTCTCTCGTCAAAGCCCTCACTTCAATGACACCGGAAGAAATCATAGAAACGGTGAAGGCATCCGGTCTCAGAGGAAGAGGTGGAGGAGGATTTCCAACAGGTCTCAAATGGGAATTCACCAGAAAAGCGCAGGGTGATATAAAATTCGTCGTCTGCAACGGTGACGAAGGAGATCCCGGAGCGTTCATGAACAGAACCCTCCTCGAGAGAGACCCCCATCTCGTTCTCGAGGGAATGATAATAGCGGGTTACGCGGTTGGTGCACAGAAGGGATACGCTTACATAAGGGCCGAGTACCCGTTTGCAGTCAAAATGTTCAAAAAAGCCATAGAAGATGCCAGAAAACTCGGTCTTCTTGGGGAAAACATACTCGGTACTGGATTCTCTTTCGACCTCGAGGTGAAGGAAGGTGCCGGCGCGTTCGTCTGCGGTGAAGAAACAGCACTGCTCGCTTCCATAGAAGGGAAAAGAGGTATGCCCAGACCAAAGCCACCGTTCCCGGCTCAATCCGGTCTCTGGGGTAAACCCACCCTCATAAACAACGTGGAAACATACGCGAACATACCAAGAATACTCAGAGACGGTGTGGAAAACTACAGAAAACGCGGAACGGAAAACTCACCGGGAACCAAGATGTTCTCCGTTGCCGGTCCCCTCAAAGCCACCGGTATCATCGAAGTTGAATTCGGCACCACCTTGAGAGATATCATCTACAACATATGTGGAGGATTCGTTGAAGGAGAAGAGTTCAAAGCGGTTCAGATTGGAGGACCGTCCGGAGCGTGTCTTTCCGAAGATTTCATCGACATGCCCCTCGATTACGACACACTGAAAAAAGCTGATGCGATGGTAGGATCCGGTGGAATAGTCGTGATTACAAAGAAAACGTGTATGGTAGAGGTTGCAAGGTTCTTCCTCGATTTCACCAAGAGGGAATCCTGTGGAAAGTGCGTGCCGTGCAGGGAAGGCACCATGCAGGCGTACAACATATTGGAAAAGTTCACCCACGGAAAAGCTACATACGAGGATCTCAAAGCTCTCGAACACCTCTCAAAAACAATAAAGACCGCTTCTCTCTGTGGGCTCGGAAAGACCGCTCCCAACCCCATTCTCAGTACCCTGAAGCTCTTCAGAGAGGAGTACATTGCACACATCGAAGGAGAATGTCCAAGCGGAATGTGTACGGCGTTCAAGAAATACGTCATCAACCCGGATATCTGTAAAGGCTGTGGACTCTGTGCCAGATCCTGTCCACAGAACGCCATAACCGGAGAAAGAGGAAAACCGTACACGATAAATCAGGAGAAGTGTGTCAAGTGCGGTCTCTGTGCGAGTAAATGTCCGTTCAAAGCCATAGAGCTTGTCTGAGGAGGGAAGAAAAATGAAAATTTACGTTGATGGAAAAGAAGTTATCATAAATGACAACGAGCGTAACCTCCTTGAAGCGCTGAAGAACGTGGGGATAGAGATTCCGAATCTGTGTTATCTTTCGGAGGCTTCTATATATGGAGCCTGTAGAATGTGTCTTGTGGAGATCAACGGTCAGATCACCACTTCCTGTACCCTGAAACCGTACGAAGGTATGAAGGTAAAAACGAACACCCCCGAAATATACGAAATGAGAAGAAACATCCTCGAACTCATCCTCGCAACTCACAACAGGGACTGCACCACCTGCGATAGAAACGGAAGCTGTAAACTTCAGAAGTACGCTGAAGACTTCGGCATAAGAAAGATCAGATTCGAGGCTCTCAAGAAAGAACACGTCAGGGACGAATCCGCTCCGGTAGTGAGAGATACATCCAAGTGTATTCTCTGCGGTGACTGTGTTCGCGTGTGTGAAGAAATTCAGGGAGTCGGTGTTATCGAGTTCGCAAAGCGCGGTTTTGAAAGCGTTGTGACAACCGCTTTTGATACTCCCCTCATAGAGACGGAGTGTGTGCTCTGCGGACAGTGTGTAGCCTACTGTCCAACGGGAGCTCTGAGCATCAGAAACGACATAGACAAGTTGATCGAAGCTCTTGAAAGCGACAAGATCGTGATAGGAATGATCGCACCTGCGGTGAGGGCTGCGATTCAGGAAGAGTTTGGAATAGACGAAGACGTCGCAATGGCGGAAAAACTCGTCTCTTTCCTGAAAACGATAGGCTTCGATAAAGTCTTCGATGTGTCGTTCGGAGCAGACCTTGTCGCCTACGAAGAAGCCCACGAGTTCTATGAAAGACTCAAAAAAGGAGAAAGACTTCCACAGTTCACCTCATGCTGTCCCGCATGGGTGAAGCACGCTGAGCACACCTATCCTCAGTACCTTCAGAATCTCTCGAGCGTGAAATCACCTCAACAGGCACTCGGTACGGTGATAAAGAAGATCTACGCAAGAAAACTCGGTGTTCCCGAAGAAAAGATCTTCCTCGTTTCGTTCATGCCGTGTACCGCTAAAAAGTTCGAAGCAGAAAGAGAAGAACACGAAGGAATCGTTGACATTGTCCTCACAACAAGGGAACTCGCTCAACTCATCAAGATGAGCAGAATAGACATAAACAGAGTAGAACCCCAGCCGTTCGACAGACCTTACGGAGTGTCTTCGCAGGCGGGTCTCGGTTTTGGAAAAGCCGGTGGGGTCTTCTCCTGTGTTCTTTCTGTGTTGAACGAGGAAATCGGCATAGAAAAAGTCGATGTAAAATCTCCGGAAGATGGCATCAGGGTAGCGGAAGTTACACTCAAAGATGGTACGTCTTTCAAAGGAGCTGTCATATACGGTCTTGGTAAGGTGAAGAAGTTCCTCGAAGAAAGAAAAGACGTGGAGATTATCGAAGTAATGGCCTGTAACTACGGATGTGTGGGTGGGGGAGGACAGCCTTACCCGAACGATTCCAGAATCAGAGAACACAGGGCAAAAGTGCTAAGAGACACCATGGGAATAAAATCTCTCCTCACACCCGTGGAAAACCTCTTTCTCATGAAACTCTACGAGGAAGATCTGAAAGACGAACACACAAGACACGAAATTCTCCACACCACCTACCGACCGAGGAGAAGATACCCGGAAAAAGATGTGGAAATACTGCCCGTTCCAAACGGCGAAAAGAGAACGGTGAAAGTCTGTCTTGGAACCTCCTGTTACACGAAAGGATCTTACGAAATACTGAAAAAGCTCGTTGATTACGTCAAAGAGAACGATAGGGAAGGAAAAATAGAAGTGCTGGGAACGTTCTGTGTGGAAAACTGCGGGGCTTCTCCGAACGTGATCGTGGATGATAAAATCATAGGTGGTGCCACTTTTGAGAAGGTGCTGGAGGAGCTTTCGAAAAATGGCTGAGATGATACATCTTCCAAGATCTACCTTTGAAAGGTTGAAGATGTACCGAAAAGTTCTGGAAGCGACAAAAAAACCTTACATCTCCTCTGATGAGATCGCAAGATTCCTCGAAATAAACCCGGACCTCGTGAGGAAAGACTTTTCCTATCTCAAATGTCAGGGAAAGCCCAGGGTCGGCTACGATGTGGAAGAACTCAGAAAAGAACTCGACGATCTCTTCGGAGTGAACAACACCACTAACATGATCATTGTAGGAGTAAACGACCTTGCAAGTGCTCTGTTGAGTCTGGACTTTTCAAAAGCCGGTGTGAAAGTCGTGGCTGTGTTCGATACAGAGAAAGAAAACGTGGGGAAGTTCATAGGAGAATTCGCTGTCAGAGAATTGGACGTTCTGGAAAGGGTCATCAGAAGGTTTGATGTGGAGATAGCAGCATTGTGTGTGCCAAAAAACAGAGCGCAAACCACAGCCGAATTTCTTGTCGAAAAGGGAATAAAAGCCGTATGGAACTTCACGGGAGTTCATCTCGATCTTCCAGAAGGTGTCATAGTCGTGGATGAGGATCTCACCCAGTCTCTTCTCACAATAAAACACCTTCTGAAGAAGTGAAAAACATCTTGAAAAGATAAAAAGGGGCGTTCAGCCCCTTCTTTACATTATCATGGTATAATTCCAGTGCTAAGTTAATCCTCAAAAACATTTCAACAGGGAGGTTTCAGATATGAGAAGTATCGCCTCTAAATTCTTGGTAATCGGTGTGGGTGTTGTGCTGGCTTTCTTTGTAACACAGTACATCCTCGTGAACACAACCGTTTACAACGCTATCATGAAGAAGAAAAAGGATGAAGCAAAACACCTGGTTGAAACGGTCTATGGCATCCTGGAGAGAGCCTACGAAATGGAACAGAAAGGAGAACTCACAAGAGAGCAGGCACAGAATCTGGCAAAGTCCCTCATAGGAAAGATCAGGTATGACGACAACAACTACTTTTGGATCAATGACACATATCCCAGGATGGTGTTTCATCCCATCAAACCAGAACTGAACGGTCAGGACCTGAGCGACTACAAAGACCCGAACGGTGTGTATCTGTTCAACGAAATGGTGAAAGTAGTGAAAGAAAAGGGAGAAGGATTCGTTTTTTATTCGTGGCCCAAGGCAGGAAGTGACAAACCAGAACCCAAGATCTCTTACGTGAAACTCTTCGAGCCTTGGGGATGGATCGTTGGAACTGGAATATACGTGAGCGACGTGAAATCAATAGTTGGAGAACTCATATTCGAAGATATAATAATAATTTTGGTAATAGGAATCACGGTGATATTGTTAGTTCTCTTCTTCGGAAGAGTGCTTTCGGGAAAGACAAAAGCTGTTTTGACTGCCCTTGAGAAGGTATCGAATGGAGATCTATCCATCTCTGTTGATATAAAATCGAAAGACGAATTCGGTTTCATAGCACAAAAATTGAACGAAACCGTTGAAAATCTTAAGGATATGGTGCGGGAAATCGATAAATCCCAGGACGAAGTGGAAAGGATCTCCGAAGAACTCTTTGCCCTCTCACAGCAACTTCGAAGTGCCCTCGAGGAGATTGCAAGGGCGTCCGAGACGATCAGCAGGGAAGTTCAGAACGCTTCCGCATCTATAGAGGAAGTTACATCTGGATCCGAAGAGGTCGCCGCCAACTCCCAGAACATCTCCAAACTCATCCAAGAGATCTCAGAAAACGCAGAAAACATTTCAAATTTCGCAAAGAACGGTCAGAAAGTCCTTGAAGAAGCCGTTAGAAAAGTGGAAGACGTTTCGGAAAACTCCAGAACGACTGCCGAGGTTGTCCTCAAGGTAACAGAAAGTGCAAGAAGCATAGAAGAGATTGTGAGGACGATACAGGGCATAGCAGAACAGACGAACCTTCTTGCCCTCAACGCAGCCATAGAGGCAGCAAGGGCTGGAGAAGCAGGAAGAGGATTTGCTGTGGTTGCCGATGAGATAAGAAAACTTGCAGAAGAGAGTCAAAGAGCAACGGAGGAGATCAGTCAGATCCTTGAGAACATCAGAGAAGGTGTGGAAAGAACGAACGAGATGTCAAAGGAAAACGTTGAAATCACAAAAGATGCAAGAAAACTGGTAGAAGAGTCCTACGAAAACTTCAGCCAGATCGTATCCAAAATAGAAGACCTCGCTGCAAGAATCGAAGGAATTGCTGCAAGTGCTCAGGAACTCAGTGCTGCCTCTGAAGAAATGAGCAGTGCACTCGATGCAGTTGCTAAGACAACCACAACGGTTGCAGACGAGGTAGAAGAGGTGTCCACTAACATCACAGAACAAGAAAAGGCTGCTAAGAGAATAGCAGATGTTGGGACAGAACTAAAGAAACTCTCTGATGAATTGAAAGAGGATGTGAAAAGATTTAAAATTACAGAAAATAAATAACACAGGCAGGGTGAAACTACATCGTGATTTTTGTAACTATATTGACACAAAACAAAGGGTTTGTTATAATTCACCACAGAGCATAACAAAAAAGTAAATAATTGGGGTTTAGAGAAAAAGAGACCCCCCAGTATGTATCCACTCATGGATACTGCTGGGGGGTTAAATATTTTACATAAGAGAGGTTTGGAAAATGTCTGTGTATCTAGCAGAGTTTCTTGGTACAATGCTCCTCACTATCTTAGGAGATGGTGTAGTAGCAAACGTAGTATTAAAGAAATCAAAGGGACACAACTCTGGCTGGATTGTGATTACTACGGGCTGGGGCCTAGCTGTTGCTATGTCGGTCTATCTAGTTGGAAGAATCAGCGGTGCTCACATCAACCCTGCTGTAACCATTGGATTAGCATTCATTGGTCAATTCCCATGGTCAAGAGTTCCTGGTTACATCTTCTCGCAAATTCTTGGTGCTTTTGTTGGTGGAATATTAGTATACCTCGCTTATCTTCCTCACTGGAAAGAAATAGATGATCCTGATGCAAAACTTGGCGTCTTCTGTACAGAACCAGCTGTCAGGAAATATGGAGCTAACCTTTTGACAGAAATTATTGGAACAATAGTGCTACTTATGGGTGTTCTCGGAATCGGAGCCAACAAACTTGCAGACGGTTTGAATCCACTACTGGTTGGTTTCCTTGTGTGGAGTATTGGTCTTTCATTAGGCGGTCCAACAGGTTATGCGATAAATCCTGCTAGAGATTTCGGACCACGATTGGCACATGCCATCCTTCCTATCCCTGGGAAAAGAGATTCGGATTGGAGCTATTCATGGATTCCAATAATAGGCCCTATAATTGGGGGTATTCTAGGTGCGAGCCTTTATAACTGGTTATTCTGATATTAATCTTATCAAAAAAGGAGGGGGTATTCATGAAATATGTTCTCTCTCTCGATCAGGGTACAACAAGTTCCAGAGCGATCGTTTTTGACGAGAAAGGGAACGTGATCTCCAAGGTAAACAAGGAGTTCAAACAGATCTATCCAAGGCCCGGATGGGTGGAACACGATCCAATGGAAATCTGGGAGTCTCAGGTCGAAGTTGCAAAAAGGGCGATCGAAGAAGCAGGAATCAAACCCGAAGAGATAGCCACCATAGGTATCACAAACCAGCGGGAAACTACCATCGTTTGGGATAAAAACACCGGAAAACCCGTTTACAATGCCATAGTCTGGCAGTGTAGAAGAACCGCTCCCATCTGTGATGAGCTTAAGGAAAAAGGATACTCAGAATTCATTCGAGAAAGAACAGGCCTTGTCATTGATGCGTACTTTTCTGGAACAAAGATCAAGTGGATTCTCGACAACGTCGAGGGAGTGAGAGAAAAAGCAGAGAAAGGTGAAGTCCTCTTTGGAACAGTTGACTGCTGGCTCATATGGAATCTCACGGGTGGAAAGGTGCACGTCACCGATTATTCGAACGCTTCCAGAACGATGATATTCAACATACACAAACTCAACTGGGATGATGAAATCCTGGAACTTCTGAATATACCAAGGGCGATGCTTCCACAGGTAATGCCATCGAGTCACGTGTACGGCTACACAACGAGAGATATCTTCGGAGTGGAAATACCTATAGCTGGAGACGCTGGAGATCAGCAGGCAGCACTGTTTGGGCAGGCATGCTTCCAGCCTGGCATGCTCAAAAACACCTATGGAACCGGGTGTTTCTTGCTTATGAATACTGGAGAAAAGGCCTATGAATCTAAATCAGGTCTCCTTACGACAATTGCCTGGGGATTGAATGGCAAACTACGCACTCGAAGGTAGTGTTTTCATTACAGGGGCAGCCGTTCAATGGCTCAGAGATGGTCTTAAGATCATCTCCAGTGCAGCAGAAACTGAAGAACTCGCCACAAAAGTGCCGGACAACGGAGGGGTGTTCTTCGTTCCAGCGTTCGTGGGTCTTGGCGCACCGTACTGGGACATGTACGCTAGGGGTTTGATCATAGGCATAACCAGAGGTACCACCAGAGAGCATATAGTGAGGGCCGTTCTTGAGTCGATCGCCTACCAGACAAGGGACGTGGTGGAGGTCATGGAAAAAGACAGCGATATAAAGGTGGAAACCCTCAGGGTCGACGGTGGAGCTGTTGTGAACAATTTCTTGATGCAGTTTCAGGCTGATATACTTGGAGTTCCAGTGGAAAGGCCCGTTGTGAACGAAACAACGGCCCTTGGAGCTGCCTACCTTGCAGGACTCGCAGTTGGATACTGGAAAGATCAGGAAGAGATAGCCTCTCTCTGGCAGCTTGACAGAAGATTTGAACCTTCTATGAATTCCGAAGAAAGAGAGAGGTTGTACTCAAAATGGAAAGAGGCGGTGTCGAGATCTCTTGGATGGGAAAAACGATGAACCTGTATCCTGTAATTCCAGCTGTCAGGGTAGAAAAGGATATTGAAGAAGCCTTAGGATCACCTTCTAAAGTGATATTTTTGTTAACAAGAACTGTGATGAACATTGAAGAAATGGTCTACAAACTAAAGAACGGAAAAAAAGAAGTTTTCGTTCACGTGGATCTTGTAAAGGGGCTTTCATTAGACAGGTGTTCACTTGAATTTTTAAGAGAAATTGTAGGTGTTGACGGTATAATTTTTACACACATTCATCTTTTGAAAATAGCCAGAAAACTGGGTATGAGAATTATTCAAAGAGTATTCTTGGTAGATTCCGGTGCTTTAGAAAGTGGATTGGCTCAGGCAGAAGACTTA
This sequence comes from Thermotoga sp. Mc24, assembly GCF_000784835.1. Lineage (NCBI taxonomy): Bacteria > Thermotogati > Thermotogota > Thermotogae > Thermotogales > Thermotogaceae > Thermotoga > Thermotoga sp. Mc24. Next base: position 71,855 of record NZ_JSFH01000009.1, on the reverse strand, counting down.
GAGCCAGATTTTCTAGAAATTCTTCCCGGTATAGTTCCAGAGTTCATCAAGGAGATAACGAAACGGTATTCTGGAGACATAATAGCGGGAGGATTGATAAGGAAAAAAGAGCAGGTTTTTGCTGCTTTAGAAGCAGGAGCAAAAGCAATATCAACGAGTTGCAAAGATCTATGGAAGATAATATAATTCTTGAAGGAGAGAGAAAAGAGAGAGCCATATCCCACAAGAGTGGGGTATGGCTCTTTTTGTTTAAGGAGGTGCAAACGATGAAGGCTGTCGTCATAGGTGGCGGAGTGTTTGGTTCTCTGATAGCGCGAGAGTTAACTAAGTACGACCTAGAAGTGACCCTCATAGAGAAAAATCTGGACGTGGGCTGGGGTGTGACAAAGGCGAATTCCGCTGTCGTTCACGCTGGTTACGACGATCCACCTGAAAGCGTTCGTGCACAGTTTTGCGCGTCAGGCAATGCAATGTACGAAGATCTCTCGAAAGAGCTGGATTTTGATTTCAAAAGAATTGGATCTTTCGTAGTGGCGTTCAACGATGAGGAATTGAAAGAACTCGAACGTCTCCTAAAACAAGGCGAAGAAAACGGTGTCCCAGGTTTGACCATCCTGGAAAGAGACGAAGTTCTTTCCATGGAGCCGAATCTGAACCCAGAGGTCAAATATGCCCTCTACGCTCCCACTGCTGGCATCACAGAACCATGGATGGTTGCCATAGCAGCCGTGGAAAACGCCGTCCAGAACGGATTGAAACTCGTTCTTGGAGAAAGCGTCGTTGGCTTTGAGAAAGTCAACGGTCGAGTGAGGAAAGTTCACACCAGCAGAGGTGAATACGAAGCGGATATCGTGATAAACTGCGCTGGGCTCCACGCAGACGAGATAGCAAAGTTGGCCGGTGCAGAGTACGTTCCCCTGCATCCGAGAAAAGGCGAATACATTCTCCTTGATAAGAAACTTCAGGGTCTGGTCAAAAGGGTCATATTCCCCACACCCACTAAGATCTCGAAAGGGATACTCGTTCTTCCCACAGTCGATGGTGGAATCCTTCTGGGACCAACTGCCGAAGACCTTCCCGAAGAGATGAAAGACAGACCCATAACCACCAGAGAAGGTCTCGAAAAAGTTCGAGAATTCACAAGAAGGCTTGTACCTTCCCTCGATTTCTCCCTCGTGGTGAAAACCTTCTCAGGGCTGAGACCGGAAAGTCCACAAAAAGACTTCTTCATAAAAGTGAGCGAGACGGTGAAGAACTTCGTGAACGTTATGGCAACAAGATCTCCTGGTCTCACAGCAGCGCCGGCGGTGGCAAAGTACGTTGTTGAAGAGTTGATCCAGGAAAAAATGAGAATTCCTCTTGAGAAGAAAAAAGACTTCAAACCGGAAAGAAAGAGAATCGTTCACTATTCGGAACTTCCACTCGAAGAGTGGAGAAGGGAAATAGAAAGAGATCCACGTGCGGGAAGACTCGTTTGCTTCTGCAACGAAGTGACAGAGAAAGAAATAGTAGAAGCTATCAGAAGAGGAGCAAGGACACTCGACGGTGTGAAGTTCAGAACAAGAGCGATGTTCGGGAGATGCCAGGGGGGCTTCTGCATGGCTCGAATTCTCAAGATTCTGGAGAGAGAACTCGGTGTGGATATGTCGGAAATAAAGATGAAATCGGAGAACAGCTGGGTTGTGAACGGGAAGGTGAGAGAATGAGGGTCGACGTGATGGTGATAGGAGCCGGAGCTGCCGGAATGGCGGCGGCGTTGAAAGCAAAAGAAGAAGGGGCGGAAGTTCTTCTCGTCGAGAGAGACGAAAGAACCGGAGGAATATTGAACCAGTGTATACACAACGGTTTTGGTCTTCACTATTTCAGGCAGGAACTCACCGGACCGGAGTACGCTGAAAGATTCCAGGAAAAGATGGAAAAGATGGGAATAAGAGCGCTGACGAATGCTTATGTGAAACGTGTTGAGGACAGAAGGGTGATCCTCGTCACCGAACAAGGCATAGAGGAAGTAGAAGTGGGAGCGCTCGTCTACGCGACAGGTGCCAGGGAAAGACCTTTTGGTAGTCTCATGATCCCAGGAGACAGGCCCTCCGGTATCTTCACAGCCGGTGTTGCCCAGAGACTCATCAACATAGAAAACAGGCTCCCCGGAAAACGTGCTCTCATACTGGGCTCCGGAGATATAGGTCTCATCATGGCAAGAAGGCTCACCCTCGAGGGAATGGAAGTCGTCGGTGTTGTGGAGCGTCTACCGTACGCGGGAGGCCTCCTCAGGAACGTGATACAGTGTCTTGAGGACTACAACATACCTTTGTACCTCTCCAGCACAGTCGTTGAGGTGAGAGGAAGAGAAAGATTGGAAGAAGTCGTGGTCGCAAAAGTGGATGAACAGTTCAGACCCATTCCGAGAACGGAGAGGGTGTTCAAAGTGGACACGCTGGTTTTGTCCGTTGGACTCATTCCTCAGGTGGAATTGATAGAAAACCTGGTGGTGAAAAATCCGACCTCCAGAGGTGTGGGAGTTTCAAATATAGGCCAGACCTCCAGAGACTGGATCTTTTCCGCTGGAAACTGCACAGTGATCTTCGATCTGGTGGATTACGTGAGCTACGAGGGTGAGACGGCGGGACGGTACGCCGCAAAGTTCGTGAAAGGCGAGATCCCGCGAGAAAAGATTCCCGTGAGACCCGGAAAAAACGTGATGGTGGTTCATCCGATCTGGTACACCCCTGCAGAACCTCTCACTCTCTACCTGAGAGTGAAGAAACCCATGGAGAAAGGAAGACTCGTAGTTGGAAGGTTCGCAAGGGAATTCGAAGATCTCGTGCCGAGTGAGATGCTGAGGGTGAAAATTTCCGACAGGGATCTCGAAGGACTCGATGAAATCGTGGTGTCCGTCGAGGAGGTGAATTGAAATGTTCAAAAATGTCGTTTGCGTTCAGTGCCCGATCGGGTGTAAAATTAAGGTGGAGCTAACTGAAGACGGCCACATAAAATCCATAACAGGAAACAGGTGCCCACGAGGTGTTGAATACGCAAAGGATGAGATAAAAGATCCAAAAAGAGTCGTTCCAACGAGCATCAGAGTATTGAACGGAGAGCTTCCACTCGCATCCGTCAAGACAGACAAACCGATTCCGAAGAGATTCATACCGGAACTCATGAAGATAGTTAGAGAAATCAAAGTGGAAGCCCCCGTGAAGGCCGGTGATGTTGTTCTAAGAGATCTCTTTGGAACAGGAGCGAATCTTGTTGTAACAAGAACGGTGAGGAGGTTAGAAAATGGATCCAAAGAAATTCAAAAAGATAGCACTGGTTGGAGCGACGGTTAATCCAAGAAAGTACGGAAACGTGATACTTAAAGATCTGGTTTCCAAGGGATTCGAGGTTTTACCGGTGAATCCCAAGTACGACGAGATAGAAGGTTTCAGGGTTTACAAAAGCGTGGAGGAACTTCCTGAAAACATCGATGTGATAGTCTTCGTTGTACCACCTGAAGTCGCACTTGAAGAAACAAAGAAGGCGTACGACGCGGGTTTCAGAAGATTCTGGTATCAACCGGGAGCGTTCTCAGAAGAGATCAAAAGATTCCTCGATTCTTTGAAAGACGTGGAATATTCCGCTGAAAAGTGTATCATGGTAGAAACTTCATCTTCCAGAGGATTCTTGAACTTGTAGAGATCGCTGAAACGTGTTTGAGGATTTCGCGAGCTTCTTCCTCTGTTTCAACGAGCCCGGCGGCGATCACTGTCCTGCCGGGTATTTTTCTGGCCACTTTCGGAGCCACCGCACCTGGAAGGACTTCCACCACATCTACCCCGAGCGTTTCTATCTGTTCGATACCTCTTTCGACCGCTTTCGAGTCGAGAGCAAAGAATCTGAGGACAGCGGGAATTCCGTTCTTCTTTGCAACGACGTAATTTTTTGGCTTTATCGTGATGATACCATCGGCACCGGCCTTTTTCACAAAAAGAATCGCTTCTTCTCCCTCTCCTAGTCCGTTCACAAAATCCATATCAACAAAAACGGTTTTTCCCCTGTCTTTGAGAATCTTCAGATGAAACTTCAGATTCAAAATGTCGCTCTTCAAAAGGAAGACCACATCGGGTTCTATTTCTCCTATGGAATCCATATCCCACAGCGCAGCTATTATCCCCTTGAACATTCGAGTGCTCTCCTCCATTTTTCATAGAGTTCCACGATCTCCTCAACGGTGAGCTGTTCCGCTCTTCTTGACAAATCTACTCCCTCGAAGATAGAAAGAAACGGTCTCAGATTATTTTTGAGCGTTTTTCTTTTTTTTGCGAATATCATCGAGACGAATTTTTTGAATTTTTCGAAATCCAAATCCACAGGTTTTCTCTTCAAATCTACAACTGTGGAATCAACCTCAGGGTTCGGTACAAAACAGGATCTTGAAACATCGAAGAGCTTTTTCACCTCGTAGAACGTCTGAACCACAACCGAAAGGTATCCGTACGTTTTCTTTCCGGGTTTCGCCAGGATCCTTTCACCAACCTCTTTCTGAATCATGACGATGGCTCTTTTGAATTTCCATTCTATGATCTTTTCCATGAGGGGACCTGTTATGTTGTAGGGGATGTTGGACACACAAATTGCGCCTTCAGGAACGTTTTTCGCTTTCAGGAAATCTTCGAATCTCAATTCCACATTGGGATACTTCGAAAGTCTTTCTTGAAGAATCGGAGCAAGACTTTCATCGATTTCGTAGGCGATGACCCTCGCACCAGTCTTAGCGAGTTCTTCCGTGAGAGTTCCAGCTCCGGCTCCTATCTCCACCACCACATCCTCTGGAGTCAGTTCAGCCGCTTTCACGATGCGCTTCGCTATTCTATCGTCTGAAAGAAAGACCTGTCCCAGGTGTTTTTTCAATCTTACACCGTACTTTTTCAGATAATCAGACGTCTTCAAATCACATCCCTCGCCATCACCCTGAAGTTTATCTCTGGAAAGATGGCATCCGTCCACTCGTAGTATCTTAGCATCTCTTCGTCTATTCTTCCAGAAACGAGTTGATCGTAGAGGTTCAGAAACCTCTTTATGTGAAGCTTCGTTCTGTTTTCCGCGTATTGAACACTCGTTCTTGTAGTCATGATGAAAGCCCAGTCGCTCGATTGTGCGAGAAATAGTTCTCTCAGCATCTGATTCAAAACCCTTTCCACGAGTGGATCGGAACTGTTGTAGTACTTTTTCGAAAGATCTATCATTCTTTCGATCATCTCGTGGAGATGCCTGTAGATCCAGTCGTTCGTTCCGTTGAGCCACGTTTCGTAGTATCCTCCGGCACCCCAGCTCGAGTCGGCGGGTGTGGCGATCTGAACCTCTTCGAGAGTGTCTATAACTTCGGATGCGGTGACGAGCTTCAGGTCTTTTGATTCATTCACCAGTTCAAAGAACCTCTTCAAGAAGAACACACCCTCGAACCACCAGTGACCGAAGAGCTCAGCGTCGAAGGGAGCAACGATGACCGGTTCGACACCCATTATATCCATCAATCTTCTTGCCTGACTTTCCTTTTTGTGAAGGAAGTCCCTCGCGTGTTCTTCCACAGCTTCCATGGCCAGATCTATGTCGTAATATTCTTTCTGCGAAGCATCCAAGCTTTTCGAAGTTATCCTGTGGTATTTTATTCCGGTGTTTATCCTGACTCCAGAAGGGTCTATGTAATCTTTTATGTACTCCATTTCTCTGTCGAAACCTATATCTCTGTAGAATTCTCTGTACCTTGGATCACCAGGATACCCAACGGCTGCACTCCAGACCTGTTCGCTCGACTCCGGATCTCGTGCGAAGGCGAAAACACCACTTGGCGTCATGATGGGTCTGTAGACACCGTATCTGGGTTGTTCATCGGCGAACCAGAAGGCATGAGAATCCACAAAGAAATACTCAACGTTGTTCTGGGCAAGGTACAGATCCAGCCCCTGATAGTATCCGCATTCCGCAAGCCAAATACCCCTTGGGTGTTTCTTCATGTGCTTTTCGTAGTTCTTCACGCCAACTGTGATCTGAGCGTTCACCACCTCTGGGTACATCTGATAGAGCGGCAAAAACGCGTGTGTGGCGTTGCAGGTCACTATCTCCAGCTTTCCGGTCTCCTGGTATTTTTTGAAGCCCTCCAAGATGTTTCCATCGTAAGAGCGAAACACGTTCAGAATTTTTTCAAAATGTTCACGGTAGAATTTAGCCATCTTATGCTTCAGCGGGTGCTCCTTTTTAGTTCTCTCCACTTCCTTGTTTGCGAGTTCGATCAGTTTTTCCATGTGTCTTTCGTACTTCTCCTGAAGGTCTCTGGAGGAGAGCATCTCCATCAGCGGAGGAGTGATCGACATGGTCAACCTGAAATCTTCTATTTCATCGAACATCATTAAAAGCGGTATGTAAGTTTCTGTTATGGCCTCAAAAAGCCACCTTTCTTCCAAAAAATGATCGTATTCAGGATGGTGAACGTATGGAAGATGCGCATGCAGAAATATCAGTATTTTTCCTCTCATGAGATTACCTCCCGCTCCTGAAAATTTCCCACATTATTCCCTGGGCCATCATACCCTGTCCGGAAGGAAATCCGGGTGAGGTAACACCTCTTATTTTCTCAACAGGCTTTATTAGACTTCCCTCAGACAGTACCACTGTTCGCTTTTTGTTTTTCAAGTCGTACCATCTTTCCCTGGAAGAGGCCGAAGGAGAAGCGGCAGGGGTTCTGGTGACGTTGGACCTCAACACTGAAACGAACTTTCCCTCATCGTCAAGGTAGCCCATTTCCGAAAGATAATCTGCCCTCGGCATAGGAACGTTGAAGTAGAAGTTCCCTGCGTCGAGCGTGAGTTCATCGAGTCTGTGTTCAAACGTTCTGTGCGCGTTGGTTCCATTGAACATGATGAAAGTCACATCGTAGAGTCTGATCACTGCCTTTCCTTCTCTGGCTTTTTGTTTCATCAGCTCTCTTGTTCTTTGATCGAAGTCCCAGTAAGCGAAAACCACGTAGGGATTAACCGGCATGAGAACAAGCTTATTTTTATCGTAAGTTCTGGGAAGATTTAGATCTTTCTCTTCTCTCCTTTGAACGGTCGTCGAAACACCCGAGGAAGAATCTGTCGTTGAAAAAGCGGATTCCACATGCTCTTTGATGAGTTTTATAACTTCTTTCTTCTTCATGGCCTTTTTCACTCTCAAACCCAAGCTCTTGGCGAATTTTTTGAGCTCCTGAATACTTGGATTTGAGTCGAGCCACTTCAGTATCTCTTCTCCTTTCATGATTTCGCCCCCCAGTTAATCTTCGTTTTAAAAAATTATAACACAGATGGATTGTGTTGTAAACATGAGATTTTCAGAGATTCAAAGAGATATTTTCGGATAATTCTCGATAATCATGTCTTATGGCTGAAAACAACCGATTACAATTATCGAATCCAGAATGAAAGAGTTTAGGGTAGAATACTATAGAGGTGGGGTTATGGAAGTTTTGAGTTTTTTGAAAGAATTGAACACAGAGGGATCCCAGGAAGTTCTGGAAAAGTTGTTAAAATTTCTCAAAGAGAACTCTGAAAAGCTTGACTCCGGGGAAGTATCGAAAGAGATAGGCATTTTCTGTGAAGAGAAACCCATGGCCGTTCTCGAAAAACTGGCTTTTTTTCTGGAAAATCATTCCCTGAAAGAACTGGAGAAATTCGAGAGAGCTGTGGAGAAATCCTTCGCTCGAACTACAGACTACGCGTCGAATTTTTTCAAAAATAAAAAAATTCTCACGCTGAGCAACAGCAAAACACTGCTGGAGGTGTTTCGTAAAGCCAGACCTCCTATGGTTTTCGTTCTCGAGTCACACCCGGGCGGAGAAGGGAAAATACTGGTAGAATCTTTGAGGAAGATACACCTTCGCGCTGAACCTGTAGAAGATCTGCTGGCCTACAGGATTCTCAGAATGGTTGACGTCTGTTTGACGGGAGCCGACTACGTGGACGAATCGGGGAATGTTTTAAACAAAGTGGGAACCACCACCCTGGCTATTCTGAGCAGAGAGTTGAGGAAACCGTTCTTCGTTGTGGCGGATCCCTTCAAATTCGGTTCGAAGAAGCTGAAAGATACAAACCTTTTTGAAGTGGTACCGTCTGAGTTGATAACGGCGATAATAACCGACCCTGAGGGAGGGACATTATGCTGAGAACACACACGTGTGGAGAGCTGAGAGCAACAGACGAGGGAAAAAAAGTGAAGCTGTGCGGATGGGTGGACAGGATCAGAGATCTCGGTGGTGTGAGATTCATCGACTTGAGAGACAGATACGGTGAGACTCAAATCGTGTGCGATGTGAACAGTGAGGCTTACAGTGTTGTAGATGAACTCACAAGAGAATCCGTCGTTCTGGTTGAGGGAACCGTGAGAAAAAGGCCAGAAGGGACGGAAAATCCGAACATCGAAACAGGAGAAATAGAAGTCGTCGCCGAAAGAATAGAGATCCTGTCTCTTGCCGATCCGCTTCCTTTTTATCCTGGAGAAACACCTAAAGAAGAAATGAGACTCAAGTACAGATACATAGATCTTCGTTCCGAGAGAATGAAGAGAAATATCATTTTGAGATACAGAATATCGAAAATCATCAGAGATTACTTCGATGAACTCGGTTTCCTTGAAATAGAAACTCCCTTTCTCACAAGAAGCACTCCGGAAGGGGCGAGGGATTTCCTCGTACCTTCGAGACTCAGACCCGGAAAGTTCTACGCGCTGCCTCAATCTCCTCAGCTCTTCAAGCAGATTCTGATGATCTCCGGCTTCGACAGATACTTCCAGATAGTCAGATGCTTCAGGGACGAAGACCTCAGAGCAGACAGGCAACCGGAGTTCACCCAGGTTGACGTGGAGATGTCCTTTGTCGATGTGGAAGATGTACTGAATGTGAGCGAAGGAATGGTTTCAAGAGTGTTCAAAGAATCTTCTGGCATCGATCTCAAGGTTCCCTTCGACAGAATTCCGTACGACGATGCGATGGAAAAGTATGGAACAGACAAGCCAGACAGAAGATACGGAATGGAACTTCGAGATTTTGGATACGCTTTTGAGACCACGGAGTTCAAGGTGATAAGGAACGTCCTCAATGAAGGAGGAAGTGTGAAGGGTTTCATCGTTCCCGGATTCGCTTCGGAGATGAGCAGAAAGAAAGGCGAAGAACTCATGGCAAGAATGAAAGAACTCGGTCTCGGCGGTCTCATCTGGTTCAAATTGGACGGTGGAATCACGTCACCACACCTGAAACACCTCGAAAAAGAATTCAGAAAGATCGCAGAAACGGAAAACATGAACGAAGGAGACGTCTGTCTCATAGCGGCCCACACTGATAGAAACCTCCTCAACGAAGCCCTTGGAACGCTGAGGCTGGAAATCGGAAAAGAGCACTTCTCACACCTTGCAAAAGGATTCGATGTACTCTGGGTAGTCGACTTTCCATACTTCGAGTGGAGCGAGGAAGAAGAAAGATTTGTGGCGCGGCACCACCCCTTCACAATGCCCGTTCTGGAAACCTTAGGTGATGATTACACAAAGGTCCGGGCGAAAGCCTACGATCTCGTCATCAACGGTTACGAAGTCGGTGGAGGAAGCATCAGGATTCACAGAAGAGATATTCAGGAGAAAATCTTTGAACTTCTTGGGTTGAGTGAAGAGGAAGCACAGAAAAAATTCGGCTTCTTCCTCGAAGCGTTCAGGTACGGCGTTCCGCCGCACGGCGGGATAGCTTTCGGACTGGATCGATTGGTGAGCATCATAGCCGGTGAGAGTTCTATAAGAGAAGTGATAGCGTTTCCAAAAACAGGAAACGGTGTGTGCCTCTTGACGGGAGCCCCCGCTGAAGTTGATGAAAGGCAACTCAGAGAACTCAGAATTAGAATAGAGGAGGGATAACATGAACAACCTCAAACTCGATATCGTTGAACAGGATGACAAAGCCATCGTGAGAGTGCAGGGGGACATAGACGCTTACAATTCTTCGGAGTTGAAGGAACAGCTTAGAAACTTCATCTCGACCACCAGCAAGAAGAAGATCGTCCTCGATCTTTCGTCTGTCTCCTACATGGACAGCGCGGGCCTTGGAACACTCGTTGTGATTTTGAAGGACGCGAAAATCAACGGAAAGGAGTTCATCCTCAGCTCACTGAAAGAAAGCATATCGAGAATACTAAAACTTACCCATCTCGATAAGATCTTCAAAATCACCGATACAGTGGAGGAGGCGTGAAATGGGGTTTCAAATAGCAATAGACGGTCCCGCAGCGTCTGGAAAGTCCACAATAGCAAAGCTTCTTGCTGAAAAACTCGGCTTCGATCATCTGAACACGGGAGCAACGTACCGTGCCGTTGCAGTTTATCTGCACGAAAAAGGGCTCAGTTCCTCTTCCGCTGAAGAAGAGATCGAAAACGTGCTGAAAGATCTGAAGATAGACTATGTGAACGGAAGAGTCTACATCAACGGAGAGGATTACACAGAAAAGATTCAAAGTCCAGAGGCGGGGGTTCTTGCCTCAAATTTTGCCAGGCTTGAAGTTGTGAGAAGGCACCTGGTCAGAATCCAGCGGGAAATATGTGACGACAAAAACATCGTGGTCGAGGGAAGGGATATAGGAACGGTTGTGCTTCCAAACGCTCACCTGAAGATATTTCTCACAGCGTCTCTGGAAGCGCGCGTAGAGAGAAAGTTGAAAGAGTACCAGAAAAGAGGTCTAAAGGTCACAAAAGAAGAAGTTGAAAGAGAACTCATCTCGAGGGATGAGCAGGATTCCAAGCGGAACGTAGCCCCATTGAAACCAGCGGAAGATGCTGTGATCATAGACACAACCAGTATGAGTGTGGAAGAAGTGCTCGACAGGATCCTAAAACTGGTCAGGGAGAGGATGAACACTTGAAAATAGTAGTGGCAAAGAATATCGGTTTTTGTTTTGGAGTGGAAAGAGCGATAAGAACCGTGGAGGAGTTACTCGATGAAGGAAAGAAAGTGGTAACAGATGGTGAGATAGTCCACAACAAACAGGTGATGGAGCAACTGACAAAGAAAGGATTGAAAGTGTCTTCGGAGATGACAGATGGAGAGGTGTTCGTTGTAAGGGCTCACGGTATCCCGAAAGATAGACTCGAAGAACTGAAAAAGATCTTTCCAGAGGTCGTCGATCTCACCTGTCCCATAGTTTCTCAACTGTTCAAAACCGCTCAAAGATATGCCAAAGAGAGGAAAGTCATCGTTTTTGGAAAAGAAGACCACCCGGAAATGGTGGCACTGAGAGGATACGCTCCTGCCATCGTCACGAAAGTTCCGTTCAAGCTCGAAGAAAAAAAGGTGGTCTTTCTCTCTCAGACCACTTCTTCGCTCGAAGAATATAAAGAGTTCGTTGCAGCGATGATCAGGATGAACGAATTCGAAGAAGCCGTTTTCCTCAACACCATATGCCCCGTAACTGTGAACCGAGAAAGGGAAGTGGAGGAGCTTTCAAAGATCTGTGATCTTTCCATAGTGGTCGGAGGAAAGCACAGTTCAAACACAGGAAAACTCTTCAGAATCGCTTCAAAACACTCAAAGACGATCTGGATAGAATCACCTGACGAATTACCAGCGGACGTAGTAAAATATGGTACGGTGTGTGTGTTCAGCGGTACTTCTACACCCAATTCTCTGATAGAAAACGTTGTCAGAAAACTGAAAGAGATGGAGGGGAAGAGAGATGGAACCATTTGAATTCAACGATGAAATCCTCAGCCAGTACGAACCTGAGGAGTTCAGAAGAGGACAGATTGTAAAAGGTGTGGTTATCGGCAAGGAAGACGATGGTGTGGTGGTGGACTTCGGGGGAAAAAGCGAGGGATTCGTACCGGAGAACGAACTGATCAAATCCTTAGATGAGTACAAAGTGGGTGAGAATCTCACCCTTCAAATACTGAATCTGAACTACGAAGAGAGATCTATTCTCTCGGAGAGGAGACCAGTTCTTCGAAAAACGCTTGAAGAGTTGAGAAAAGATTACGAAGAAAAGAAACCTGTGAAAGCCCGCATCGTTTCGCAGACGAAAGGAGGATACAACGTTTTACTGAAAGGAGTAGTCTCTGCTTTTCTTCCAGGATCACACTCCCTCCTCAGAAGGAACGATCCCATGCCTGAAAAAGAAATAGAAGTCATCATTTTGGAAATGGCTCAGACGAGACGGGGACCAAGAATCGTTGTTTCGCGAAGAGCTCTCCAGGATAAGAAGATCGAGGAGTTCTTCTCAGAGAAGAAAGTGGGAGACATCGTAGAAGGTACCGTGAAAGGGATCAGTAACGCAGGTGTCGAAGTTGAAATTTCAGAGGGAGTGAGGGGATTCATTCCCAGGAGCGAACTCAGCTACGACACCAGAATATCTCCTGAAGACATAGTGAAACCCGGCCAGAACATAACAGCGAAGATAATCGAACTGGACAAGGTGAAAAAGAATGTCATCCTGAGTTTGAAGAAACTCATGCCCGATCCGTGGGAAAAAGTGGAAGAGAAGTATCCGGTTGGAAAAGTGGTGAGTGGAGAAGTGACTTCGATTCATCCGTTCGGATTTTTTGTGAGACTGGAGCCCGGCGTGGAAGGACTTGTGCCAAGGTCTGAAGTCTTCTGGGGGAACGCAAGAAAAAGTCTTGAAGAAGTGGTGAGTGTTGGAGATCTGGTGAAGGTTGAAGTTATCAATGTAGACAAAGAAAACAGAAAACTCACTTTGAGCTACAGAAAGGCAAAGGGAGATCCATGGGAAAACATCGAAGACAGGTACAATGTCAACAACGTGGTGACAGGAAAGGTGACGGGAATCATAAAACAGGGAGCTTTTGTCGAGTTAGAAGAAGGTGTTGAAGGATTCGTTCCCGTCTCTGAAATTTCATGGAAAAGAATTGATGAACCTGGAGAAATTCTAAAGATCGGCGAAAAGGTGAAAGTGAAGATCTTGAAGATAGACAAAGAGAACAGAAAGATCACTCTCAGCATAAAAAGAACACAGGAAAATCCCTGGGAACGTGCTCTCAAAGAGTTGAAACCAGATTCCATCGTGAGTGGAACCATAAAGAAGATCGTGAACTCGGGAGTGGTAGTGGAAGTCGAAGAGTACGATGTGGAGGGTTTCGTGCCGAACAACCATCTTCTCAGCGAGCCTGAAACGGGAAAAGCTTTAAACCTCGTCGTTCTTAGAATAGATCCCGACGAGGTGTTCGGTGGAAGAATGATACTGAGCGAAAAGCGGTATGAAGAAAGGAAAAACATAGAGGAGTACAAAAAAATGGTGGAGAAGGAGAGCTCTCAGAAATCCATTGGAGACCTTCTCAAAAAGAATGGAGAGTGAAATATGGCGACGGTTCTGATAGTTGGTAGACCAAACGTTGGAAAGTCTACTCTGTTCAACAAGCTGGTAAAGAAGAAAAAGGCTATTGTCGAAGACGAAGAAGGGGTCACCCGTGACCCCGTTCAAGATACTGTAGAGTGGTACGGGAAAACCTTTAAACTCGTGGACACCTGTGGAGTCTTCGACAATCCACAGGACATCATTTCCCAAAAGATGAAGGAAGTTACCCTGAACATGATCAGAGAAGCTGATCTCGTTCTGTTCGTTGTCGATGGAAAAAGAGGAATTACAAAAGAAGACGAATCGCTTGCCGATTTTCTCAGGAAATCCACCGTTGATACTATCCTTGTGGCGAACAAAGCGGAAAATCTCAGAGAGTTCGAAAGAGAAGTGAAGCCGGAGCTTTACAGTTTAGGATTTGGAGAACCAATACCCGTTTCTGCAGAGCACAACATAAATCTCGATACTCTCCTGGAGACGATCATCAAAAAGCTCGAAGAAAAAGGGCTGGATTTAGAATCAAAGCCCGAAATCACCGACGCAATAAAAGTTGCCATCGTTGGCCGACCGAACGTGGGAAAATCCACACTCTTCAACGCTATATTGAACAAAGAACGAGCTCTTGTGTCACCGATACCTGGAACAACGAGGGATCCCGTTGACGACGAAGTGTTTATAGACGGAAGAAAATACGTATTCGTTGACACGGCTGGTTTGAGGAGAAAATCCAGGGTCGAACCCAGGACTGTTGAAAAATACAGCAACTACAGGGTTGTGGACAGCATAGAAAAAGCGGACGTTGTTGTGATAGTTCTTGATGCAACTCAGGGTATCACAAGACAGGACCAGAGAATAGCCGGCCTTGTGGAAAGACGAGGGAGAGCCAGCGTCGTTGTTTTCAACAAATGGGATCTCGTTGAACACCGTGAAAAAAGGTACGACGAATTCACCAAATTATTCAGAGAGAAGCTCTATTTCATCGATTACAGTCCGCTTATCTTTACCTCCGCTGACAAAGGCTGGAACATAGACAGAGTGATAGACGCTATCAATTTAGCGTACGCTTCTTACACAACGAAAGTGCCGTCCAGTGCCATTAATTCGGCTCTTCAGAAAGTGCTCGCGTTCACGAATCTCCCTCGTGGCCTCAAGATCTTTTTCGGCCTTCAGGTGGACATAAAGCCACCCACTTTCCTTTTCTTTGTGAACAATATAGAGAAGATAAAAAATCCACAAAAGGTTTTCCTCAGAAAACTGATCAGGGACTACGTCTTTCCGTTCGAGGGATCCCCTATATTCTTAAAGTTCAAGAAGAGCAGGTGATATCGTGGACTGGTGGCTTTTCCCAATTCTCGGTTACTTCACAGGGTCCATCCCCTTCAGTTATTTGATCCCGAAGTGGCTGAAGGGTATTGATGTGAGAAAAGTGGGGAGTGGCAACGTTGGAGCGACGAATGCTATAAGAACCACAGGTCCTGCCGTTGGAGGGATTTGTCTTCTTCTGGATGCTTTGAAGGGATTTTTCCCTGTGTTCATTACCATTACTTTCTCAGGAGATTCGAAGATCGTATCACTCACGGCGATCGCGACTGTCCTCGGACACGATTTTCCGATTTTCATGAAGTTCAAAGGTGGAAAAGGAGTCGCTTCCACCCTTGGAATCATTTTCTGTCTTTCGTGGCCTACGGGACTAGTGTTCACACTGACCTGGCTTGTCATCGTAATGCTGACTAAATACGCTTCGCTTGGATCTCTTGTAGCTCTTTACGTTTCTGCTCTTCTGGGATATCTGCTCAAGGGCTACGATACGGGAATGCTGTTTCTCATTCTCGCGGTTCTTTCCACTCTCAGACACTCCGAAAACATCCAGCGTCTCCTGAACGGTACAGAAAGGAAGGTAAACCTCTTCAAGAGGTGAAAACGTGAAAAAAACGATATTGCTTTTGTTTCTGCTAACTTTTTCTGCTCTTTTCGCTCAAAGCGTTAGAGAGATGTTCTCAGAAGCGATCATAGACTGGGCAAAGGGAGATATATCTTCCGCACAGCAGAAGATAGAGGAGATCTTCTACAAACCCATCCCCGCTGAGAATCTCGCAGAGTTTTGGTATTTGAGAGCAAAATTGATGATAGAAACAGGAAGAGTGAGAGAGGCTTACGAGGATCTGAAAAACCTGCTTGTTATCGTACCGGATCAGCCTGAAGTGCTCTCGCTGGTTAACAATCTGGAATTCATACTGCAGGACAAAGAATCTGATTCTTTCAACATGAAAACGTTAAAAACACTCCAGGGTTTTAAAGATGGAATAGAATATTTTCTCACACCCACGGATGTGTCAATTTTTGGTGAGAGTATATACATCGTTGATCCGGTCAACAACCGTCTTATCGAAAGCGATGGTTTCAATTTCACCGTTAGAAACTTATCTTTCCAACCGGAGCAGGTGTTCACCGATAGGGACGGAAACGTCTTCTTGATCTCAAGAGACGGAAGGGTTTTCAAGAATGAAAAGGAAATAGGGAAGTTTCTCAATCCGATAGGAGCAGGTGTTTTGAATTCTGGAGAGTTTACCCTGGCAGATGTGGATAAAATCGTTTTGATCTCAGAAAACGGTTTGAAGAGAGAAATACCAATCGATGGGAAACCCCTGATCGTCGATGCGGAGGTGTACTGCAGGCAGGTTGTCGTTCTTGACACCTGGAGCAATTCTCTCATCGTGATCAACGTGGATACAGAATCACAGAAAAACATCCCTCTCCCCGTTCCAACACGTTCCTTTGAAATCTTTTACGATGGTTCTTATCTTCTCCTGGATCAGTCTGGAAATCTCTTCCATTTCGATGGAAAAAAACTTCAAACAATAGGGCAGGTTCCCCAGTACGTGAACATAGAGTACGAATATCCATACCTGTTTGGAATGAACTGGGACAAGAACTCGATTGAGATCTCCCTTCTCAAGTCCTCGGAACCTATCTTTGTTCACATCGATTCTTTTGAATTGACTGTCGACAAAATGTTCCTGTACGTGAGGGTGGAGAATGCCTTTGGACGTGATATCGATCTGGTTCAGCTCTTCTCAGATCTTTTCGAAGCGCGCGGAAGAGTACCCTTCGAAGTTTCACACGAGCTGAGAGAATACACAGTATACATAAGCGATGAGGAGTTTCTCTCTAAGAAAGTCTACCAGATAAACGATCGAAAGGGATACTGCGTTGTAGTGCCCCCGGATATTACCTTCTCAAACGAACAGCTCGCCGTTTTGAAACTCAAAAACGTCAAGCTCTACACCTCTCCTGAAGCGAGCGCAGCTCTGAAAGATTTTTGCTACAGATCGGGAGGAGGCATCGGTGAACCCCACTTCCTAAAACATAACCTCTGGGTCTTCAGCTTTTCTTATGTGAAGCCTATAACCGAAGAGATCATTCCTATTTCCGTTTCTTTCAAAACACCCGACATGAACTATTCAGACACCATATACGTCACAAAGAAGGTGATAGAACTTGGTCTCCAGTGAATTTGAAGAAGCATACCGTGAACTTGAAGAAGGAAAGCTGGAGAGTGCCTTGGAAAAATTTTTGAAAATAGCCGAAAAAGAACAATCAGTAGAAGTCTGGGTCAACATAGGGAACATCTACAGAAGAATGAACCTTCTGGCAAAGGCTATTGAGAGCTACAAAAGAGCGCTGGAAATAGATCAAAAAAATCCGGTTGTTCTTTTCAATCTGGGAAGCGCATACTATCAGATGGGGAAATTTTTCGAGGCTCTGAAACTGCTGGAAAAGGCCGAGGAACAGGGATTGACAGATCCCAGAGTGAAGATAGTGAAAGCCCTGTGTAAGATAAAGCTCAACCTTCCAGACCCCATGGAAGGACTCGATGAAGACCAGAAGAGGATTGTAAAAGACCTGATGAAAAATGGTTGAGATTCTTCTGCTGCCGAACGAAAGGTTTTCGAATATAGAAGGATACATTTTCTATCCTTCGAGAGATGTTTTGCCTCTCGAAGATGTTGTTTTGTCACCCGAGATAAAAGGAAAAAGAATAGAAATCCTGTGGAGGCTTCTAAACGGGGAGAACCTCAAGATAGCCACTACCCTGAAAGCGCTCACCGAAAAGGTGTTCTCACCCGATTTTCTGAGAGAAAACTCCCTGATGATAGCACGATCCACAAAACTCACGCTGTCCCCAGAAAAACTCGTCGAAATGGGATATGAACTTGTTTTCACTGTTCAGAACGTGGGAGAATTTGCCATTCGCGGAGATATAATCGACATTTACTCTCCAGGGAACGACTTTCCCGTGAGGATAGAACTGTTTGGAGACGAAATTGAAGAAATTCGTTTCTTCAAGGTAGACACCCAGCGTTCATTCCAAGGTGTTGATAAGACTCTGATACTTCCTTTTGTTGATTTCTACGGTGAAAGCACCTTGCTTGATTTCTTAAAGACAGATGCTCGCTTCATCTGTGAAGATCTTCAAAAGGTTCTGGATGAGTACAGAAAGTTCAGAAAAGAAATGAGGGACCTTTTGAAGGAACGCTACAACGACTTCTTCGATGAAAGAGTAGTCGAAGTGATACTCAAAAACGTTGAGAAGGGTTCTGCACCGCTATCAACACGTGTTGAGAAAAAAGAATCGCTGCCCATTCTGGATGTCGATGAGATCGAAGAGGGTGGGCTCGTAGTTCACAGAGAGCACGGAATAGCCATTTTCGAGGGGATTGTTCGTCTCAAGGGAGTTCTCGGAGAGAGGGATTATTTGAAGTTGAAATATGAAGACGCAATTTTGTACGTTCCCATCGAGAAGATCGACAGAGTTCATAAATATATAGGTGATCCTTCGCAGGTTAAACTCGACCGGATGAACCGCGGAAAATGGAAACAAACACTGAAGAAAGTGAGAGAAGACATCGAGAAAAAGATCAAAGAACTCGTTGAACTTTACATGAAAAGACAGGAGGCCCAGGGTCTTTCTCTTCCAGGTGACCCAGAACTGGAAGAAAAATTCGCGGAATCTTTTCCATACATTGAAACTCCTGATCAGCAGCAGAGTATAGAAGAAGTACTAAGCGATCTTGCCTCTGAAAAACCAATGGACAGGCTCCTGTGCGGAGACGCGGGTGTTGGAAAAACAGAAGTAGCTCTGCGAGCTGCGTTTCGTGCAGTCGCATCTGGTAAGCAGGTAGCGGTGCTCGTCCCAACCACCGTTCTGGCAAGACAACACTACGAGAACTTCAAAGAGAGAATGGAACCGTTCGGTGTAAAAGTGGAACTCCTGGACAGTTCAAGAACAGCGAGAGAAAAGAAGGAGATCATCGAAAAGCTGAAGAAGGGAGAAATAGACATCATCATAGGTACACACTCTCTGCTGAACGAACGGATCGAATTCTCCGATCTTGGTCTTGTCATCATCGACGAAGAACAAAAGTTTGGAGTTGAGCAAAAAGAAAGATTCAAGAAACTGAGACTCTCGGTGAACGTGCTAACCCTGAGTGCTACACCTATTCCACGCACCCTCCACATGGCCCTCTCTGGAATGAAAGATTTTTCTGTGATAAATTCTCCTCCCCCTGGAAGAAAACCAGTATACGTTTATGTCGCAGAGTACAGCGATGATCTCGTCAAGGGAGCGGTGATCAGGGAGATAAACAGGGGAGGTCAGGTGATCTACGTTCACAACCGCGTGGAAGAACTACCGGAGGTTTTCGAAAAACTGAAAAGGATGTTTCCGGAGTTGGAAATAGCGGTTGCCCACGGAAAGATGTCCAGAAAAACCATGGAGAGAATTGTCCACGAGTTCTACCGCGGGAACATCGATGTTCTTCTGTGTACCACAATTATCGAGAATGGTGTTGATATACCGAATGCAAACACACTCATAGTGGATGACGCACAGAGATACGGCCTTTCACAGCTCTATCAGCTCAGAGGAAGGGTGGGTAGAAGCGACCGAAGGGCCTTTGCGTACTTCCTGTACCCGAAGGGTACTCCAAGAAGCGCTCTTGAAAGACTGAAGGTGCTTAAATCCTACACAGGCTTTGGAAGCGGTCTTCAAATAGCACTGAAAGATATGGAACTGAGAGGTGTGGGAGATGTCCTCGGTTTGGAACAACATGGAAACGTTGTGTCCGTTGGTTTGAAACTGTACAACGAAATCTTGAAAGAGACCATCACGAGATTCAAAGAAAGACGAATCGAAAAGAAACACTCTGTGAACGTTGAAATAGAAAATCCCCCGGGCAGATTTTTCATACCGGAAGATTACGTGCAGAATCCTGTAGAGAGGTTGAGACTTTACAGAAGACTCGCATCCTCTCTTGATGAGGAAGATCTCGAGGAAATACTGGAGGAAATGAGGGATAGATTCGGAGAACCACCCGAAGAAGTGAAGTTACTCGTTGATTACTTCAGATTGAGGATCAGAGCTTCGAAGCTGGGAGTAAAGAAGATCAGATTCGATCACTCAATGGTGGAAATCTTTCCAAACAGAGACTCGCCGTTTTTGAATCATCCGAGATACAATAGACGGTCGGGAAGTGTTGTTCTCTACACCAGGGAGAATCCGGTGGAGTTTCTCATGGACTTACTGAAAAAATGAAAGGGTGAGCAGGGCTCACCCTTCGTTTTCATCCATCAGAGAGAGCAGTGATTTCAGATACTTGCTCCTCGATGGATGTCTCAACTTCCGCAGTGCTTTGACTTCTATCTGCCTGATCCTTTCTCTTGTGACATTGAAATACTGGCCAACTTCTTCAAGCGTTTTTGGTTTTCCATCGAGCAAGCCGTACCTCATTCTCAGAACCATCGCTTCTCTCGGGCTCAGAGTTTTCAAGACTTTCTCGAGCTCTTCCCTCATGAGCATCCTCATGGCCTCTTTCTTTGGAGAGGCTATGGAATCGTCAGCCACAAAGTCTTCGATGGAAGAATCTTCATCTTCACCTATAGGAGATTCCAGGGATATGGTTTCCTTCGCTGCTTCGAGTATTTCCTTTATCTTTTCTGGGGGTTTGCCCATCATCTTTGCGAGTTCTTCTATGGATGGTTCTTCACCGTGTTTCTGATAGTACTCTCTTCTCAACCTGTTCAGTTTGTTTATAGTTTCCACCATGTGGACAGGTATCCTGATGGTCCTTGCCTGATCCGCTATCGCTCTTGTGATTGCCTGTCTGATCCACCAGGTAGCGTACGTACTGAATTTGTAACCCTTCCTCCAGTCGAACTTCTCTACCGCCTTCAGAAGTCCTATGTTTCCTTCCTGTATGAGGTCCTGGAAAGAAAGACCGCGTCCCATGTAGCGCTTAGCTATACTGACAACAAGCCTCAGATTCGATGTTATTAGTTTCTCTTTGGCCTTTTTATCGCCCATCTGTGCTCGTCTTGCGAGTTCACGTTCTTGAGCTGGTGTTAGAAGTGGTATTTTTCCTATCTCTTTGAGATACATCTTGATGGAATCCCTTACGTTGCTCGAATCGTGTATCTCAGGGGATTCTCTCTCCAAAAGTTCTTCTAGTTCCTGTTCGTCACCGGGAACACTCATTTCTTCTTCCTCAGATTCACTTTCCACAATGTTTATTCCATGTTTTTCCAGTTCTTCATGTATTCTCTCTATCAGATTCGTATCAAAGTCTTCGAAGTCTGGAGGAAAAGCTTTATCTATATCCTCATATGTTATGTAACCTTTCTTTTTTCCTAAACTGATGAGTTTTTTTATACGTTTTTCTACCTGAGGAGGAAGCGTTTCTTTCTGTTCCTGTGTCTGCTCCTGCGTCTGCTCCTGGTGCTGTTCCTGAAGAACCTGCTGTTCTTCGTTCATTGTGACTTTTTCCTTCTTCGCCATACCGATCACCTCCTCTTTATTTTTCTGAGGAGATCCAACTTCATAGAGAGAAGAAGACGCCTTTCCTCATCGTTTGAAACCTTTTTTATCATCTCATCTATTTCTGCAATACGTCTCTCTATCCGCCGGATTTTCAACTTTTCGGAGAGGTCAGCGAGAAATTTCTCGGGATCCTTTGGAGGAGGAATGCTTTCTATCGTTTCAAAAACCCAATCTTTCAACTCTTTTGGAAAGTTTTCTATAGCTTCGCTTAAATCTTCATCGGATGAAACCCTCTTGAAAAATTCTCTCGCGTTTTCATCTTCCAGTACCTCTAAGTCCAGCTCCAGAATCTTTCCCCTCAAATCTTCGTAGTTCAAAAACAGGTAAGCAAGTCCTCTTCCCTCATCGTAAACCTTTGACGACCTGGATCCATGAACAAGCATAGTGTTAGACTTTTCACTCTCAAAAAAGTTCAAAATCTGGTTTTCTGGTATCTGGAGAGAAGCCGAAGCTTCCTTCACGAGATTTTCTACATGTTTCAAATATCCTTTCTTTCTCATCCTCTGGACCCAACCTTTGAGGAAAGAAAGGTAGGATCTCACACCCGCGGGGCTGTTTTTGTCAAAGAAGACTTCACCAGCAGTCACCAGGAAATATTCGAACGAACGTGAGTTTTTCAGCATCTTTTTCAGCGAACCTTCCCATTCCTTCTGAAAGAGTTCATCCGGATCTTTGTAAGGAGAGGGGGTTGCTACAAGCACGTTGAATTCGTATTCAAGGAGGTCTTCGAGGGATTTGAGAGTGGCTCTGAAGCCTGCTCTGTCATTATCGAAACACAGTATGACATTTTTCGAATACGCCGAAAGCTTCAGAATTGCTTCCCTTGAAAGACTCGCCCCAAGAACAGCGACCGCCGTTGGTATTCCATCCCTTCTGAATGCGAGCGCGTCGAAGTAGCCTTCAGTGATGACGAAAAAACCGACCTCTTTTGCCACTTTTTTCGCCTCATCGAAGAGAAAAAGGATTTTCTTCTTCGAAAAATACCTGGTCTCTGGAGAGTTCAAATACTTTGGTTCTTCGTTGCCGAGAGCACGCCCACCAAAAGCCACAATATGTCCACTGTCGTTCTTTATTGGAACAACGATTCTTTCTTCGAATCTATCAACGAATCGATCACCCTTTTTTAACGCGATACCGTATCTGACAAGTTCTTCCGGTGTTATGTTCATGCCTTCTGCAACTTCTATAGAGATGCTGGATCTCTTAGGAACGTACCCAAAGCCAAACTTTGCTATATCTTCTTCAGAAAAGCCTCTGCTTTTTAAATAGTCTTTTGCCTCTTTCGATTTCTCCAGCTCTTTGACGTACCTTTTCCACGTTTCTTCGTACAAACGAATGTATTTTCCGTATTCAGAAGTCCCTTCTGTTCTGTAGAGAGAAAGATCAATCCCAGCTCTCTTGGCAAGTCTTTCCAGCGCTTCCTGGAAACTGATCCCTTCCATTTCCTGAAGAAATTTGATGACATCCCCGCTCGCACCACAGCCGAAACAATGGTATATCTTCAAACCCGGATGAACGTAAAAAGAAGGATTGGTTTCTGAATGAAAGGGACAGAGAGCCCTGTAGGAAGAACCTACCCGGGTGAGATTCACATACTCTGAAATGACTTCTACGATGTCAACTTTTTCTTTTATTTCCTCGATGACCTCTCGAGGAATCACACTCTCACTCCTCGGTTGGTAAACTACCACACCTTACATAAGGTGCGCTTCCCGCTTCAACCCGTGATGGCTCGTAGACCCATTTTGGGTTCCGCCAGAGCACGGTCCACGGGCATGAATTCGAACGGCTCCCCCCTACTGATGGCATCAAGCCATACCTGGCCAAATTCTTCGCAAGGTGTGATCAAAATGTTTAGCCAGTTTTTTTTCTTGTTCTTTCGTGGGGTAGATACAAAATTTGTAGGTTTTGAGCATCCTTATCCTTCCTTTGAGATTGCTCCCTAAGAACCTCAAAGCAGAAAAGTTTATCTTTGATTTGCGGGAACTCTTTCTTGATGAGTTTAGACGAGGCACTTTTGCGTTATGGTGCTTTCTTTGCACTTTGTTCGATAAACAGAAAAAGAGAGGTCCGGGAGAACCGGACCCCGCGATTGTCTGCTGCCAGCAAAATCATCTCTTGGAGAACTGAGGAGCTCTTCTTGCCTTTTTCAAGCCGTACTTCTTTCTTTCCACTTCTCTTGGATCCCTTGTGAGCATCTTGTATTTCTTGAGAACAGGCCTCAGCTTCTGGTCGTACTGAAGGAGGGCTCTGGCGATGCCAAGCCTCACGGCACCGGACTGGCCAGACAAACCTCCACCGTTAACCCTTATGACAAGATCGAATTTGCCAAGTGTGTTGGTTACTTCGAGGGGTTCTATCGCGTGCTTTGTCCACGCGGGATTTTTGAAATAGTCATTCAGGCTGTCGTACTCTTTTCCATTGACCTTCACTTTTCCTTCTCCCGGTCTCAGGTAAACTCTCGCAACAGCGGTCTTTCTCCTTCCTGTTCCGTAGTATCCTATCACTTCAGCCATCCTTCTCCCTCCTCATTTTTCACAGTTCAATAGGCTCAGGTTTCTGCGCCTGATGTGGATGTTCGGGTGACGCATAAACTTTGAGCCTTTTGAGCATTTTTCGGCTCTGTCTGTTCTTCGGAAGCATCCTTTTGACAGCGAGCCATATGAGCCTTTCGGGATGCTTTTCCAGCATCTGTCTTGCTGTCAGAGACTTCAAACCTCCGGGATAACCAGAATGCCAGTAATAAACCTTCTGATCGAGCTTCTTTCCGGTGAGAACCACCTTGTCAGCGTTCACAACGATGACGTAATCCCCCGTGTCAACGTGCGGAGTGTAATTGGGCTTGTGTTTTCCCATCAGTATCTTTGCTATGCGCGTCGCGAGTCTTCCGAGAACCTTTCCGGAAGCGTCCACCACGTACCATTTTCTTTCAACCTCTTCAGGTTTTATCATAGTTGTCTTCTGAACAGGAAAGTACCTAGCCATTGTTGCTCCTCCCTTCCACTGTTTCCAGTTTAAAGATACTGGAAACTTTCTTGTAAACAAAAAACGTCACAACCGAGTCGACTCCAAATTTCACCAGATTGAAAGCCAGTATGAACGGGAAAAATTTCAGATAAAGTTCGAACGGAGCTTTGAAGTAAAGCGGCACGATGAGAGCGTTCAATCCTAGGGCGAACGCCGTGGTGAAAAGTGTAGCGACGATCATGCCTTTTATCGCCGTTACTCTGTTCTTGTTTCTGTGATAAATGAGACCGGCTATTCCCACAAAGGACATTCCCAGCACAGCGTTCATCGCGATTCCCACAGGATCACCAGACTTCATGAGGAAGAAGAGAATATCTTTCACCAGGATAACAAACATACCAACCCCGGGTCCCAGTAAGAAACTCACTATGAGAGCCGGTATTTCACTGGGATCGTATTTCAGGAAACTCGCCTGTGGGAATATTGGAAACTCCAAAAACATCACCAGGGTTGCAAGAGCCGAGAAAATACCCACGAAGGAGATTTTCTTTATGCTGTTCACTCTTTCACTCCTCATAAACACTCACATACTTTTTGTTGTTTTTCGTTTCAAACTTCACCCTGCCATCCTTCAGTGCAAACAGGGTGAAATCTCTTCCCATACCAACGTTTTTTCCAGGATAAAATCTTGTCCCTCTCTGTCTCACGAGGATGTTTCCTGCCTTGACAATCTGGCCATCACCCACTTTGACTCCCAAATATTTTGGAAGGCTATCTCTACCGTTCTTTGCAACACCACCGCTCTTTTTATGAGCCATTATCGATCACCTCCACTTTGATCTGAGAAGGAAACTTTTGTTCGAGTTCTTTCAAAGATCTCACCATAGCTGCTAGTACTTTCACTTCACAGTTTTCGAGTTTCTCAAATTTCACTTTCAGATAACCGGATCCTCTTTCTACTCTCGCTTTTTTCTCGGCTTTCAGGAAGTTCGCCACATGTTGTGTCAAAAGACTAACTGAAGCGCACAGTGTTTTGTCTGGTGTATGTCCTGTTACTTCAAAAAAAGTATTAGTCACAGTCACCTTTATCATAGTTCAATCTTTTCAATTCTGATGGCGGTGTACCACTGTCTGTGTCCTTTTTCCACCTTGCTGCTCTTTCTGGGTCTGTACTTCACGGTTTTCACTTTTCTGGCCTTTGCGTGTTCCAAGACCCTTCCAATGACTTTGACACCTTCAACATAAGGTTTTCCGACAAGCACTTCTCCATCTTTCCTGAGGAACACAACTCTGTCAAAGACGATCTCGTCACCCGGGGAGTAATCTTTCTGCCTTTCAGTGTAGAGAATCTTTCCTTCCTCGACCTTGTACTGCCTGCCAGCCGTTTCCACGATGGCGTACAACACCTTCACCTCCCAATCACATGGTATACAGATGCTGAGGTACGTACCCTTGAGGGATTTGAAACGCACCCCACGCACCAGCGAAGAGTATTTTACTACTCTTTCTTTTCGGATATTTTAAAGAAGAATTACTCTCCGCCTTCCTTAGGTATCAAACAGAGAAATTCCACCTCGGAATCTGTATCGTTTCTGAAACCGTGTATTTCATTGGGGCCCACGAAGATGCAAAAACCCTCTTCTGCCGTCTCCTCCCCTTGCTCTTTCAAAACCGTGAGTTTTCCCTTCAAAACGAATATCTCGTGTTCCCATGGATGATCATGTCTGTCAATGAGACCACCAGGTTCCACCGTGAAAAGTCTCATGACAAAGTTCGGAGCGTTTTTCAAGCCTATGAGGACTCTTTTACGAACTCCTCGTACTTTATCAGTCGAAATTTCCTGGGGAGTGACATCATATGCTTTCCTTAATATCATGTTTTCTTCTCCCCTCTCGCCTTGTTCCAGAATACTCTATCACAACTCTTCTGTAGGGTTCCACACCAACCGAGTAGCTTATCACACCTCTGTATTTTCTCACAAGCTTGTGAACCATTTTCCTTTCGAATGAAAACATGGGATCCAGTACCACTTTGGTCTTCTCAGAAATGGCCTTTTTGACGGCTTCTTCTACTATCTTTTCAAGAGATTTCTTCCGCTTTTCCCTGTAATCTCCCATATCCAGAATCACGTTTAGCTTTGTATCACTCAATCTGTTGAGGAAGATCATCACTATGTGTTGAAGTGCGCCCATGGTTTTTCCGTGTTTACCTATGAGCCTTCCTACGTTTTCGCTCTCCACGTCAACAAAGAAACTCCTTCCAGAAGATTTTACAGTTATTTTGACTTCAGGATCTACCACCTGCAAAATCTCAGTCAGAAATTCCTTCAACCTTCTCTCGAAGTAAGCTTTGTTGATCTGCACCTCAACAACCGCTTCTTTTGAAAAGAGACCGAATATTCCATGAAATCCTTTTTCCAGCACGTTGACCGTATACTCTCCTTCTCCGAGACCGTATTTTTCAACCACCTTTTCAACCGCTTCCTCTACTGTAGGAGCTTTTTCTACTATTTTCTTCATCTAATCCCCCCTCATGCCTTTTTCGGAAGACCGAGAAGTTCTCTCGTTGTGAGACCTTTTATTTTGTAGCGTTTGTAGGTATAGTAAGTCACCGCAAGTTGAATCAGGGTGTTAGTTGCATAGTATAGAAACAGTCCGCTTGGAAGTCCCACAAACAGGAACGGGAAGATCACCGACATGATGATACCCTGCCAGGCTGTTCTTGCGTCCTGGCTCGTGAGAAGAGTCGAGTAGTAACTCGCCACTATGGTGATTATCAGAAACAGCCAGTTGTTAGAAAAACCACCCGAGGAGAGATCTTTCCAGATGAGGAAATTTCCGCTGTAGGCAAATTCTTCGACGTAATATCTGATGACCGACCACAAAAGCATGAAGATAGGTAGCTGTATAAGGAGCATGAGACAACCGCTGGCTGGGTTCACTCCCGCTTCTCTGTAGAGTTTCAAGAGGGCTTCCTGCTGTTTCGTCGGGTCCTTGTACTTCTTCTTGATGGCTTCTATCTGTGGCTGTAACTTTCTCATATTTATGAGAGATTTCGTTTGAGCGTGGTAGAGAGGATAAAGTATCAACCTCACGATCAGAGTGAAGAGCACAATCGCCCATCCAAAATTCTTTGTGAGATCTTTCAGCCACCAGAAGAACCAGACCAGACCGTAGAACACAGAATCGTACCATTTGTTGAATCCCGGTATTTTCACAAGGGCTTTTATGAGAACATCGTAATCCTCTGGAAAGGCTTTCTTTATGAGAGTTCTCTTGTTCGGTCCTATGAAAACGGTGAAACTTTTGTGTCTGTTTACCTTCAAAGTACCTTCAAAGAGGAGACCTTCGTCATGTTTTAAAAGTACCAGAGTTCGCGTTCCGGGATTGAAGGACGCGAAATAGTTTTCCAGGTATCTATCCGTGGAGGTATCGATAGAAACTCTTGGCACCGTCATCTCAACTGGTTTTGAGCTTTCTATATCAACGAAGAAGGTATAATTCTCGTCGTTCTTTATTGTGAAAATCTTCTTGACGTAACCGTAGTTGTACACGATACTTACCTCGTCAGAGAAACCCTCGGATATTTTCCCCACACCGGTTACTATCGGTTCTTCAATCACCGTCAGAGGTGTTCCTTCATCGAGTACATCGAAGCCATCGTTTCCATAGGTGAAAACGTGCTTTCGACCATCGAAGATGGTGTAAAAGTCCTTGAGTATGCCCTTTTCCAGATCGAAGTGATACTCCTCAAACCTGGTAAGAACAACTATTTCTTTCTCGGAGCGAACAACCTTGATTGGTTCCACAGCAAACAAAAAGATTGGAAGTACGGCGAGCAGTATTGCTACAACTTTTCTCAAGACCATCGCCTCCTTGGTTTGAATGAAAATTCCTCGGGAACAGGATCGTAACCACCTTTTGATAGGGGATTGCATCGGAGAATGCGCCTGAGGCCCAGGAATGTCCCCTTCAAGAGCCCATGTTTCTCCAGGGCCTGTACGAAATAGTTCGAACAGGTTGGAGTGAACCTGCAGGTTGGAGGTTTGAGAGGTGAAATGTATCTTTGATAAAACCTTATAAGCATTATAAGCAGTTTTTTCATCCTTCTATCCTCTTCAAGAGATTCAAAAGCTTTTCACGTACCGTCCAGAAATCCGCTTGTTCGAATTCTTCTGACAATTTTTTCCTGGGAATCACTACTATGTCAAAACCCTTTGGAATTACGCCTTTGTTTCTTCTGAAGATCTCCCTTACCCATCTTTTCAGTTTGTTTCTTCTGGTCGCCTTTCCGAACTTTCTCTTCACAACTACTCCCAATCTGGAATAATCAAGCCCGTTTTTCCTGAAAAGAACCACAAAGTACTCGTTTTGAAGGCCTTCTCCCTCTTTGAATATTAGCAGGAAATCTCTCCTGAGCCTCAGGCGTTCTCTGCTGGTGAAACTTTCTGTCATACAGTCAGTCTCCAGCGTCCTTTCCTTCTCCTGTTCTTGAGAACTTTTCTTCCACCTGGTGTTCTCTTGCGTGCTAGAAATCCGTGTGTTCTCTTTCTCTTCCTTCTAGAAGGCTGGTACGTTCTTTTCATTCTGCTTGACCTCCTCCTCAACAGTGTCTATTCTCTCATTAGTATATCATATTCACGAGCGTTTGAGTTTTACCGCAATCTCTCCCGCGAGTTTCACGTTTTCTTCGAGAAGAGCAAGATTCGCCTTCAGAGTTCTTCTGTTTGTCATCTCCAAGAGTTTTTTGAGAAGAAAAGGAGTCACTTCTTTCCCCTCAACTTCCAGTTCGATCTTTTCAAGGAGATGTTCTATTTCATTGCGTGGTACTTCGTACTCCTCTGGCACGGGATTCAACACCATGAGGGTTTTCTCAAGTTCTATTTCTTTCATGGTTTCGTATATCTTCAGGACTTCCTCTACATTTTCAACTCTCGGAATCCTTCGGCCACTTTTCCTCGAGAAGAACAACGGAAACTCGTCTGTTCTGAAACCAACCAGAGGAATCTCCAGGGTTTCAAGCATCTCGAAAGTTGCTTTCACATTGAGAATGGACTTTATCCCGCTGGATACAAGAACAGCACGTGAAGAAGCCATCTCAGTGAGATCCTGAGAAACGTCTACACATCCGGGATGAACGCCCCCAGTTCCTCCGGTTACAACGACCTCTATTCCGATTCGTCTAGAGAGAAAGATGGTAGCACTCACAGTAGTCGCAGCGTTTTTTTCTTTAGCCACCACAATGGGAATTTCTCGCGTGCCTACTTTATCGGCACCTTCTCTCATCATTATCTCGAGTTCTTCTTCACTCATACCAGCGATGATCTTTCCTTTCAGGATGCCTATAACCGCAAGCTGGAAATCTCTTTCTCTGGATATTTCTTTCGCCATTCTAAACAGCTCTATGGCTTCCTTTCTGGGCAGACCATGAACGAACACTGTGGTTTCCATTCCTACAACGGGCTTCCCCTTTTCTATCCTGCTTTCTATGATCACAGAAACACCTCCTAATACTCGATTCCCTTCCTCGCTGCAACTCCCTTCTTATAGTAATGTTTTACCTCTTTCATTTCTGTAACAAGATCAGCCTTCTCTATCAACCATTCAGGAGCGTATCTTCCCGTTATCACGAGCTCCACACTTTCCGGTTTGACGTTCAAAAGATCTTCTATCTCCCCTTTTGAGAAAAGTCCAAGATGTATGGCCACACAGAGTTCGTCCAGTACAACCACATCGTATTTTCTGGAGACAAGCCTTTCTTTCGCGTCGGCAAGACCGTCTTTCGCCTTTTTTATCTGTTCCTCCGAAGAATTTCCCACGATGAACTCAGGAGTTCCGTACTGAACGATTTCAAAATTTGGAAAGAACTCGCTTATTTTGAGCTCAGAAGTTTCTCTTCCCTTCAGAAACTGTCCAAAGAACACCTTCATCCCCGCACATGCTGCTCTTGTTGCAAGTCCGAGTGCTGCCGTTGTTTTTCCTTTTCCGTTGCCCGTGTAGACGTGGATGTATCCCTTCAACTTGCATCCCTCCTCACTCGTATGTTAGCATGAAAAAGGGTGAGAAAATATGATTATTCGGGATGTAGAACTAGTTAAAGTAGCCAGAACTCCAGGTGATTATCCTCCTCCCTTGAAAGGTGAGGTTGCTTTTGTTGGAAGATCGAACGTGGGTAAATCTTCCCTTCTCAATTCGCTGTTTAACAAAAAGATCGCTTTTGTGAGCAAAACTCCCGGAAAAACAAGATCGATAAATTTCTATCTTGTTAACTCAAAATACTACTTCGTGGATCTTCCGGGATATGGGTACGCGAAAGTTTCCAAAAAAGAACGAATGCTCTGGAAGCGACTCGTAGAGGACTATTTCAAGAACAGATGGTCCCTTCAGATGGTCTTTCTCCTCGTGGATGGAAGGCTCCCTCCTCAGGACAGCGACCTCATGATGATAGAGTGGATGAAAAGCCTGAACATTCCGTTTACCATCGTTCTCACTAAGATGGATAAAGTGAAGATGTCAGAGAGGGCAAAAAAGCTCGAGGAACATCGAAAGGTGTTCTCAAGATACGGGGAGTACACGATCATACCGACCTCATCAGTCACTGGAGAGGGAATAAGTGAACTTCTGGATTTGATATCAACACTGTTGAAAGAAAATTGATAAAATAGAATTATGAGGGCAGGGGCAATTTTTGAGCGGAGAGACACGAGATGTGGTCAGCGAAGATCCGGTAACGAGCGAAGCTTTGAAATAAAGCAACGAAAGGGGGGAAACCATGAGAAAGCTCATGAAAATAGTCCTCGTTCTTGGGAGCCTGTTCGGAACACTGATGGCAGTTGTTGGGGCTAACAAAATCTGGTAAAAGTTTGGCATTAAATACTCAGCGTATAATTGTCCCCTGCCCTCGTATCCCTCACAAGGAGTGAGTATATGAGAGAGAAAAAGGACTTGGCTGAAAAAAATTTCCTTATCTATTCTTTTCTAATACTCATGGGGTTCTTGTTCTTATTCTTTCCGGACCTGGAGAATCTTTTTCAGAGTCCTCACAACTGGGGTTTGATAATTCTCTTTTTTCTCACAAACCTGTTTTTTGATGCTGTCAATATAAAAACTCTTGAATTCACACGGGGAAAAGTGGAAACTTCTGCTGTTTTCATTGTAAACATCTTCACGGCAGCTCTTTTGAATCCGTTAGAAGCTTCCCTTGTGGCAGCATCATCGGCTATTACCTTCAAGATGATAAAGCTCTTCTTCGGAGAGCGTTATCCTGTCAGCCGCTATATTTTCAATTTCTCTCAGCTGGCTGTGACCACTTATATAACAAGCCTCCTCTTCCACCGTCTATCCGGAACAAACACCTTTCAAAATATTCTCGCTATTCTACTGAGTACCGTTGTCTATTTTCTAATCAACAACGTCTTTGTGTTTTTTGGAGTTTACATCCTCACCAAAGGTGATATCCGTGAAACCGCTTCCAAGGTTCTGTCAGGTCCTGTCACGAGCATGGCCCTCATGATACCTGTCATAGCAGTCATTTACATTCTTTATCAGTACATCGGGTTCGTAGCCATTCCCGTATCTCTGGCAGCCGTTCTTTCCATTCAGGTAGGAAACTACTACAGGTACAAGTACTACGAAGCAAAACTGGAACACCTGAAACTCCTTGCAAAGAGTCTTGAAGAAAAAGATGAATACACCCGCGGTCACAGCGAGAAAGTGGCAGAACTTGCAAAGAAAATGGCCAAAAGACTTGGATTTTCACCGAAGATGGTTGAAAGAATCTACAACGCCGCTTTCCTGCACGACATAGGAAAAATAGGAATTCCAGACCACATTCTGAAGAAGCCCACCATCCTCTCAAAAGAAGAAATGATGATGGTGAAAAACCACCCTATCATGGGTGAAGACATACTGAGGGAAGTTGACATATTCAACAACAGAGAGAGCAAATGGGTAAGGCACCACCATGAAAGGTGGGACGGGAAAGGATATCCCGATGGTCTGAGAGGAGAAGAGATCCCTCTGCCTTCCAGGATAATATCCGTTGCCGATGTGTACGAAGCGCTCACAAGTGACAGACCTTACAGAAAAGCACTCAGTCACGAAGAGGCAAAGGAAATCATGATGAAAAACATGAAGGGAACCGTTCTCGATCCCAGACTCGTCGATCTGCTCTTTGAGATCCTCGAAAAAGAAAAGGAGGAAGAAGAAACATGATGATCGATGTTTTTCTTATAGCTTTGCTTCTTTCGATACTGACGGGAAACATCAAAAACGTTTTGAAATACAACTACAAAGGGCTCTATCTATTCGCCGTTCCTTTTGTGCTTCAGCTTCTTCCATGGAAGGAAATTCTCGTTCCCCTATCGTTTGTGATGCTCTTTCTTTTCTTTATCTGGAACAGAGATATTCCCGGCTTCAAACCGATGGCAGTCGGTGCTGTTCTGAACGGCTTCACCATGAGCGTCAACGGTGGAAGGATGCCAGTATGGGAGCCCACCCTTAAACTTCTCAATCTGGATCTCGATTTCAAACACATTGCATTCACTGAATTTTCCTGGAAAACTTTCCTCGCAGACTACATACCAGTTTATCTTCCGTGGGGAAGGAAGTTCGTTATAAGTGTGGGAGACATACTCGTGTTCGTCGGTGTTTTCATCTTTTTCGCTCTAAAACCTCGATTCCAAACCCAACCGTCCCGGGTCCCACATGAGTCGTGATCACCTTTCCCATCGGCGATATGATCTCGTCGACAACCTCGTAACTTCTTCTGAGAGCGTTCAAAAGCTCCACGACTCCGGCCTCGTTGTCCGCGTGAACGCCTATCACTCTCAGTTTCGAACCTTCAGGAGTATCCTCACGCAGTTTTTCTATGAGGGCTTCTATTGCCTTTTTGTCTCCTCTGACCTTTCTGTAAGGGATGAGCTCACCGTTCTCTATGTGAAGACACACTCTTATCTTGAGAAGATTTCCCACGAATCCCTGGAACTTCGACACCCTTCCTCCCTTGACAAGGTAGTCGAAATCTGAAACATAGAAGATCGCTTTGAAGTCTTTGTTCTTCATTCTCTCATCGAGTTTTTTCAGTACTTCCTCGATGGTGGCACCATTTTCGAGCATTTCACGAGCCACACGAGCTGGAAGGGGTATCGCACCCGAAGCAAGAAGGGTATCCACAACGTAAACGGGTATGTCCACTTCCTTGGATGCGAGAACGGCGGAATTGTAAGTTCCGGAAAGCTTCGACGATAAAGTGAGAACCAGAACAGCATCGTAACCCTCTTCTTTGTACTTCAGATATCTCTTCTTGAAATCCTCCACACTCGGTTGGGAAGTTTTTGGCACACTGCCTGCCTCTCTTATTCTCTTGTAAAAGTTCATTATCTCTTCCGGCTTTCTTTCGTCAGGCTCGGATCTTCCGTCTTCCCACACCACGTACAGTGGAATGCTGTCCATATCGTATTTTTCCATCCAGGAAAAAGGAACATCGGCTGTGCTGTCAACGAGAATCTTTACCTTCATCAGTTCACCCCCCTATCCTCTCCTTTATTATGGAAGCCGCTCCGAGGATTCCGGCGTCTTCGACGAGAGGGCTCGCCACTATTTCGTAGGTTCCCACAAAGGATGGCATGATGTAATCCACCACTTTCTCTCTCAGGGGACCAAACAGAATCTCTCCCGCTCTTGAAATTCCTCCACCTATGATCACTATCTCCGGGTTGAATATGTGTATGTAGCCCGCTACGGCTCGTGCCAGGGCGTCCACCACTCTGTCTCTTATCATCAGAGCGAATCTATCTCCCTGCTTTGCAGCGTCGAAGAGATGTTTGGCATCCGCCTTTTCAGGTGAACTTGCAAGTTTATACACCAGTGAATTGTGATACTTCTTGTAACCCTCTCTGAGAAACCTCCTTATCGCCGTTGCGGATGCCACAGCTTCAAGACAGCCCCTTGTGCCACAGTTGCACATGGGTCCATTGGGCTCAACGACAACGTGTCCAAGTTCTGCTCCTATTCCATCCCTTCCCGTGAGGAGGTACCCATGAGTGACAACTCCTCCACCAATACCAGTTCCAAGAGTCAGTGCCACTATGTGATCGTATCCCCTTCCAGCACCGAACCACTTCTCTCCAAGAACAAACGCGTTCGCATCGTTTTCAAGAAAAACCTTTTTCCCAGTTCTCTTTGCCAGTTCATCGGTTAGAGGAACGTTGTGCCAGTCTGGAAAATTTGGAGAAAATCTGACGATTCCATTTTCTCTATCTATTGAACCTGGAGATCCAATACCAACATAGGGCGTTTCTTCTCCATCAGATATCTCCAGAATCGCTTCGGCGATCCTTCTTATCACATCCTCTTTTCCATTCTCTACGAGAGTATCACAAGTTACTTTTTTCAATATTTTTCCATCTTCACTCACAAGCCCTACCGAGAAGGTAGTTCCTCCAAGATCAACTCCTATGAGCTTCAACTTCGGCACCTCCTGCTCAATATCTTGCTTTTTCCTTGTCTATCAATTTCAGAAATTCTTCGTTCGAAGAAGTTTCTGAAAGTTTGTTCAGTATGAGTGTCAAACCTTCTTCTTCTGTCATCGCAGAAAGCATCCTTCGCAAGAGCCACACTTTCTTGAGAGTTTCTTCGTCGAGTAACAATTCTTCCCTTCTTGTTCCGGAAAGCAGAAGGTTTATGGCCGGGAAAATTCTTTTGTTTGCCAGCTGCCTCGAAAGAACTAGCTCCATGTTACCTGTTCCTTTGAATTCCTCGAATATGACCTCATCCATTTTCGAACCTGTTTCCACCAGGGCAGTAGCAATGATCGTGAGGCTTCCGCCTTCACGGGTGTTTCTCGCCGCTCCAAAGAATCTCTTGGGTTTGTAAAGGGCAGCTGGATCCACACCGCCCGTTAGAAGTTTCCCGCTGGGAGGAACAACTATGTTGTACACTCGTGCGAGTCTCGTCAAACTATCAAGGAGTATAACAACATCGTAATTGAATTCCACCAGCCTCTTTGCCATCTCCAGGGTCAACTCGGCAACCTTCACCTGCTTGTCTGGCGGCATGTCAAAAGGAGCCGCTATGACGATCGCATTCGTTGACTCTTTTATATCCGTAACTTCTTCTGGCCTCTCATCGATCAGCAAGATTATTCTTATTGTATCCGGGTGATTTTCAGCGATACCGTTCGCTATTTCTTTGAGGATGGTTGTTTTACCAGCTTTTGGAGGTGCCACGATCATTCCTCTTTGACCTTTCCCAATAGGGGCGAAAAGGTCTATCAATCTGGTGGAATATATCTTCGGATTGGTTTCAAGGATGAAACGTTCTCTGGGGTAATCGGGTGTTAGATTGTCGAAGTTCACTCTGTCATTGACCGTTTCGACTGGTCGATAATTTATCGCTTCGATTTTTATCATGGCAAAATACTTTTCCCCTTCTTTTGGTTTTCTTATAACCCCGGAAATTATATCTCCCGTGTTCAGATTGAATTTTCTTATCTGAGAAGGGGATATGTATATATCGTCGTTGCTTGGAAGAAGGTTGTCCTCGAGTCTTCTTAAAAAACCAAAACCTTCAGGATGGATTTCCAGTACACCTTCCCCAAAGAAATAACCGGTAGATTCGGTTTGCGCTTTCAAAATGGCAAAAATCAAATCTCTTTTTCGCATAGAAGTATATCGAGGAATACCCAGAGATTTCGCTATCTCGTAGAGCTGTTTTATGTTCATGGATTCCAGCTCTGATATGCTAATGGCTTTCTGTTCTTCTGTCAATTTTTCACCTCCTACTGATGGAAGGCAACAGGGGCGGGAAAGAAAAAGGAGGCATCAGCCTTCCTGACTGGATGCCTCCACAAGCTGAACGAGCGACATCTCAGCAGCATCTCCTCTTCTGAAACCTATCCTCAGGACCCTCACATAGCCTCCGCGTCTTCCAATATAGTTCTTCGCTATTTCATCCACAAGCTTATTTGTCAATCGTCTGTCTCCGAGCACAGCGTTTATCTGTCTTCTCAGGTGAACACTCTTGGCTCTATCATCAGTTATGGCGGCTTCAATAGCTTTGCTGACAAGTTTGTCCATGAATATCTTCAGGGCTTTTGCTTTCGCCGTTGTGGTAACTATCGAGCCGTGTTCGACGATCTCCCTTGAAAGGTTTCTCAAAAGACTTTTTCTGTGGCTCCCATATCTTCCGAGTCTGTGTCTTTTCACTCTGTGTCTCATCTTTCATTCCCCCTTCCTGAGCTCAAGACCGAATTTTTCTTTCAGTTTCTCCTTGACCTCATCGAGAGATTTTTGACCAAAATTCTTTATCTTCAATAGTTCTTCTTCTGTTTTGCTGAGAAGATCTCCGATCGTTTCTATTTTAGCTCTCTTCAAACAGTTGAGAGACCTGACCGAGAGTTCGAGTTCATCAATCTTTTTGTTGTACACATCCAGATTCTCTCTGTTTTCTTCTTCATGCTCAACGATGGGGATTTCTGCTTCTTCTTCCTCAGATGCGATGATGTATTCCTCAGAGATTTTCAGTTCAGGCAGTCCTTCCGTCACAATTTTGAAATGATTTATCAGGATGTCCGCCGCCTTTTTGAGAGCTTCCTCAGGTCTTATCGACTTCTTTGTCCAGATTTCAAGAATGAGTTTATCGTAATCCGTCCTTTTTCCAACACGAACGTTTTCTGTCAGGAAATTCACTTTAATCACAGGGCTGAAAACACCGTCTATTGGAATCCATCCAACTTCAGGCTTTTCTTCTCTTTCAGATACAGGAACGAATCCTTTTCCCACTTCTGCGTAAACTTCGAAGAAAAGGTCTGCTTTGGAATTCAAGGTGGCAATGTGCAGATCTGGATTCGCCACTTCAATGCCAGCTGGTGTCTTTATATCACCTGCGACGAGTTCGCCCGGTCCTTTCTTTTCTACTTCCATCTTTATTGTATCTTTCACAGTCACATTGACCCGAAACTGAACTTTCTTCAGGTTCAGGATTATATCCAGTATATCTTCTTTTACTCCTTCGATATAGTCGTATTCGTGATACTTTTCGGGTTTTATGAACCTTATTCCAATGATTGCGAGCGAAGGTATTGAAGAAAGCAGAACTCTCCTCAACGCGTTTCCTATTGTGATAGCGTATCCTCTTTCAAGTGGAGAAAGCGAAAACCTTGCGTAGTAATAATCCTTTTCCTCTCTCTCTTCCTCCACCTTTAATTTTTTCGGTATAACAAACTCTATCATTCACATCACCTCGAGTAGAATTCGATAACAGTCTGGAGATCAACTGGAAGATCGGTAACTTCCTCAAGGCTTGGATATCTCATGAAAGTACCTCTGTAATTCTCGTAATCAACCTCTATCCAAGGCACAACGTTTCTGTCTTTGTTGACTTCCACAGCTTTTTTGATCACTTCGAGATCTCTGCTTTTTTCTCTCAACTCAACTACATCGTTCGGTCTCAGAAGGTAACTCGGTATATTCACTTTCTTTCCATTCACAAGGAAGTGGCCGTGATTGACCAGCTGTCTCGCCTGTCTTCTGTTTATAGCGAATCCCATTCTATACACAACGTTGTCCAGTCTGGCTTCAAGGATCTGGATCAGGTTTTCTCGAGTATCTCCCGCTTTTTGCATAGCCTTCTCAACGTACCTTTCAAATTGTCTTTCGAGTATACCGTAGATTCTCTTGACAGTTTGCTTCGCTCTGAGCTGTATACCGTACTGCGTGAGTTTGGTTCTTCTCTGTCCGTGCTGACCCGGTGCGTAAGGTCTTCTGTCAAAAGCACACTTGTCGGTGTAGCACCTTTCCCCTTTAAGGTACAGTTTCATTCCTTCCCTTCTACAAAGTCTGCAAAGAGGTCCTGTATATCTCGCCATTTCGTTCCCTCCTCACACTCTTCTTCTTTTCTTGGGTCTGCAACCGTTGAATGGAATGGGAGTAACATCCTTTATCTGGTTGATTTCAAGACCTGCACCTTGAAGCGTTCTTATCGCAGGTTCCCTTCCTGGACCAGGTCCCTTCACAAGAACATCGACTTTTTTGATGCCCATTCTGAGGGCTTCTCGTGCCACTTTATCGGCCGCCAGCTGAGCGGCATAAGGTGTACCCTTCCTTGTTCCCTCGAATCCCACCGTTCCTCCACTGGCCCAGGTGAGCGTGTTTCCATCTTTGTCGGTGAGAGTGATTATGGTGTTGTTGAAAGTAGATTTTATATGCACCACTCCGTAATCGAAGCTAACTTTTTTCTGTTTTCTTGAAGAACTGCCTCTTTTTCTTGCCATTCAATTCCCTCCCTTGTCTTATGAAGATTTCTTTTTGGTCTTTATTCTGCTCGGTCTGGGTCCTTTTCTTGTCCTTGCGTTTGATCGGGTCTTTTGACCCCTAACGGGGAGCCCAAGTTTGTGTCTGATACCTCTGTAACACCCTATCTCTATGAGCCGTCTGATGTTTCTTTCAACCTCGCTTCTGAGTTCTCCTTCTACCTTGAAGTGATCCTGAATGTACTTGGTGATCTTGCTGATCTCCTCATCGGTGAGGTCTCCCACTCTCTTTTCCGGATCTATACCAGTGTTTTTCAAAATTTCGAAGGATCTGCTCCTTCCAATCCCGTAGATGTAGGTCAACGCCACCCAGACCTTTTTGTTGTTTGGAAGCTCAACACCTACGATACGAGCCATTCATTTCCCTCCTCCTTAGCCTTGCTTCTGATTGTGTTTTGGATTAACCTTACAGATAACATAGACTCTCTTCTTTCTTCTGATTATTTTGCAGTGTTCACATCTCTTCTTCACAGAAGCCTGTACTTTCATTTTTCCCACTCCTTTCGTTACTCTGGTTTTTTTCTATAAACGATTCGTCCTCGGGTGAGATCGTACACAGAGAGCTCAACAATAACCCGATCTCCGGGGACCAATCTTATAAAATTTTTTCTCATTCTGCCAGAAACGTGAGCGAGCACTTTGTGCCCATTGTCTAATTCTACTCTAAACATAGCGTTAGGTAAAGCCTCTATTATAGTCCCTTCCATTCGGATGACATCTTCCTTTCCCATTTCATCCCTCCTTGGTCAATATCTCCACCCCGTTTTCTGTTACCAGAATCGTGTGTTCGAAGTGAGCGCATCTGGAACCGTCCACAGTAACGGCTGTCCATCCATCTCCTTTTACAACAACTCTCCAGTCTCCTTCACTCACCATAGGTTCTATGGCCAGCGTCATACCTTTTCTTAAGACCACACCCGTTCCGGGCGTTCCGTAGTTTGGAATTTGAGGATCTTCGTGGAGTTCTCTTCCCACCCCATGACCCACATAATCCCTGATCACATTGAAACCTGCTGATTCAACCGTTTCCTGAATGCAATGCGAAACATCTCCAAGCCTAATGCCGGGTTTTATCATTTTTATAGCTTTTTCCAGTGCCTCTCTTGTTACTCTCACCAGTTCTTTTCCTCTTTCATCAGTTTCTCCAACTATGTATGTGACGGCTCCATCACCGTAAAGTCCCTGATACACCGCTCCAACATCTACAGAGACTATGTCTCCTTCCTTGAAAACTTTCTCCTTGAGGGGAAGACCGTGCACCACTTCCTCATTTACGGAAACACACGTTGCGTACTTGTAACCACCGTATCCCTTGAAAGCCGGCTTGACTCTGAGTTTTTTGAAGATCTCCAGGACAAGAACTTCAACGTCCCATGCGGTTTTCCCCGGAACGATCACTTTTCCAACTTCCCTCAAAGCCGTTGCAACCGCTTTTCCTGCTTTTTTCATCTTCTCGATCTCAGAGGGTGTCTTTATCCTTATCATTTATCACTCCACCCTACTATCTTCAACACTTCGGCGATCACGTTGTCTATTCCTATGGTACCGTCCACTCGTTTGAGAATACCCTTTTTATCGTAGTAATCAATCACCGGCTGTGTCTTTTCGAGATAAACCTTGTACCTGTGCCTCACTGTTTCCTCTTTGTCGTCTTCTCTCTGAACGAGCTTCACTTTACAATCATCGCACAGTTCATCCTCTTTTGGAGGAAGTGAAATCAAATTGTAAATTCTTCCACACTTTGGACAGATCCTTCTGGATGTGAGCCTCTGAACAACCACTTCCTCAGGAACCTCGAAAAGTATAGCGGCTGTGAGCTCTTTGTTTTGAGTTTTCAAAAAGACGTCAAGGAATTCTGCCTGTTCCACAGTTCTTGGATAACCGTCCAGTATGAATCCTTTTTCGCAATCTTTTTCTGAGAGCCTTCTTTTCACAACTTCGTTCACAAGTTCATCTGGAACGAGTTCCCCTTTCTCCATGATTTCCTTTATCTTCTTTCCAAGTTCGTCGTTCTCCTTTTTTACAATGTCTCTGAAAATGTCACCGGTAGATATATGTGGAATACCAGTCGCTTCCTGTAATCTTTTTGCGTAAGTTCCCTTTCCCGCACCCGGAGGTCCCAGAAAGACGAGATATGCCATCATCTTCTCCCCCTTATTCTACCCTTTTTGATGAATCCTTCGTAGTGTCTCATCACCATATGGGTTTCCATCTGTTGAATGATGTCAAGAGCGACTCCCACAGCGATCAAAGCAGAAGTTCCTCCGATCCAGACGTTCACTCTTATGGCTCCCTGAACCAAGTAGGGAAGAAGGGCTATGACTACGAGGAAGACGGCTCCGATAAATGTCACTCTGTTTAGAACTCTGTGGAGATACTGCTCCGTTGATCTTCCAGGTCTCAAGCCCGGGATGTAACCTCCGTACTTCTGAATGTTTTCAGAGATTTCCTTAGGATCGAAAATCACAACGCTATAGAAGTAAGTGAAGAAGAACACCAGCAATCCGTAAACGAGAAGGTAGAGGAATCCACCTGCTTTGAAGAGATTTTGAAGAGTTCCACTGTTCGTTATTGAAGCGATCGCAGAAGGTATTGAAACTATGGCACTCGCAAAGATGATGGGGATCACACCACCTTGGTTCACCTTTATAGGAAGATACGTGCTGGCTCCTCCATACACTCTCCTTCCTGTGACCCTTCTTGCGTATTGTATGGTTATCCTTCTCTCTGCCTGCTGAACGAGTATGATTCCAAATATCGTGATAAGGCCAACAGCTATGAGAAAGATCCATTCCAAAAGATTCAGACCACCGAGATATGCCTGTCTAATGTAGCTTGGGTATCTTGCCACTATTCCCGCGAAGATCAGGATCGAAATACCGTTTCCTATACCCTTTTCTGTGATCCTTTCACCGAGCCAGAGCAGAAACATGGTTCCGGCAAGCATGGATATGGTGGAGAGAATGGTGAACTGGAGCACATTAACACCGGGAGCTATCATGTCCGGGTTCGATCTTGCAAGCGAAAAGGAAACAAAGAAAGCCTGAAAACCACCTATCAAGAGTGTGAGATGCCTTGTGTACTTTGCGAACTTCTTTCTTCCCTCTTCACCCTCTCTGAGCATCTCCTTGAGCGAAGGCATAACAGATGCCAGAAGCTGAAGGATGATCGACGCGGTTATGTATGGAGTGACACTCATGGTGAAAACAGAGAACTGACTCAAAGCTCCTCCAGTGAACACATCGTAGAAACTCAAAATTCCAGCGACACCAGCGGTTTCTGCTATCCTCCTGAAGATTTCCCCCCACGCTTCCAGGTTCAACCCAGGAACGGGGATGTAAATCCCCATCCTGAAAACGATCAAAGCAAGGAGTGTGAAAATAATCCTGTCGCGAAGTTCTGGTATTTTAAAAGCGTTTTTGAAAGCTTGCCACATTTTATATCACCTCAGCCTTACCACCAGCACTTTCTATCTTCTCTACAGCGCTCTTACTGAAAGCATGTGCTTTGACTACTAGTGGTTTGGTGAGTTCTCCATCGCCGAGGATCTTTACTCCATCTCTCAGATCTTTTATGATTTTTCTTTCGATGAGTTTTTCTGGAGTCACTTCTTCGTTGGCCTCGAACCTTTCTTCGAGAACTTTGACATTAACAACTGCATAAACTTTTTTGTTTATATTGTTGAATCCTCTCTTGGGAAGTCTTCTGTGCAGAGGAGTTTGTCCACCCTCAAACCAGATGTGGACCTTTCCACTTCCCCTGGCTTTCTGTCCTTTGTGTCCCCTTCCACTGGTTTTTCCGTGCCCGGATCCGGGACCCCTACCGACTCTCTTTCTCTTCTTCATCGCCCCAGGAGTTGGTCTCAGATCTTCAAGCCTCATGCGTTGTTACCCCCTTCCTCGATCTCCTCTACTTCTACCAGATGTTTCACCTTTCTGATCATACCCCTGATCTGTGGCAAGTCGTCCTTTACGACCACCTGGTTGAGCTTCCTGAGTCCAAGTCTTTTCACTGTATCCTTTTGATCCCAGGAATAACCAATGGGACTCTTGACCAGTTTTATCTTCAGCTTCTTAGGCATTGTTCTCCCTCCCCACGCCTTTGAACACTTCTTCGACCGATATGTCCCTGAGTTTTGCAACTTTTCTTGGATCCAGAAGGTTCTTCAAACCGTTCATCGTTGCAAGAGCAAGGTTCAAAGGATTGGTGGACCCGAGAGATTTCGTGAGTATGTTCTGGATTCCTGCGAGCTCAACAACGGCTCGGACAGTACCACCGGCGATGATACCTGTACCCGGTGCGGCTGGTCTCAAAAGCACTTTGGAAGCGTCCTGTTTTCCTACGACTTCGTGTGGAATGGTTCCGTTGATCACAGGAACTTCTATGATGTTTCGCTTTGCAGCAGATATGGCCTTTCTGATCGCTTCGGGAACCTCTCTTGCTTTTCCTATTCCCAGTCCCACTTTACCGTTTTTGTTTCCAACAATGGCCACAACCCTGAAGCTCAGATTCTTTCCACCCTTTGTAACTTTAGAGGTTCTCCTTATTTCTATTATCTTCTCTTCGAATTCTTCGTACTGTATCTCCTTTATAACTCCCTGTGTTTCCACAGTACCACCCTCCTTCAGAATTCGAGTCCAGCTTCTCTGGCTCCATCCGCCAGTGCCTTAACCCTACCATGGTACTTATATCCGCCTCTATCGAACACGACCTTCTTTATTCCCTTTTCGAGGGCTCTTTTTCCTAAGAGAAGTCCTACTTCTTTAGCTGCCTCTATGTTCCACGTTTTCTGGAGCTTTTCCCTCAGTTCGGGGTCAAGAGTAGAAGCGGAAACAAGGGTATGACCTATCGTGTCATCTATGATCTGGGCGTATATGTGTTTATTGCTTCTGAAAACACAGAGCCTTGGTCTTTCAGGAGTTCCAAACACCTTTTTTCTAACTCTTCTATGCCTTCTGAGTCGCTGTTCTTTTTTTGACTCCTTCTTTATCATTTCAACAACCCCCTTTATGCTTTCTTACCTTCTTTCTGTCTCACCACTTCACCAACGTACCTGACTCCCTTTCCAGTGTAGACATTTGGTGGCCTGAACGCTCTGATCTCAGCAGCAACCTGTCCTACTCTCTGTTTATCGATGCCAGAAACAACTATTCTGTTTGGTGCTGGAACTTCGACCTTCACATCTGAGGGTATCTCATAAACAACGGGATGAGCGTATCCAAGATTCATCACTACTGTATTCCCCTGAAGCTGCGCTCTGTAACCGATTCCCACAATCTCCAGCTCTTTCCTGTAGCCCTCTGTTACACCAACAACCATATTTCTAATGAGAGACCAATAAGTTCCTTGGAACATCTTTATCTTTCTCCAGTCAGACTTTCTTATGATCTGACTTTCGTTGGGTTTTACCCAGACCTCGTTACCTTCAACTTCTATTTTCACGTAAGGGAGAAATTCCTGACTGAGCTCTCCCTTTGGTCCCTTCACCTTAACAATGTTGTCTTTTATTTCAACCGTAACACCCTGTGGTAAGACTATGGGCTTTTTTGCAAGTCGAGACATTCAAAACACCTCCTCACCAGACGTAAGCGATTACTTCTCCGCCGACTCCAAGTTGACGTGCTTCTTTATCTGTTAGAACACCCTTTGAAGTAGTGAGTATGGCTATTCCAAGGCCGTTTTTCACTTTCGGGATGTGGTCCTTGTCGACGTAGATTCTCCTACCTGAGTGAGACACTCTGACGATACCGTGAATGACTCTTTCTCTGTTCTTCCTTCCGCCTTTGTATTTGAGGTAAACCCTCAGTATTCCCTGCTTTCCGTCTTCGATGTATTTGTAGTCCGCTATGAATCCTTCTCTTTTCAAGATCTCACAGATCTTCTTCTTGAGGTTGGAAGCAGGTATATCCGTGTATTCTTTGAAAACCATATTGGCATTTCTGATTCTTGTTAGCATGTCGGCAATCGGATCGCTCCACACAGCACCATCCCTCCCTTACCAGCTTGCCTTCCGAACTCCAGGGAGCTTTCCTTCCAGAGCAAGCTTCCTGAAACAAACCCTGCAGAGTCCGAATTCTCTGTACACCGCTCTCGGGCGTCCACAGATGTGGCACCTTGTGTACTCACGTACCTTGTACTTCTTCGGTTTCTTCCATCTTTCTATCATTGCCTTCTTGGCCATTCATCTCACCTCCGTTATCCTCTCTTGAAAGGCATTCCAAAGAGCTCAAGAAGCCTTCTGGCTTCCTGATCTGTCTTTGCAGTTGTGACGATGGTGATGTCCATTCCCTGGATCCTTCTGACTTCATCTGGACTCAGTTCAGGGAAAACCAGCTGTTCTGAAAGACCAAAGGAGTAATTCCCTCTTCCGTCAAAGGAGTTGGGATCGAGTCCTCTGAAGTCCCTCACCTTGGGCAACACGATGTTTATGAGTTTGTAGAGAAAATTGTACATCCTTGCTCCTCTGAGGGTTACTTTCA
The DNA here is from genome assembly GCF_000784835.1 of Thermotoga sp. Mc24. Classification (NCBI taxonomy): domain Bacteria; kingdom Thermotogati; phylum Thermotogota; class Thermotogae; order Thermotogales; family Thermotogaceae; genus Thermotoga; species Thermotoga sp. Mc24. The sequence goes on along the minus strand of NZ_JSFH01000009.1, from coordinate 26,871 downwards.
AACCTATCGGCATTCCCTTCCTTATCTTGAAGTTGGAAATGCTCTTTCTTGCCCTTGTAACGATTGGTTTCTGTCCCGTGATTTTTGCGAGTTCGTTCGCGTGGCGTTCTATGAGATCGTAGTTTCTGGAACCTTCACCAATTCCCATGTTTATAACGATTTTGACCAGCTTCGGAACCTGATGAATGTTCTTGTAGTTGAACTCTTTCATCAAAGCAGGTACTATTTCCTTCTCGTACTGATCTTTCAGAGGAACGTATTCATATCTCATACCGATTCCTCCCTCAATCCTTGTCAATGATCTCACCACACTTCTTGCAGTATCTTACCTTTTTCCCATCTTCGGTGAACCTGTAGCCGACTCTCGTTCTTTTATCACAAGCAGGACAGACAACCATAACTTTGGAAGCGTAGATCGGTGCTTCTCTCTCTATGATTCCACCCTCACGAAGCTGGGGGATGGGTCTTTGATGTCTTTTCACCATGTTCACGTTTTCAACGATGACTTTGTTTTCTTTCGGGATCACTCTGAGAACCTTTCCCCTTTTTCCTCTGTCTTTTCCAGAAATCACTTCGACAAGATCACCTTTCTTTATCCTCATCTCCGTATCACCTCACCAAACTTCTGGTGCGAGGGATATTATTTTCATGAATCCTTTTTCCCTGAGTTCCCTCGCAACCGGACCAAAGATTCTGGTGCCTCTGGGAGCGTTGAACTTATCAATGAGAACAGCCGCGTTGTCATCGAATCTGATGTAAGTACCATCATTTCTTCTGATTTCTTTCTTTGTTCTCACAATCACCGCTCTGACTACGTCTCCTTTCTTCACATCAGAATTCGGGATGGCTTCCCTGACTGAACACACAACTATATCTCCAACTGTTCCGTACTTTTTATGAAACCCACCGATAACTCTTATGACTCTGAGCTTTTTGGCACCAGAGTTGTCGGCCACATTGAGATAGGTCTCTTGCTGTATCATGATTCAACCCCTCCCTTGCCCTCGACTGCTTCTATCTCTTCCTGTATGTCCTCTTCTTCTTTCAGGACTCTTTCGGGTTCAAACCTTTGAATGATCCTAACGACTCTCCATCTCTTCGTTTTACTGAGAGGTCGAGTTTCTTCTATTTCGACAACATCTCCTATTTTACACTCGTTTCTTTCATCGTGTGCGTGATATTTTTTCGTCCTCTTCACGTATTTCTTGTAAATCGGGTGCTGTACGAGTTTTTCAACGGCAACAACTACTGTCTTGTCCATTTTATCGCTCACAACTATTCCAGTCAAACGTTTCCTTGGCATGTTTTCACCTCCTTATGCCTAACTCCCTCTCTCTGAGAATGGTCTTTATCCTTGCGATATCCCTTTTAGTGAGCTTTATGAGAGAAGTATTCTTCAGCTGTCCCATTGCAAGCTGGAATCTGAGTTCCATAAGCTGCCTCTTCTTTTCTTCGAGAAGATTCTTCAATTCTTCATCTGTGTAATTCCTGAGTTCGGAAGCCTTCATACTGCCTCACCCCCAATATGGTGACGGGGAACTACCTTAGTAGCTATGGGAAGTTTACTCGCAGCGTACCTGAGAGCTTCATGGGCTGTTTCCTCATCGACTCCCGCCACTTCAAAGAGAATCTTCCCGGGTTTCACAACGGCGACCCATCCTTCAACGTTACCCTTACCTTTTCCCATCCTGGATTCAGGTGGTTTTTTCGTGTAAGGTTTGTCAGGGAATATTCTTATCCAGATCTTTCCGGATCTTTTCATAGCCCTCAGCATGGCAATTCGGCAAGCTTCTATCTGCTGGGCTGTGATCCAAGCTGGTTCGAGTGCTTTGAGACCCCATTCACCGAACTGAACAAATGTTCCTCCCTTGGCTTTTCCTTTCATTCTTCCTCTTTGTTGTTTTCTGTATTTGACCCTTCTTGGCATCAACATGGCAATTACCTCCCTTAGATATCAGCATCTCCTTTGTAGATCCACACTTTGATGCCGATAGTACCGTACTTGGTCCACGCAGTGGCCGTTCCATAATCTATGATCGCCTTCAATTTCTGAAGAGGCAGTCTTCCTCTGAGGTACCATTCTCTTCTGGCGATCTCAGCTCCACCGAGCCTTCCAGCGACCATCACTTTTATTCCCTGTGCACCCTTTCTCATGGCGTTCATTATTGCTCTCTTCATTGCCACTTTGTAAGATGCCCTCTTTTCTATACGGGAAGCTATAGACTCGGCAACAAGCTGTGCATCGAGTTCGGGCGTTTTTATCTCTTCAATATTAATAACAACCCTTCTGTTGAACTTCCTCTCCAGCTCCTCTCTCAAACTCGTTATCTCCGCACCTTTCCTTCCTATGATGATTCCAGGTCTTGCTGTTTTCACGGTTATGTTGATCCTTTCAGCGTCAGGTCTTTCTACGTATATCTCGCTAATCCCAGCATGGTAATACCTGTTCTTTATGAACTTTCTTATCTCTTCATCCTCGAGGAGCCACTCTTTGTAATTCTTTTCGTTGAACCATTTTGCTTGCCAGTCGGCACTCAGACCCAACCTGAAGCCGCGGGGATGCACTTTCTGACCCACCGTATCACCTCACTCTTCGGATGATATCTTCTTTTGTAATTCCTCAAGAGCCTTCCTGTATTCATCTTCTTTACTGCGATCTCTCACTACAACTGTGATGTGTGACATTCTCTTCTGAATGATATCCGCCCTGCCTCTTCCTCTGGGCCAGATCCTTTTCATCCTTGGTCCATCGTTAACGTAACACTCGGAAACATAGAGATTCTCAACACTCAACCCAAAGTTATTTTCGGCATTCGCGACAGCCGACTTCAATACCTTTTCCATTATTCTTGCGGCCTTCTTCGGTGAAAAAGCAAGAATCTGGAAAGCTTCTTCGACGGATTTCCCTCTTATTGTGTTTGCTATGGCTCTGGCTTTTCTTGGAGAGATCCTTATGTATCTTGCCACAGCCTTAGCTTCAATCTTCGGAAGAGAAGACAGGAGCTCTTTTCTCTTTTTATGAAAAATTGAACGCTTCAAACTGCTTCTGGGTACCTGGAGCTTCATTCTTTCCCTCCTCACTTCTTCAATTCACCTTTTTTCGCTTTTTTGTCGGCATGACCTCCAAACCTTCTGGTTGGTGCAAATTCTCCAAGTCTGTGTCCGATCATGTTTTCAGTAATGTACACCGGTATGTGTTTCATACCATTGTAAACTGCGATCGTGTGCCCTACCATCTCAGGAATGATCATAGAGGCTCTGCTCCATGTTTTGATAACTTTCTTTTCACCAGTTTCGTTGAGTTTTCTGATCTTTTCGAGTAATTTTTTATCTACATAGGGTCCTTTCTTACTGGAACGACCCATTCAATTCACCTCCTTACGCTTCATTCCTTCTCCTGACGATGAATTTGTCAGAAGGTCTCTTTCCACGTCTCGTCTTGTAGCCCTTGGTTGGCAGGCCCCATGGACTCGTTGGATGGTGACCTTTACCTCTTCCTTCACCACCACCGTGCGGGTGATCCACCGGATTCATGGCAACTCCTCTGACATGCGGTCTTCTACCGAGCCATCTCACTCTTCCAGCCTTTCCGTGGACTTCGTTCTTGTGATCTTCGTTGCCCACAACACCGACGGTGGCGTAGCATTTGATGTGTACCTTTCTCAGTTCTCCAGAAGGCATTCTGAGCAGAGCGTAATTCCCTTCCTTCGCCATGATCTGACAGTATGTACCAGCTGCTCTTGCGATCTGACCACCCTTGCCCGGTGTGAACTCCACGTTGTGGACAAGGGTACCGACGGGTATCTTCTCAAGAGGAAGTGCGTTTCCTGGCCTTATTTCCGCATCGGGTCCGCTCATGAGAGTGTCTCCCACGTTCACACCTTTGGGTGCCAGAATATATCTTTTCTCTCCATCAGCGTAAAGGAGAAGCGCTATTCTGGCTGATCTGTTGGGATCGTATTCAATGGCCAGCACTTTCGCAGGAATTCCAGCTTTGTCGTATCTCTTGAAATCTATTATTCTGTATCTTCTCTTGTGCCCGCCACCTCTGTGCCTTACAGTAACTCTTCCGTGATGATTCCTTCCACCTGTTTTCTTGAGAGGTGCGAGCAACGACTTTTCAGGTTCTGTCTTTGTGATATCCGAAAAATCGGAGATAACCATAAAACGCCTTCCCGGGGTAACCGGTTTGAATCTTTTGAGTCCCATGACTTCACCCCTCTCAGTGTTCGCCTTCCAGTTCTTTGATTGTGTAACCTTCCTTCAAAGTTACAACAGCCTTTTTCCAGCTGCGGGTCTTTCCTTCAAAGATACCCCTTCTTTTCGGCTTGGGCTTCATGTTGAGAATGTTCACCTTTTCTACTTTGACATTGAAGAGCTTTTCAACAGCCTCTTTTACCAGGTTCTTGTTTGCAAGTGGATTGACCTCGAATACGTATTTCCTCTGTTCGCGGAGGATAAGAGCCTTTTCTGTGATGATGGGTCTGATTAGAACATCATTCAGTGAGAGCTTTTCCTGCTTCATTTCCGAGCACCTCCTCTATCTTGGAAACCATGTCCTGGGTGAGCACAAGGTAATCGTACTTGAGCATGTCAAAAACATTGAGTCCATCTATTCTTACTGCCTTCTCACCATTTTTGCTGTTGTTCGGATTGTCCGCAATTATTACCTTCACGTTGGGAAGGTTCTTTCCAGAGAGTTTCACATTCATGTATCCTTCATCTTTCCATGGAAGGACGATCAGTGTTTTCTTGTCGGAAAGCTGAAGGTTCTGGAGGATTTCCTTCAGAAATTTCGTCTTCGGCCTTTCGAGTTTCAGATCATCGAGTACGAAGAGTTTGTTTTCTCTGTACTTCACAGAGAGAGCAGATCGCAGAGCGAGCTTCTTCATTTTCTTGTTGAGCTTTTTGCTCCAGTCTCTCGGTTTAGGTCCGTGTGCAATTCCTCCATGCCTCCAGATGGGGGATCTTATGGAACCGTGTCTTGCTCTTCCGGTGTGTTTCTGCGGCCAGGGTTTTCTGCCACCACCGGAGACTTCTCCTCTTGTTTTCGTAGAGGCAGTTCCAGCTCTCCTGTTGGAGAGCTGCATATCCACGTATCTCCACATCACGTCGTAGTTGGGATCGATGTTGAAAACGAAATCACTGATTTCCAGGGTCCCTACTTTTTCTCCCTTCACATTCAACAGATCCACCTGAGCCATCTTTTATTCCTCCTCCACTGTTACTTTTTCGGGGCCTTGGCGCTCCTGATCAAAACGAGCCCGCCCCTCGCTCCAGGGACTCCACCTTTGACCACTAAAAGGTCGTTTTCAGGATCGATATCCACAACTTGAAGATTTCTGACAGTTACCCTCTCGTTTCCATATCTTCCGGGCATTTTCTTACCTTTCCATATCTTGGCAGGTTCCGTGTGCTGACCAACAGAACCGAGTTCTCTATGGAATTTGGAACCGTGGCTCTTCGGTCCACCGCTGAATCCCCATCTTTTCATCGCACCAGCGAATCCTCTTCCTTTTGTCCAGCCAGTAACGTCCACGTACTCACCTTTTTCAAACACGTCAACCTTTATTACCTGTCCGGGTTCGTACTCGTCGGGATTTTCTACTCTGAACTCTCTGAGTATTTTCATCGGTTCCACACCGAATTTTTTGAAGTGTCCTGCGAGAGGTTTGTTGACCTTCTTAGCCTTCTCGAATCCAAGCTGCACAGCGTTGTATCCGTCTTTCTCAACGGTTTTTTTCTGGACAACCACACAGGGCCCCGCCTTTATGACTGTAACGGGAACGGAATCATTTCCAACGAATACTCTCGTCATACCGATTTTTCTTCCAATTATCATCTTCATCAAAGACACCTCCAGGGATTACAGTTTGATCTCAACGTCGACACCTGCTGGGAGGTTTATCCTCATCAAAGCATCGATGGTCTTTGGAGATGGGTCTATGATATCTATTAGCCTTTTGTGTACTCTCTTTTCAAAGTGTTCTCTGGAGTCCTTGTGTTTCATGGGAGATCTCAGGACACAATAGAGTGTCCGCTCCGTTGGCAAGGGAATGGGACCGGACACTTTGGAATTCGTGGATTTAGCGACTTCAACGATCTTTTTCGCCGATTCGTCGAGTAACTCGTGATCGTAGGCTTTGAGTTTTATCCTTATCTTCTGTCCAGGCATATTCTAAGCACCCTCCCTCTTTTCTCAAAAAGGAGGGGGAAGCGTCCCCCTCACTCGATGACTTCTGTGACCACACCAGCTCCAACTGTTCTTCCACCTTCTCTTACAGCGAATCTCTGTCCCTTTTCAATAGCGACAGGGTAGATGAGTTCTATTTCCATTTCGACGTGGTCTCCAGGCATAACCATTTCGACACCTTCAGGAAGTCCTACGATTTCCCCTGTAACGTCAGCGGTTCTTATGTAGAACTGGGGTTTGTAACCTTTTGTGAACGGTGTATGTCTTCCTCCCTCTTCCTTCTTCAGGACGTAAACCTGAGCCTTGAATCTCTTGTGTGGTTTGATGCTTCCAGGAGCTGCGAGAACCTGTCCTCTCTCAACTTCGTCCTTGTCGATTCCTCTGAGCAGACATCCAACGTTGTCTCCTGCGATTCCTTCATCGAGTTCCTTTCTGAACATTTCCACGCTTGTAACAACGGTTTTCCTGATTTCGTAGCTGAGACCTATGATCTCAACTTCATCACCGGGTTTGATTCTTCCTCTTTCGATCCTTCCTGTAACAACCGTTCCTCTTCCTGTGATTGAGAACACGTCCTCAATAGGCATGAGGAACGGCTTATCAACTTCTCTCTGAGGCTCAGGAATGTAGTTGTCCATAGCGTCGAGGAGCTCCTGGATAGGTTTGTAAGCTTCGTGATTCGGATCGTTAGGAGCTTCGACGGCTTTCAGAGCAGAACCTCTTATGACTGGCACTTCGTCTCCAGGGTAACCGTACTGGCTCAGAAGGTCTCTCACTTCCATCTCGACGAGGTCGATGAGTTCAGGATCGTCAACCATGTCCGTCTTGTTTATGAAGACGATCATGTAGGGAACCTCAACCTGCCTTGCAAGAAGCACGTGTTCCCTTGTCTGAGGCATGGGACCATCGGTTGCAGCGACAACAAGGATGGCTCCGTCCATCTGAGCCGCTCCGGTGATCATGTTCTTGATGTAGTCCGCGTGACCAGGACAGTCAATGTGAGCGTAGTGCCTCTTTTCGGTCTGATACTCAACGTGTGTGATGTTGATGGTGATTCCTCTTGCCTTTTCCTCAGGAGCCTTGTCGATCTGGTCGTAAGGAACATACTGGGCAAGTCCCTTGAGAGAAAGGTACTTTGTTATAGCGGCTGTCAGTGTGGACTTTCCGTGGTCGATATGTCCAATCGTTCCAACGTTAACATGCGGTTTTGTTCTTACAAATTTTTCCTTCGCCATGTTCTCCCTCCTTAAACAACCTTGATGATTTTCTCGGCGATTTTCTCCGGAACTTCCTGGTAGTGCGAGAACTGCATGATGTAGCTCGCTCTACCCTGACTGAGCGATCTCAACACTGTGGCATATCCAAAAGTTTCAGAAAGCGGGATCTTCGCTACAACGATTTTCAAATGTCCTCTTGTTTCGAGAGATTCAATCTTAGCCCTTCTGGAATTGAGATCGGAAATGATGTTGCCCATGTATTCCTCCGGTGTAGTGATCTCAAGCTTCATGATAGGTTCAAGAAGAACCGGTTGCGCTTTTTTCATGGCCTCTTTGAATGCCATCGAAGCAGCTATCTTGAACGCCATTTCTGAGGAGTCAACTTCGTGGTAAGATCCGTCAAGCACAACTGCTCTCACTCTCACAACGGGATATCCCGCAAGAGGCCCAGACATCATAGCCTCCTTGATACCTGCTTCGATAGCGGGCATGAATTCCTTCGGTATCACACCACCGACCGTCTTGTCAATGAATTCGAAGTTCTTTCCTTCCTCTTCGGGTATGGGTTCTATTCTGAGAATCACATGACCGTACTGACCTCTACCACCGGTCTGTCTAATGTATTTTCCTTCGGCTTCAGCAGGCCTCTTGATGGTTTCCCTGTAAGCCACCTGAGGCTGTCCGACTCTCACGTTGACGCCGAACTCTCTCTTCAACCTGTCCACAACTATTTCAAGATGGAGTTCACCCATTCCTGAAATGATGGTTTCTCCCGTTTCTTTGTCAACCCTCACCTGAAGAGTGGGGTCTTCTTCAGAGAGAGCAAGCAGTGCCTTCACGAGTTTTTCCTCATCGGCTTTCGTGGCCGGTTCAATAGCAAGAGAAATAACAGGTTCTGGGAAGTCGATCTTTTCGAGGATTACAGGCTCTTTTTCGTCGCAGAGTGTATCTCCAGTCTGAGAAACTTTGAGGCCGACCCCTGCCGCTATATCACCGGGTCTGACGTAGTCAACTTCCTCTCTCTTGTCTGCGTGCATGAAGACGATCCTCGATATTCTCTCCCTCTGGCCCTTTGTGGAGTTGTAAACGTAACTTCCTTTCTCCAGCCTTCCAGAGTACACTCTGAAGTACACGAGCTTTCCTATGTATGGATCCACCTGCACTTTGAAGACCAGAGCTGTAAAAGGTTCGTTCTCATCGGGTTTTCTGTAGACAATCTCTCCGTCGGAAACCCTCCAGCCCTTCACCGGCGGAAGATCAAGGGGCGACGGCAGATAGTCTATAACCGCGTCCAGAAGCGGTTGTATTCCTTTGTTGGCTTTCGCCGCTCCACAGAGAACGGGAACTGCCCTGTTTTCTATGGTTGCTTTTCTCAAGATTCTCTTTATTTCTTCTTCGGAAATCTCTTCACCTTCGAGGTATTTTTCAAGAATTTCTTCGTCCAGCTCTGCAACTTTTTCAAGCATCTCTTCCCTTCTCATTTCCGCTTCTTCTCTGAGTTCTTCTGGGATCTCTCTCTCCTCGTACACCGATCCGTCTTCGCTAACCCAGTAGATCGCCTTCATTTTTATGAGGTCAATCACACCCTGGAAGTCTTTCTCACTACCGATCGGCATCTGTACTGGAATGGGATTTGCTTTGAGTTTTGTTACAAGAGTTTCGACGGCCATGTAGAAATCTGCTCCCACTTTGTCCATCTTGTTCATGAAAGCGATCCTCGGGACATTGTACTTGTCAGCCTGTCTCCAGACGGTTTCTGACTGAGGCTCGACTCCCGCCGTGGCATCGAAAACAGCTATTGCTCCATCGAGAACGCGGAGCGCCCTTTCAACCTCGGCCGTAAAGTCAACGTGTCCGGGTGTATCAATTATGTTGATTCGATAGCCCTTCCAGAAACACGTTGTGGCAGCAGACTGTATCGTAATGCCTCTTTCCTTTTCCTGAGGCATCCAGTCAGTGGTTGTGTTTCCTTCATCGACGTCTCCCAAAAAGTGTTTCCTTCCCGTGTAATAGAGAATTCTCTCTGTTGTCGTAGTTTTTCCGGCGTCGATATGGGCCATTATACCGATATTTCTAAGCTTATCCAGGTCAACATACCTCGCTTCCACATTTTCCATACTTATCACCACCTGTAATGAGCAAATGCCCTGTTGGCTTCCGCCATTCTGTGAGTGTCTTCCTTCTTCTTAATGGCCGTACCTGTGTTGTTGTATGCTGCTATGATCTCCTCGGCCAGCTTCTCTTTCATTGGCCTTCCTTTTCTGGCTCTTGCAGCTTCAACTATCCATCTGAGAGCAAGAGAGGTCCTCCTCGGTTCCTGAACTTCGATGGGAACCTGGTAAGTTGCACCACCAACCCTTCGCGGTCTTACTTCAAGAACAGGCTTCACATTTTCTACAGCCTGCCTGAAAACTTCAAGAGGATCTTTCTTTGTCTTTTCTCTGATGATATCGAAAGCACCGTAGACGATCTTCTGAGCGGTTGTTTTTTTGCCATCCCACATCACTTTATTTATCAACTTTGCAACAAGCACATCTCCGTACACCGGATCAGGTGGTACCTGTCTTATTTCAGCTCTCCTTCTACGCACCCACAGTCACCTCACTTCTTCTGATCCTTGGGTCTTTTCGCACCGTACTTACTTCTGGACTGTCTTCTTCCCTCGACGCCTGCAGCGTCCAGAGCCCCTCTGATGATCTTGTACCTGACACCAGGTAGGTCCTTGACCCTACCACCTCTGACGAGCACAACAGAGTGTTCCTGCAGGTTGTGACCAATTCCAGGAATATACGCAGTGACTTCTATTCCATTTGAAAGCCTCACCCTTGCGATCTTTCTGAGAGCGGAGTTCGGTTTTTTCGGTGTCATCGTAGAAACTTTTATACACACACCCCTCTTTTGAGGGTTTCCCTGAAGAGCAGGAGCTTTTGACTTTTTCTTCTTCGGTTTCCTGCCGTACCTGATTAATTGATTGATCGTTGGCATCTTCATCCTCCCTTCCGTTTTACTCCAAGCCGAAGTTTAATTTTACTCTTCAATTTGTATATTGTCAACAAAGAAAGCAAGCACCTCTCATCAATTTATCATAAGTAGTTTAAAACTTCATTTAAAGTGACGTGAATTTTGAAAGAACAATCCTTATGATTTCCTCCGGGTTGTCCATCTCCAGAACCAGTTTTTCGAATGGGCACATACTTTTGCCATTTCTTGCGAGGACAAAAGGTATCTTTTTATCGTAGCTGAAAGACTGTCCGTATCCATTCAGTAATTTTAAAGCCGGCTCACTTATAATTTTTGCGTGGATGTGGTCGGGTCTCATTTTCAACAGAAAAGAAACTGCAGCCTTTCCAACCATCTTGTCGATCACCAGACTTCCTTCCAGATTATCGAAGCTTCGGTAGAGTTCTATCAATGGTTTTAGACCACTGCCTTTGCTTTCGAAGATCGTCCGACCGTTATAAACCAGCAAACTCAGCTTCTTCTCCTCAAAGATTTTCAAAGCTGTCTTCAAAAGAGTTTCCTCCATTTCACCACGCTCCTCGTAGTATAATTTCCTTAGAAAGTATACCAGTGTGGAGGTGAAACCCACGGTTGCAGTTAGAAGAATAAGAATTCCAGAAGATGTGGCCGTTTTGGAGATATTCGGACAGTACGACAAGCGCGCGAGGTATCTGAAAAAACTCTTCAACGTGGAATTCGCGGTGAGAGACAGTGAGATTCTTATAAAAGGCATGGATGAGAAAAGTGTCGATGCAGCCCATCGGGTGCTCGATGAGATCATATCCATAACACGGGACGGTCACCTTCTGGACTGGACTGAGTTCGAGTATCTCGTGGAGAGAGTTTCGAACTCAGAAAGTGTGAAAGAAGTGTTCTCAAACGACAGCAGAGGATTGATCATCGGCAAGAAAGTGAAGCCGAAGACACTCGGCCAGAAGAAGTATCTGGAAGCAGTCGAAAAGAACGACGTGGTGTTCGTGATAGGTCCAGCCGGTACAGGAAAAACGTACCTGGCAGTGGCCGTTGCTTTAGACTATCTGAAAATGGGAAAGGTGAACAGAATCATCCTCACAAGACCAGCCGTTGAAGCCGGAGAGAAGCTTGGATACTTGCCGGGAGATCTGTCTGAAAAAGTGGAACCTTATCTCAGACCTCTTTACGACGCCATCATAGATATCACATCCCCGGACAAATTCAACAGCTACCGTGAAAGAGGCATCATAGAGATCGTACCGCTCGCTTACATGAGAGGAAGGACTTTGAATAACTCCTTTATCATTCTGGACGAAGCCCAGAACACCACATACCAGCAGATGAAGATGTTCCTCACCAGACTCGGATTCAATTCCAAGGCGGTCATAACGGGAGACATCACCCAGGTGGATATCGAGAAAGAAAAGTCCGGTCTCATAGAGTGTCAGAAAATTTTAGAAGGAATCTCTGGTATAGAATTCGTGTATCTGAACGAAAGCGATGTTGTGAGGCATCCTCTCGTGAAGAAGATCATAAAGGCCTACGAAGAGTACGAAAGGTCGAGGAAGCCATGAATCGAAAGCGTTTCCTCCTGGTAACGATTACAGTGATTCTTTCTCTGATGCTGGTGCACGTTCGTACAGGAATCCGACCTTTGAATTTCACCTTTGAGGCACTGGTCGCCCTCGTTGTCTGGTTCGCTCTGGTGGAGATGAGCACCAGATATTACAGAAAGTACTGGCTCAGTGAAGTGTTCACCTATACTCATCTGGCTCTGATCCTGCTCGGAGCTTCTTTCATTGGATTTTCTTTCCCGGAGATAGGCCCTTTCGTGACACCTGTATACATACCGGTTGCCCTCATAGAACTCGTGTTCTTTTCCCCAGAAATAGCCATAACAAGTGGATTTTTGATGGCTTTGCTTGCTCTGTATCGATGGAGTTACGATATCTTTCTTCTTCTGCCGTTCATTTCAACAACCTTTGTTGCGGCAGTGACTCTCTCCAAAGCGAACAGAAGACTGGATGTGGTGAAATCTTCTGCCTTTACATCTCTTGCTCTTATGGGAACATCTCTGTTCATGAAGTTTGGACTGAAAATCGAGTACACGCCGTACGACCTGGTAGCTGCTATTTTGAATCCGATCTTTTCAGGTATTCTGGTTCTTGGAATACTGCCTTACGTGGAATACACAAGTCGCCTTTACTCGAATCTTGGGCTCGTAGAGTTTGGAAATCTGAACCATCCGTTGCTCAAGATGCTTTCCATTAAAGCTCCAGGAACTTATTATCACAGTGTGATCGTCGCAAACTTAGCAGAAACTGCAGCGGAGAAAATAGGCGCAAACCCCATTCTGGCAAGAATAGGAGCTTACTATCACGATATAGGGAAGATGAAACGCCCTCACTTCTTCACTGAAAACATTAGAGACGGTAAAAATCCCCACGAAGACATAACCCCCTCTCTCAGCCACCTCGTTTTGAACGAGCACGTGAAGTACGGTGTGGAACTTGCAAGAAAATACCGACTCCCCCTCCTCGTTGAATTCATAATTCCCCAGCATCACGGTACAAGATCGCAGAAGTATTTCTACTACAAGGCGAAACAACAGTTTGAGGACATTCCCGAAGAGGAATTCCGCTATCCGGGCCCCAAGCCACAGTTCAGAGAAGCAGCCATTATCATGCTCGCCGACTCCGTGGAAGCCGCTTCAAGAAGCTTGAAATCACCCTCTGTTTCTCAGATCAAGGAATGTGTCGAAGATGTCATATCTTCCATATTCTTTGAGAGGCAACTCGATGAGTCAGGCATCACTCTGAGTGAGCTCGAAGAGATTTCCGACGCGTTCCTTCAGGTTCTCGTGAACCTGTTCAGTTCCAGAATTGAATACCCCGAGGAAGAAAAAATTCAGAAGGTGGTAAAGATAAATGATAAGAATACTGGGTGAAGGTAAAGGATCGAAACTTCTCGAAAATTTGAAAGAAAAACTCGAAGAAATCGTAAAGAAAGAGATAGGAGACGTACATGTAAACGTGATTCTTGTGAGTGAAGATGAAATTAAGGAGCTCAACCAGCAGTTTCGAGGTCAGGATCTTCCCACAGACGTGCTCACCTTTCCCCTCATGGAAGAAGACGTCTATGGAGAAATTTACGTTTGTCCTCTGATCGTAGAAGAAAATGCGAGGGAGTTCAACAACACCTTCGAAAAGGAATTGCTGGAAGTGGTGATCCACGGGATACTTCACCTTGCAGGATACGATCACGAGTTCGAAGACAGAAACTCCAAAGAGATGTTCGAAAAACAGAAAAAATACGTTGAGGAGGTATGGGGTGAATGGAGATCAAACCCTTCAGAGGATTCAGACCCAGGGAAGAGATAGCCGAAAAATTCGTGGCCAAACCCTACGATGTGGTTTCCTTTCTTGAAGCCAAAGAAACGATAAAGAAAAACCCACTCAGCTTTCTCAGAGTAACTCGCGTTGAAGCAGAAACACACGAAATAGAGATGGATCCTACACCCGAAGACATGGAGAAAGCCAGGATAAATCTTGAAAAGTTCATAGAGGATGGCATCCTTATTCAAGAAGAAAAAGAAGCGTTCTACATTTACCGTCAGAGGATGGGCGACCACACACAAACAGGAATAGTAGCGCTCTTTCCTGTGGAGGAGTACAAAAAGGGTAGAATAAAGAAACACGAGCTTACCCGAAAAAAGAAAGAAGAGGAAAGAGTTCAACACATTCTGAAAACACGTGCACACACAGGACAGGTCTTTCTTTTCTACAGAGCCTTTGAAGAATTCGATAGAAAACTCTCCGAAATTGCTGATTCTCAGGAGCCTGTCTATAGAATACGCGATGATCTCGATGTCATCCATGAGTTTTTCGTTGTCAAGAATGAAAACGAAGTGAATGAAATAAAGAAGCTCTTTGAGAGAGTGGAGGAACTCTACATAGCGGATGGTCACCACAGGGCAGCGGCTGCAGCCAGGGTCAGCGACATACTGGACGAGAAGATAGGAAAAGGACCTCACAATTACTTCATGGCCACAGCGTTCCCCCACAACCAGCTCAGAATATTCGACTACAACAGAGTGGTGAAATCTCAACTCACGCCAGAGGAATTACTCGAAAAACTCCAGGAAAAATTCGAAACGTACAGATCCTACAAGGTACCTGCAAGACCATCCAGAGAACACGAAATAACCATGTACGTGGGCAACAGAAAATGGTACGTCCTGATTCCAAAAAGAGTGCCGGAGGAAATCGTTGAGAGCCTCGATGTGAACATTCTTCAGCGTGAGGTTCTGGAACCCATCTTCGGTATTTCCAATCCTCGCGAAGATGAGAGAATAGACTTCGTTGGTGGAATAAAGGGCCTGTGCGAACTGGAAAGAATGGTGGACAAGGGAGAGTTCGATGTGGCCTTCGCGATGTATCCGGTGAACATAGAAACGCTTATGAAAGTCTCAGATGAAGGAAAGATCATGCCGCCGAAATCAACATGGTTTGAGCCAAAACTTTTGAGTGGTTTGGTAGTGCACGTGTTCGGCTGAGGAGGTGATACGATGTTCTTCTTTTTCGAGCCAACGTTCATCATTCTGATTCCCGGCATTATTCTGGCTCTCTGGGCGCAGGCACGGGTTCAGTCTGCCTATAACAAGTACTCACGGGTAAGGTCCTCTCTTGGACTCACAGGATATGAACTTGCAAAAAGACTCCTTGAGAACGCGGGAATCTACAACGTGAAGATAGAGGTCGTTTCCGGTTTCCTGTCTGACCATTACGACCCATACCGGAAGGTGCTCAGGCTCTCTCCACAGAATTTCAGAGGTGTTTCCGTTGCTTCACTCGGAGTTGTAGCCCACGAAGTGGGACATGCCCTTCAGGACGTAGAAAAATACCCGCTGCTTGCACTGAGAAATCTGATGGTACCAGCAGCCGTCACGGGTTCTCAGCTTGCTTGGATCATTTTCATTCTTGGTCTCTTTTTCCAGACACCGTTTTTGATAAGACTGGGAATTCTTTTGTTCTCCTTAGTGGTACTCTTCACTCTCATCACACTTCCTGTTGAGTTCAACGCCAGCAGGCGTGCTGTGAAGCTCCTTGAAACAACGATGTTGATGCCGGAGTACGAACTAAAGGGAGTGAAAGAAGTACTCGGTGCCGCGGCTCTCACTTACGTCGCGTCTTCACTGATGGCATTTCTCCAGCTTCTCAGAATGATAGCACTTGCTGGTCTGTTCGGTGATAGAAGATGAAAACAAACGTAAGACTGCTCGCCTACAGACTTCTGAGAAAGTACGAGAAGGAAAAATTCATATTGAGAGAGGACGTGGACAGCGTCCTCTCTTTTTTGGACGATAAAGATAGAAGATTCTTCAAAGAACTCGTGTGGGGAGTTGTGAGGAAAGAAGAGCTTCTGGACTGGTACATAAACCAACTTCTGAAGAAAAAAGACATCCCACCCGCTGTCAGGGTTGCGTTGAGGATGGGGGCTTATCAGCTCCTCTTCATGAACAGTGTTCCAGATTACGCGGCGGTCAGCGAAACTGTGAAACTGGTGAAGAGCGAAAACTTCAAAAAACTGGTGAACGCCGTGCTGAGGAGATTGAGAACTGTTCCCGAACCAAAAGAGCTTCACCTCATCTACTCACATCCGGAGTGGATCGTGAACTACTGGAGATCTTTTCTTCCCGAAGAGGCAGTTTTGAGAATTATGAAGTGGAACCAGGAACCTCTCCCTGTCATGCTCCGCGTGAATTCACTTGCAACCACTAAAGAGGAAGTCATCAAAATTCTCGCCGAAGAGGGCACGGAGGCAGTTCCGGGGAAACACGCCCCGTTTTCTCTGGTTGTAAGGAAACTCGGAATTTCGATGAACGACTCCAGAGTGATAAAGGATGGACTCGCAAGTGTTCAGGGAGAGTCTTCACAACTTGTGCCCTTTTTCATGGAACTGAAACCCGGACTGAGAGTACTGGACACCTGCGCGGCACCGGGTGGCAAGACCACCGCTATCGCCGAATTGGTGAAAGACCAGGGAAAGATACTGGCCGTTGATATAAGCAGAGAGAAGACACAGCTTGTCGAAAAACACGCGAAACGCCTGAAACTCTCTTCGATAGAGACAAAAATCGCCGATGCCGAAAGACTCACAGAGTACGTACAGGACACATTCGACAGGATTCTGGTGGACGCTCCCTGTACTTCGCTGGGTACGGCAAGAAACCATCCGGAGGTTTTGAGGAGAGTGAACAAAGAGGATTTCAAGAAGTTCTCAGAAATTCAGCTGAGGATGGTACAGCAGGCCTGGCAGCTTCTGGAAAAGGGTGGTATCCTCCTCTACAGCACCTGTACTGTGACGAAAGAAGAAAACACCGAAGTGGTGAAAAGATTCGTCTCCGAGAGGAAAGACGTTGAAGTGATCGATACCAGAGACAAAATGAAAGAATTCGAAGTGGAAGGAATCTGGGATGGTTACGGCTTTCTGATGCTTCCTGACGAGACGATAATTCCCTTCTATGTCTCCGTTCTCAGAAAGATGGGATGAATGGAAAAGTCTCGTTCTCCACAGCGCTGTTCCACCGCTGGAAAGAACATCGAGTAGAAGTTCGTCGTCCTCACGTCGAGATCGATCTGTTCAAAAAAGAGTTGTTTATCAACTGGTAGGTCTGTTTTCTCCAGAACTTTCCTGTAGAGGGACATGTTCGTTACGATCGGAAGTTTTGCCTTCTTTCTCATGAGAGAAAGGATTTTCCTTCCCTTCTCTGTGAATCCAAGGATCCTGATGTACTGAGGCCCCTTTGCGTTGCTTTTTTCAACGAATTCTTTGTTCACCTCGAACACCGAAAAGAGAGCGAGTCTTCTTATTCGAGAAAAGGTGAAACGCTTGGCTTTGACACACTCCAGAAAATCTTGGTAAGATCCTGTTTGTCTGGCACAGATGTGAAACCTCTTTTCGAGTCCCTCGGAAAAACCATGGATTCTCTCGAAGAACTCCATGTTTTTCAGTCTGAAAAATGAAAGGAGAAAATCTCCCATGTTCTCGAGGAAAACGGGTCCACGCCCTTCGTTTATCTCCCTCATGAGGATCTCAAAAGAATCTTCTGGAAGAGAATCTCTCACTTCTTCCCACCTTTCTTCTCTTATAAGGTTTCTTATCGCCGTTGCACTGGAGAATCGTCCCCTGAAGCTGGTGTCTTTCTCCTCCGCTCCTACCCTTTTTATCGTGTGGAATCTGATGTTAGAACCTATCTTCAGAGCAGAATGAATGTACTCCACCCCTAAGATATCGTTCGACTTTTCGAGTCTCAGGACTTCTTCCTCGTTCCAACCTTTCATGGAAAAATACCTCATCAGAGCGTACTTCCTGGCATTGGGGAAAGAGTAGCCTTTTTTCAACTCTTCATGCAAAAACTTCTGGTATTCGTCGGGTTGCTCGTAAAGAATTTGCGCCACTCTTTGAAGAAACCCGATGTCGTTTGATTCGCTTCCAAAGACCACATCTGTGACAACACCCGTTGCATCCAACACGCTCACCGCACCGAAAGCAAATCCTCCGGCATCCTGTGTGGCAAAAACAACGGGTAGTTCCAGAACAACATCTATTCCCATTCTGAGAGCGATCTCTGCCCGCGCGAATTTATCTATGACGGCTGGTTCACCTCTCTGGCAGAAATTACCGCTCATCACAGCGATCGTGTAGTCCGGCTTCACGAGATCTTTGGCCGAAGTCAGATGATAGAGATGTCCGTTGTGGAACGGATTGTACTCCACAACAACGCCGAGAACCCTCAGTCTTCATCCCTCCTGATGATCGTGAGAAAATAGGCAAGGGAAACCATTGTGAAGAGAAGGAAGATAAGATAATCGGGAGCGATCTTCAAAAAGATCCCCCTGAGGATGTACAGCCCATAAATCTCGCTCACAAAAGAAACGGAAAGAACAACAAAGCCAAATACAACAAGCCACTTGATCCCGGAAGAAATGTAGAAGTTGAGGAGAACACCCGAGCCGAGTATTGGCAGAAAACACCCCAGAAGAACATTCGAAATATTTTCCGGGAGTTTTATTCCTACAAATCCCTCAATGTAAGGCGCCAGAAAGTACAATCCTGCCCAGACAACCAGACCCAGAATTCCTATGATCACGAGAAGGAGAGAAAAAAGTTGCGCAAGGTACTTCAATCTTTCACCTTCTTCAAACACTCCTCACAGACACCTTTTATCACCAGTTCGATTTTTTCTCTTTTGCCTTTTATCTCTCCAAGTTTCAGTTCCTTTATTTCTACGTCTTCAATCTTTCCGCATTCTTTGCAAACGAAGTGCCCATGTGGCTCCGGATTGAAATCGAAGACCGTTTTCTGACCATCACTGAAGGCATAAACAACACCAAAATCCGTTAGAAGGTAAAGAACACTGTAAAGAGTGGCTATGGAAAGCGAAGGAACTTTCTTTGACAGGATGGCAAAAAGCTCCTTTGCCTCAAAATGGCCTTCCTTCATTTCGGATACGAATTTTATAATTTCCATCCTCTGGGTTGTGAGTTTTACCTTTTTCGATTTCAAACGTTCAATTATCTCTTCTGTGGTCATAGTGTTCACTCTCCTCAAACGACCATAGCGAGCCCAGTCAAAAGATCCGCCGCCATGGGTATATACCTATCATTCGGCAAAAAACGCGGATGGTGCAGCCCAAAACGCTCCCCTTCTCCCACGCCAAACCAGAAAGAGAGAGAAGGAAAGATCTGCGAGAAATACCCAAAGTCCTCTCCAGTCCACTTCATCTCACATTCAACGAAAGAAAAACCCAACCTCTGACAGGTTTCTCTGAGAGTTTCAAAGAGGTTTTGATCCACCCTCACTTCAGGATAGACACTGCCCCTTTCAACAGCAAAATCAACCCCCGTTTTTTCCTTCAGTTCCCCAAGTTGTTTTACCATATCGGATATCACTTCTTCCGTTATTCTCAGCGCTTCTGATCTTATCGTTCCTTCTAATTTTACCTCATCCGGAACGATGTTCCTCGCTCGTCCTCCCGAGATTTTGCCAACCCCCACAAGAGCGTTCCACTTTTTGTTGTAGAGCCAGTTGAGAAAAGAAACCGCTGCCTTCAGAGCATTTTTTCCCTTCTCGGCAAACGCCACATGGGCTGGGACACCTTTAAAGTATACATCGAATTCCGTGGCTGAGGCAAAAAGCACTCCGGGTCGGGATGCCACAGTTCCGGCATCGTACTCGTCAGTCACGTGAAACCCAACAGCGGCTTTTATTTCGTACCTGTCTCTGAGAAAGTTCACAACCTCTTCTGCTCCACCACCCGTTTCTTCGGCGGGCTGAAATACAAAGAGAAAGTTCTTTTTCACGTTCTTGAGTCTCTTCATAGCACCGTAGAGGACACTCATGTGAAAGTCGTGCCCACATGCATGCATGTAGTCATTACGCGATGCGAACTCCCAACCCGTTTCTTCTTTTATGGGCAAAGCATCCATATCAGCTCTCAGAACAACGTACGGATCTTCCGTTTCCTTCTTTTCTATCACCAGGCCTGTTCCGGCCACTTCTATGATCTTCTCGTATCCAATATCACTCACTGCTTTTCTGAGTATCTCTTTTGTTCTGTACTCCCTGAAAGAAGGCTCTGGATTCATATGAAGGATGTGTCTTAGTTCGATCTCGTTCATTCACATCACCACGTCTTTGAAGATGTCCATCTCTGTCTCTCTCCTTCTTATCAGAGAGATCTCTCCGCCTTCTCCGACGAGCACCTCAGCCGGACGTACGGTTGAGTTGTAGTTGTTCGACATGGTGTAGCCGTAGGCTCCCGCGTTTTCCACAACGATGATGTCACCCGGTTCGACCTCTGGAAGTTCCCGGTCGTACGCGATCACGTCACCGCTTTCGCACAGAGGGCCAACCACATCCGCTCTCACTTCTTTACCCTGTTTTCCAAGAACGAAAACCCTGTGATACGCGGAGTAAAGTGCCGGTCTTATGAGGGTGTTCATCCCTCCATCGACCACAACGAACGTTTTGTTACTTCTTTTTTTGACGAGTACTACCCTGAGAAGCAGGTACCCGGAAGGTGCTACGATGTACCTTCCTATTTCAACGATGACCCTTTTGAATCTCTTCAAGGCAGGAACAACCTTTTCTCTGTAGCTGGACAGGTCGAGTTCTTCTCCACTGTAGTTTATTCCCCAGCCGCCACCGATGTTGATCTCTTCGAATCCAAACCTTTCAGAAGCCCGGACGACTTTGTCGAAGGCCTCCACAAAGGGTTCAACCTGTGTTATCTGTGATCCTATGTGAACATGAAGACCTTTTACGTTCATTGATCCGAATCTTTCCATGAATAGGTCCAGATCTTCCAGTGGTATTCCGAACTTGTGCTTTTTCAAGCCGGTGGAGATGTGAGGATGTGTCTTCGCGTCGACTTCCGGATTCACCCTAATGAAATACTCCACGCCCTCCGGGTTCAATTCCTTCCAGATCTCCATCTCCTCGAACGAATCCACGTTGATGATCCTCACGCCTTCTCTCAAAAAGTGTTTCATCTGATCCACGCTCTTTCCATTGCCGTTCCATACAACGGAATGAGAAGGAACTCCCGCCAGTTTAGCCGCGAAGAGTTCTCCTTTTGTCACCACGTCCATTCCGAAACCTTCTTCTCTTAGAATCCTCAGCAGAACAGGATTGTTGTTCGCCTTCACAGCAAACGTCGGAAGGAGGTTCACCCCCTCGAAGACCTCTTTTACAAGACGTGCTCTTTTTCGCAGTGTTTCCTCGAAGTACACGTAAGCGGGTGTCCCATGGATCTCTGCCACTTTCCACAAGATGTCCATTTCTTCACCTCACAGTTCGAATTCTTCGATCACCGATTTCAGTGCCTCTTCCGCTTTCTCTTCAGGGACGAGACAGGAGATCTTTATCTCCGACGTCGTGACAAGTTCCGGTGTGACACCCGCCCTTTCCAGCGCTTCAAAGAACCTGGCGGCCACACCCGGGCTCGTTCTCATTCCCACCCCAACTATGGAGAGTTTGGCAAAACCTCCTTCGTAGGTGGATTTCCATCCTTCCACGTCTCTGAGAGCCTCTTTGAGCGCCTCGTCCAGATCTTCTTTGTGGTCTTCGAGAATTGTGAAGGAGAGGAAAATCTTGCCGTTCGAAGGAACAAGGGAAATCATGTCCACGTTCAGGGCTTTCTTTCCAACTTCCTCGAAGATGGCCGTGATGTACTTCACATCCTTTGGGAGGAAAGATATGGAAACTTTTATCTGACCATGAGAAATCGTTGCTCCTGTTACAACAGGTTCTTCCAGCCACTCCGGAAGTCTTTCTACCACCATGGTTCCCTCCTCTTCGGTGAAAGAAGATGCACAGTAAATGGGTATCCCGTATTTCTTAGCTATTTCCACGGATCTTGAGTGAAGAACCTTCGCACCGAGAGCGGTGAGCTCGAGTGCTTCGTCGTAGGTGATGTAAGCGAGTTTTTTGGCCCTCGGATGAACACGCGGGTCACAGGTGTATATCCCGTCCACATCGCTGTAGATTTCACAAGGAACTCTGAGTTTTGCTGCAAGCGCCACGGCAGATGTATCCGAACCGCCCCGGCCAAGCGTGGTCAGATCACCGTGTTCGTTCACACCCTGAAAGCCCGTTACGACGAGAACGTCGTAATCTTTCAGATTTTCCCAGATCACACTGTCGTCTATATCCACGATGCGAGCACTCGTGTGATGTGAAGTGGTTTTTATTTTCACCTGGAACGCGTTCAAAGATTTGGCCTTTATTCCGAGATCTTTCAGGGCCATCGAAAGGAGCGCGGCGGAAACCTGTTCTCCCGTTGCAAGGAGCATATCGAGTTCCCTCGAATCCGGCTTTGGAGAGATCTCCTTTGCGAGTTTTATGAGGTTGTCCGTTGTCTTTCCCATAGCGGAGACAACGACCACGACTTTGTACCCTTCGTCCACTTTCTTCTTGATTCTCTGGGCAACGTTCTTTATTCTCTCCGGTGTGGCAACGGAGCTTCCTCCATACTTTTGAACCACCACGTTCATTTCCCAGACCTCCATTCATTCGAGATTTCTGAGTTCATCAACTATCTTTGTCTTCTCTTTTGTTCTTTCGTCTATTTGTTTTATCACACGCGCGGGAACACCAGCCACGACCGTGTAGGGAGGAACATCCTTCGTTACAACCGCACCGGCCGCGACAACCGCACCTTTTCCGACCGTCACACCTTCAAGGATTACAGCGTTCGCTCCCACGACCACTTCGTCCTCTATGACAACGGGTTTTGCACTCGGAGGCTCTATAACACCCGCTATCACCGCACCGGCACCTATGTGGCACTTCTTTCCTATGATCGCCCTTCCACCAATGACCGCGTTCATGTCTATCATCGTTCCTTCACCGATCACTGCACCAACGTTTATGACAGCTCCCATCATGATCACAGCGCCTTCCCCTATTTCCACCATGTCCCTTATGATCGCTCCCGGTTCTATTCTTGCTTTGTATTTCGTGAGATCTGCCAGAGGGAGCGCGGAGTTTCTCGCTTTCACCTCGAGATGGTAGTCTTCTATTTTTTCCTTGTGCTCTTCGAGAAGCTTTTTGAAATCTTCGTACTCTCCAAAGAGAATTCCGAACTTTTCATCACCGAAGAATTTGAAACTGGAGAAATCTATGCCCGCCAAATCACCTTTTATGTAAGCGACTATGGGAGTTTTCTTTTTGGCTTTGGCTATCATTTCTATGATTTCTCTTGCGTCCAACTCACTCACCCCCAAAGATCACTTCTTCGAAACTGTACATACCGGGATCTTTTCCCACAAGAAACTCTGCAGCCTTCAGGGCGCCTATAGCGAAAACAGTCCTCGAAATCGCCCTGTGCTTTATCTCGATAGTCTCACCTATGTTTCCAAAGACGACCACGTGGTCTCCCGGGACACCACCCACTCTCAGGGAGTGAATGGGAACGCTCTTTCCCAGCGCGCTCTCCAGAAGAATCGCGGTTCCGGAGGGTGCGTCTTTTTTGAAGCGATGGTGCGTCTCCACGATCTCAACATCCCAGTCTTTAAGGACTCTGGCGAGTTCTGAGAGGAATCTCTTCAGAACGTTTATACCAATGGAAAAGTTGTAGGCCTGAACAACGGGTACCTCTCTTGAAAGATCCCTCAGCATCTGGAAGTGTTCTTCTTTCAGGGCGGTTGTTCCCAGAACGAGTCCAGCCCTGTATTTTTTACACAGCTCCACCGTTTTCGGGAGTGCTTCAGGTGAAGAAAAGTCAACCACAACATCTGGAGAGTCCAGCTCTTCAATCCCGTTCACATCCACCTTCAAAACGAGTTCGTGTCCTTTCTCCGAGAAGACTTTCTGGATCTCCTGGCCCATCCTTCCGGAGTAACCAACTATTCCGTACTTCATAGCAATCCACTCTCCTTGAGCACGTTCCTGAGAAGTTCCATCGTCTTTTCACTGGCGGGTACGAGTGGAAGTCTCAGCTCGTTCTCTATGAATCCCATGAGATTCAAAGCAGCTTTAACTGGTATTGGATTCGTTTCCACAAACAGCGCTTTCATGAGAGGTCTGAGTTTTCTGTGAATCTCCCTCGATTTTTCGAGGTTTCCGTTGAAGTACTCTGTGCAGAGTTCCACCATCTGTTTCGGTGCCACGTTCGACACAACAGAAATGACACCGTCCCCACCTGCACAGAGAAGATAGAACGTTCTGTCATCGTTGCCGGACCACACCATGAAATCGCTTCTTGCCTGTTTTGTCAGTGATACCGTTCTGTCTATCTGGTCTATGTCCGGGTTTGCCTCTTTTATTCCCACAACGTTTTTAAGATCTGCAGCGATCCTCGCGGCGGTTTCAGGAAGAACGTTCACACCGGTTCTTCCGGGAACGTTGTAAACAACGATCCCAAGATCCGTTCTCTCAGAGATGTACTTGTAATGCTGATAGAGTCCTTCCTGTGTGGGCTTGTTGTAATACGGGGTGACCACGAGAACACCGTTCGCTCCGAGTTTTTCCGCCTGCTTAACGAGTTTCAGTGTTTTTTCGGTGGAATTTGTTCCCGCTCCCACGATCACCGGGATTTTCCCATCAACGATCTCGAGAGTTCTGGAAACGAGCCTTTCTCTTTCGTCTTCGTCGACGGTTGGAGATTCACCAGTTGTTCCAAGGACGATCAATGCGTTGACACCGTTTTCGAGCTGGTACCTGACGAGCCTTTCGTAAGACTCAAGATCGAGTTCACCGCTTTTGAAAGGTGTAACAATGGCAGTTCCTACTCCTCTGAACATCTTTTCACATCCCCCCTGAGAAAGATTTCTCCGTTTTCTTCCTTCAAAAAGAGAGTGCCTCCTGGCACCTGGATCTTCACCTCTTTTGCTCCTGTTTTATCTCGATACACAACGAAAACAGACGTAACACCCGTTCCACAGGCTTTTGTTTCCCTTTCCACTCCTCTTTCGTACGTTCTCACCTTGAGACGATCGGGAAGCACCTCGTAGAAATCCACGTTCGCACCTGTTTTATGTCTGAGATCTCTTCCGAGTTTTTCCACGTTCAGTTCGTCGATGTCTTTCACTTCCAGAACGAAGTGCGGAACACCCACAACGATGAAATATCCTTCGTAACCATCCACTTTCATCTCTTTCTTTTCTGAAACCCTCGGCATCCTCACCCAGATACCGTCGTCAACGATCACCTTTATTTCTCCAGCCCTGGAAAGGAAAGTGAATTCTTTTTCCTCAGTCCAGCCTCTGTCTACGAGGTACTGAGAAAAGGCCCTCGCTCCGTTTCCACAGAAGGCAGCCATACTCCCATCCCGGTTGTAGTAATCCATGAAGTATTTCCCATCGACCAGCTCAACGAATATGACTCCATCTAGATCGCCCACATTTTCCCTGACAAAATCTGGTTTTTTCTCTTCGGGTATCCTCTTTTGTGTGTTGTCAACTATGAGGAAGGTGTTCCCATTGGCCGAATAGCACACACTATCACACCTTTCCGTTCATCTCAGCGTGCTTCAGAAGAATTCTGACAGCGTTGGTCGCGGCTCCCACACGAATGTTGTCCGCCACGTTCCAGAAGAGAATAGATCTTTCATCGGCTGCTCTGAGGCGGCAAACGTAAGTTTCGTTCTTTCCTGCGACATCCACCGGTGTTACGAGATCGTCCGTCACCACCACGTCTTCTCCAGAGGCTATGATTTCTCTCACCTTTTCGAGAGACTCGTAAGGTTTCTTGAACCTCACCATGACCGCTTCAGAGTGTCCGTACAGAACGGGTACTCTTACCGTTGTTGGATACACCCTTATCGAGTAATCGTTCAGAATCTTTCGCGTTTCGTTCACCATCTTCATCTCTTCCTGGGAGAAAAGATTTTCCTGCATATCACCTATGAGAGGAATGACGTTTCTGTGAATGGGTTTCGGGAAGACCTTCATCACGTTTTCTCCTCTTTCTTGAGCGAAAAGTTCTTCGATTCCCTTGTGACCGGCTCCGGAAACGGACTGATACGTTGACACAAAGATCTCTTCAATTCCGTAAACTTCGTGGAGCTTGTAAATGGAGAGAATCATCTGGATTGTTGAACAGTTCGGGTTTGCTATTATTCCCGTGTATCCCTTGAGAAGATGGGCGTTCACCTCTGGAACCACGAGGGGGATTTCCTTCTCCAGTCTGAAAGCGGAAGAGTTATCTATAACAGTTACTCCGTTTTCAGCTGCAATAGGAGCGAACTTTTTGGAAACACTGGCACCCGCGGAAAACAGGAGGTAATCGCACCTCCATTTCATCGATTCTTCCGTGAGAAGTTCTACTTTGAACTTTTCACCTTTGAATTCAATTTCTTTACCCACGGATCTTTCCGAAGCAAAGAGCCTGAGCTCAGTGACGGGAACGTTGAATTCTTCGAGTACCTTCACCATCGTTCTTCCAACTTCTCCTGTAGCACCAACTACTCCTACTTTCACCTTCATCCCTCCTTGACATAATAAAAAAAGCGTCTCTTCACTCCCCGAAGAGACGCCAAATCAGGTCTGAAATCTTTTTCTGATTCCAGACCCGATCGGCTCTCCACGGAGAGACCTCCGTGACAGTGGTATGGGTATTCCCCATACCCCCAGGCATGCAGAGCGGGAGGAACCCTGCACCCTTCGGCGCCCTCGCCTTTCAGCTGCCCCCGATTCCTCCCTTGATGGGACAGCCTACTCATCTCGGGCGCGCCTCCGTCGGGTCAGTAACTATTTTAGCTTAATTGTATCAGTATTTCAAACCGAAGACAATTAAGGAAAGGTTAACTTTGAAGTGACAATGATTCAGGATCTGAAGTTAGATAGAAATTTATTTGTCAAAACTGATTGTGTTTTATGCATACAAACCAAGATAGTTCCAATCATTCACAAAGTGGGTGTTGTATGTATTTAGCATCAGAAGGTAGATACAGAGTATGCAATTACCGGTAACGAAAAATTT